>NZ_CP137549.1:3100000-3450000 GCF_033335955.1 Streptomyces sp. N50
TCACGGGGCACGTACCGGTGGCCGTGGTGCTGGCCCTGGTGGCGGCGCAGTCCGCGTTCGCCGCGATCGGCGCACCCGCGTCGGGCGTGTTCGTACCGCGGCTGCTGCCCAAGGACCAGGTGGCCGCCGGTCTCGCCCTGAACCAGGTGACCGGCCAGGCGATGATGCTGCTCGGCCCGGCCGTGGCGGGCGTGGTGCTCGGCTGGTGGGGCATCGGTGTCTGCTACCTGCTGGACACCCTCAGCTTCGGCGCGTCGTTCTACGGCGCCTTCGGCCTCCCCCCGCTGCCGCCCGAGGGCGAGAAGTCACGCCCCGGGCTGCACGGCATGTTCGACGGCCTGCGTTTCCTGGCCGGGCACCGGGTGGTGCGTGGCGCGCTGATCACCGACATGGCGGCCACAGTCCTGGCGATGCCGGTCAGCCTCTTCCCGCTGATCAACGCCGAACGCTTCGGCGGCGACCCGCGGACCCTGGGCCTGTTCCTGTCCGCGCTCGCCGTGGGCGGGGTCACGGCCACGGCCCTCTCCGGCCCGGTCACCCGTCTCGCCCGCCCCGGTTCGGTGATGCTCTGCGGCGCGGCGGGCTGGGGCGCCGCCCTGGCCTGCTTCGGCCTGCTGACCAGCCCGTGGGCGGGACTCGCGCTGCTGGCGCTGGCGGGCGCCGCCGACGCCACCTCGGTGGTCGCCCGCAGCACGATCGTGCAGACCCGCACCCCGGACGCCCTGCTCGGCCGGGTCACGGCCGCCGAACAGATCATCGGCCAGGCGGGCCCCAACCTCGGCAACCTCCGCGGCGGCCTGGTCGCGGGCTGGACCTCGGGCGCGACGGCCCTGTTCACCGGCGGGCTGCTGTGTGTGCTGGCGGTGGCGGGGGTGGGGGCGAGTACGCCGGAACTGCGCGCCGGGACGGGGGCCGGGGTCACACCGGACGAGCCGTGAGCGGCGCCGTCCCGTCCAGGCACCAGTCCAGCACCGCGGGCCACGAGCCGTAACCGGCGACCAGGTCCAAGTGGCCCGCGCCCGGGATGAGTTCGGTGGGGATGCCGAACGGGTCGCCGTAGGCGGTGCGCGCGTTCTCCGGGCAGTGCGGGTCGTCGTCGCCGGCGACCAGGCGGACGTCTCCGGGAAGCGTGAAGTCGGCGGCGGGCGGGGCGAATCCGGCCACCTCCGGATACTGCGCGACCACGGCGCGGGAGGGCGGTCCGACCAGGAGCACCCGGTCCGCCGCACCGCCCAGGACCTGCCCGCGGGCGACGGCGTGCAGCCAGAGCAGCGCCGAGGCACTGTGTCCGAGGACGACCCGCTCGGCGCCGCCGCCGTTCTCCAACTCGCCGAGACAGCGCGCGAGTTCACCCAGCCACACGTCCAGGTCGGGGGCGTCGGGGTCGGGCAGCTGGGGGTAGACGACGTGATGGCCGAGTTCCCCGAGCCGGTCGGCCAGCCAGTGCTGCCAGTGCTCCTTCGGGCGGTGGTTCTGCCAGCCGTGGAGGATGAGGTAGGAGTTCATGGGGGCGATGGTTTCCGATCACCGGCCGATCGGTCCAACTGGACGTGCGCACACCCCGGTTCGCCTCCACACCTCACGCCGGCAACTGCCCCCGCAGCGCGGCAAACGCATCGTGGAACCCCGGGAAAGTCTTCCGCACGCACCCCGGGTCGTCGAACGAGATACCCGGTACCCGCAGCCCGGTCACCGCGAAGGACATGACGATGCGGTGGTCGCCGTAGGACTTGATCTCCGTGCCCGTGACGGGAGTTGACCCCGGCACGTCGCTCGGGCGGATCTCGATCCAGTCGGGGCCCGTCGCCACCTCCACGCCCAACCGCCGGAGGCCTTCCGCACAGGCCTCCAGCCGGTCGCACTCCTTGACCCTCGTGTTGCCGACGTCCTCGATGCGGACCGGGCCCGAGGCGAAGGGGGCGATCGCGGCCAGCGTCGGCATGGTGTCCGAGATGTCCCGCATGTTGACCGTGAGGCCGCGCAGCTCGCCCGTCCCCCGCACCCGCGTGCCCTTCGCGCCCGTCTCCACCTCCGCACCCATCCGGCGCAGTACGTCGACGAAGCCCAGGTCGCCCTGGAGCGCGCCCGTGCCCAACCCCGGGACCGTCACCTCTCCACCCGTCACGGCCGCCGCCGCGAAGAAGTAGCTCGCGGTGGACGCGTCCGGTTCGATCCCGTAGGTGGTGGCCCGGTAGCCGCCCGACGGGACGACGTAGGTAGCACCCTCCTTGCGGACCTCCACCCCGAACTCCCGCATCATCGCGATCGTGATCTCGACGTACGGCGCGGAGACCAGGTCCGTGACCCTGACGCGCAGGCCCTTCCTCGTCAGGGGGCCGAGGAGGAGCAGCGCGGTCAGGTACTGGGAGGACTGGCCGGCGTCCAGGACGACCTCCCCGCCCTCCACACCGGACGCCTCGATGCGCAACGGGTGGTGGCCCTCCGCCTGCTCGTGGCGCAGGTCGACGCCCAGGTCGCGTAGGGCCCGGGTGAGCGGGAGGAGCGGGCGGCGGCGCATCTGCGGGGAGGCGTCGAAGCGGAAGCTGCCGCGACCCGCCGCCGCCAGCGTCGGCAGGAAGCGGGCCGTCGTCGCGCCGTCCCGGCAGTACACGTCCGCCTCCGCGACCGCCGGACCCTGCGGGCGGCCGTCGATCTGCCAGGCGTCCGGGGTCAGGCCCACGCGGTAGCCGAGCCGGGTCAGGCCCTCGGCGAAACCCTCGGTGTCGTCCGAGCGGAGGGGGCGCCGGAGGGTGGTGACGCCGTCGGCGGCGGCCGCCAGGAACAGCGCGCGGGCGGTGATGGACTTGGAACCGGGGATGTCGACTACGGGCATGCCCTCATGATCGGGCGGCGGTCGGCCGCCCCGCCGGGACGTCCACGGGATGGACGACCACCGTTCGCCCGCCCGTCTCCGCCATCCACCCGCACATCCCTGTGCGTGACCGCACCCGTCCCGTTGTGCACCGCTTCACCAACTTCCGGGAATCAGCCGGAAGAAGGGAACCCACATCCCCTCGCGGCCGTCCAAACCGCATGCTGCCGGACGAGTCTCCGTGGCACGGCGTCGGCCTCGCCGCTGGCTGCGAAAGCTGACAAACCCTCTCCTCCGTGCCGCGGCCGGCAGCAAGCCGTCATCGGCGCGCCCCCCTCCAACTGCGCCGATGGCGGCTCCCTCGCTGGGTACTGTGCGTTCCCTTGACTGGCAGAAACTTCCCGGATATTCGTGAAGTCTTGGAAGTTTCCTTCAGCGGATCCGAGGAACCGAATCCGACGATCCGACGTGGAACACCTCCGGAAGGAGCGCACGTGCCCTCCAGACGTACCGTCCTCGCCGCGACCATGGGCGTCACCGCGTCCCTCGCGGTCGGCGGCACCGCCCACGCCGACGACAAGAGACTCCGCTCGCTGATCTCCCGCATGACGTTGCCGGAGAAGGTCGGCCAGCTGTTCGTGATGCGGGTCTACGGCCACTCCGCCACCGCCCCCGACCAGGCCGACATCGATGCCAACCTGAGCGAGATCGGCGTGCGCACGGCCGCCGAACTGATCGCCAAGTACCACGTCGGCGGCATCATCTACTTCACCTGGGCCCACAACACCCGCGACCCCCACCAGATCGCCGACCTCTCGAACGGCATCCAGAAGGCGTCCCTCAGCAAACCCCGAGGGCTCCCCGTACTGGTCGCCACCGACCAGGAACACGGCATCGTCTGCCGCATCGGCGCACCCGCGACCCTCTTCCCGGGCGCGATGGCGATCGGCGCCGGCGGCTCCCGCACCGACGCCCGCACCCTCGGCCGGATCTCCGGTGCCGAGCTGCGCGCGATGGGCGTGAACCAGGACTACTCCCCCGACGCCGACGTGAACGTCAACCCGGCCAACCCGGTCATCGGCGTACGGTCCTTCGGCGCCGACCCGGACGCCGTGGCCGGCCTCGTCGCCGCCGAGGTGAAGGGGTATCAGAGCAGCCAGGTCGCCGCCACCGCAAAGCACTTCCCGGGGCACGGCGACACCGCCGTGGACAGCCACTTCGGGTTCCCCGTCATCACCCACAGCCGGGAGGTGTGGGAGGCGCTCGACGCCGTCCCCTTCCGGGCGGCCGTCAAGGCGGGCATCGGCTCGATCATGACCGCCCACATCATGGTCCCGGCCCTCGACGACTCCGGCGACCCGGCCACCCTCTCCCACCCCATCCTCACCGGCATCCTGCGCGGCGAACTCGGCTACGACGGCGTCGTGATCACCGACTCGCTGGGCATGGAGGGGGTACGCCAGAAGTACGGGGACGACAGGGTGCCGGTGCTCGCGCTCAAGGCCGGGGTGGACCAGCTCCTCAACCCGCCCTCCCTGGACGTCGCCTGGAACGCCGTGCTCAAGGCCGTGCAGGGCGGGGAGTTGACGGAGGCACGCCTCGACGAGTCGATCCTGCGGGTGCTGCGGCTGAAGGAACGGCTGGGGTTGTTCGAGGACGTGTACGTCAGCCGGGCGGGCGTCGACCGCACGGTCGGGACCCCCGCCCACCTCGCCGCCGCCGACCGCATCGCCGAGCGGACCACCACCCTGCTGGTCAACTCGGCGGGGCTGCTGCCGCTGTCCCGTCGTACGCACGGCAAGGTCCTGGTGGTCGGCGCCGATCCGGCCTCCCCTACGGGTACTACGGGTCCACCCACCGGTGTACTGGCCGCCGCCCTAGGGGAGTCGGGGTTCACGGCGACCGCCCTGTCCACCGGTACAACGCCTTCCGCCGCGACCGTCGCCAAGGCCGTGACGGCGGCGGGTGCGGCGGACGCGGTGGTGGTGGCGACCTATAACGTCACGGCGACCGACGCGCAGAAGACTCTGGTCGAGCAACTCGTCGCCACCGGGAAGCCGGTCGTGGCCGTCGCCGTCCGCAACCCCTACGATGTTGCCCAACTGCCCTCCGTGTCCGCCTACTTGGCGTCCTACTCCTGGACCGACGTCGAACTCCGGGCGGCGGCACGGGTGATCGCGGGCCGGGTCCGGCCGCGCGGGAAGCTCCCGGTCGCGGTGCGGCGCGCGGATGATCCGACGCAGGTGCTGTATCCCGTGGGGCACGGGCTGTCGTACTAGGGGTACGTTCCCCACCCGCCCCACCCCCGCCAACTGGCCCAAAGCCCCCCGCACGTCTGGCGTGCGCCCGCTGTCGCGGGTCACGCTGGGCGGGGGCAGCCGGGGGGATCGATGCGTGAGCGATGGTGCGTGGGGGTGGTGTGCGCGGCGCTGCTCGCCGCCCTGACGACGGGCTGCCAGGCCGCGCACGGTTCCGGATCGGGCGAGGGCGAAGGACGCCTCGGCGGGAAGGCGGCCGCGACATCGTCCGCTTCCACCCAACCCTCCGGCTACGGCGCGGTGTTCCTCGGCGTCGACGAGTGCAGTTCCTTCGGCACGACGAGTTTCACCGAGGCGCCTTGTACGAGTGAACGGGCGGCCGCGCGCGTCATCGCCCGCTACGACGGTGATGTGAGCGACGGTCCCGTCTGTCCGGCGACCACCGACTTCGTGCTGCACATCAGCGCCCAGGGGTCGTCGGGCGCGGGCGGCGACGGGGTCGTACCCAAGGGCTACGCCTGTATGCGGAACCTGGAACCGCCGCACCCCGGCGACCCGGGCGGCGGGGGCGGGCCCCGCACGATCGTCGGTGACTGTGTCTACGGCTCGGGCAGCGGGCAGGTCCGGGAGACGGCGTGCGACGGCTCGGGGCCCAGGAAGCCGCAGTACAAGGTGGTCAAGGCCGTTCTGCGGAGGGCGAGTTGCCCCGCTTCGACCGCCCTGTATGTGCAGCTCGGCGGCGAGCGACCCGTGGGCTGCGCCCGGCCGGTGTAGTCGGGTGACTGTCAACGGCCGGGCGCAGTAAGGAGGTTGCCTACGGCCGGAGCGCCGGCTCGCGCCGCACGTCCTGGCGGTCCAGCTTCGCGTCGTACGGTGCGAGGGGCTTCGCCTGTGCCGTGGTCGTGGCCGGGACGCCCGCCCAGGCCAGGATGCGGGCGGTGGCGAGTGCCTTCTGGTCAGTGGTCAGGCCGGCCACGTTCGCGCCGTGGTTGAGGCCGGGCGCGGTGAAGACGTACGAGTCCTTCGCGCCCTTGCCGACGGCGAAGCGCTCGGCGCCCCACGGGTCGTTCTGGCCGTAGACGAAGAGCATGTGGTCGGCGTGGTGGCGGACCCAGCTGTCCACGTCCCGCATGGCGTTCGGCTGGAACCTCATCGGGATGGAGCGCGGGACGAAGTTGCGGGGCGACTGGTAGCCGTAGCGGAGGTACTTCTTCTCGATGTACGGGAACTTGATGGTGGGGGCGCCGAGTTGGGTGCCCGCCTGGTAGTAGTACGGGGTGTACGGGTCCAGGCCCTGGTCGGTGTAGAAGGAGAATCCGGAGATCGTGTCGACCGAGGTCCAGATCTCGTCGTCGGTGGCGGCCTGTGCGTTCGCGGGGATGGTGTCGCAGTCGGAGAGCAGGCTGTACTGCCAGAAGCCCCAGACGTAGTCGAGGACGACGGCTTCGTAGGCCTTGTCCAGGCTGCCGACGGTGGTGAAGGTGAAGCCGTTCTCGGCCGCGTACGCCGCGTACTTCTTCTCCAGCGCGTCCCTGCGCACCAGCGCCTCGCGCTGTACTGCGTCAAGGCGGTCGCGGCACTCCTTGGTGCCGACCTTGGTGAAGAAGCGGTCGTAGGCCGAATCCTCGTTGTTCACCACGTCGTTGGGGGCGACATAGGCGACGACGCCGTCCATGTCACGCGGGTAGAACCGCTCGAAGTAGGTGGCCGTCATACCGCCCTTGGAGCCGCCGGTGGCGATCCAGTTCTTAGTGTAGATCGGCTTGAGGGCCTTGAAGACGCGGTGCTGGTCGCTGGCCGCCTGCCAGATGTCGAGCTTGGACCAGTCGGCCGGGGCGGGGCGGGACGGGGTGAAGTAGCGGTATTCCAGGGAGACTTGGTTGGCGTCCGCGATCCGGGTCGGTTCGCTGCGGCTGGGGTTCGTCGAGACGTTGTAGCCGCTGGTGTAGAAGACCGTCGGGCGCGATACGTCCTTGTGCAGCACGGTGATCCGCTGCTGGAACGTGCCCTTGGACGGGTGCCGGTGGTCGACCGGCTGGGTGTAGTTCAGGACGAAGTAGCGGTAGCCGGTGTACGGCTTCTCCTCGACCAGGCTCATGCCGGGTATCGCCAGCAACTGGTCCTTGATGTCCGCGACTTGACCGGGTCGGCCGGCCTGGGCGGCGGTGGCGGTGGCCACCCCGGCCGTGCTCAGCGTGCCTATGAGCACGGTGAGCGCCAGCAGCCATCTGAGCGCCTTGCGCATGCATACTCCCCTGTGAGGCAGTTGTGAACGGGAAGCTATCGGAGCAACTCCCGTCACACCAGGGGTGGTTGTGCGCTTACGGCGCTGACCAGCGGCTCAGCGATCGGTTCAGCAGAGGATCCAGCCGGAGCTGACCGACCCGCGGCCCACCGAGCCCTTCACCAGGACGCACCGGTGACCGGCGTGCACGGTGACCGGCCCGGCCCGGCGCGTGTACCGGCCACTGTCCACGACCGGGCGGTTGCCGCGGGCCTGGACGCTGACCGACATCGTGCGCTTGGCGCCGGGGTTCTTGGGGGCGGTGTACGCGCAGACGTACCCGCCCCGCCGGAAGACGTGGACGGTACCGGTGGAGAAGGGGAGCGTCGCGGCCTTGCGGCCGGGGCAGACCGCGGCCGCCTGGGCGGTGCCGGGGGCCGCCAGCGCGAGCAGCCCGGACGTGGTGAGCACGGCCATGCCGAGCGCCACCCGCCGTCGTAGCGCACCCATGTCCACAGTGTCCCCTCCCGCACAGCACAGCAGCCGAACAGCGTACTGATGTACGGACGCAAGACGTATGTCGCATGGTTGCGCGACCCTCAGCCGGCCGCCGCGACCGGCTCCTCCGTCTCGGGCGCCCCGACGAACGTGCGCCACAGCTCGGCGTAATACCCGTCCAGCGCGAGCAGCTCGTCGTGGGTGCCGTCCTCGACGACGCGGCCGTGGGCTGAACCTCCCGATGCCGCTCTCGCACCGCTCGGCCCTGGCGGGCCTCCCGGGCTTCTAGACGGCGGCCGGACTCCGTCCGGCGCTCGGTGTGGCCGTACGCCCGCGCGGGTCAGGCAGCGGTCGCGGGCGCGTCCTCCCCGACGAACGTCCGCCACAGCTCGGCGTAATACCCGTCCAGCGCGAGCAGCTCGTCGTGGGTGCCGTCCTCGACGACGCGGCCGTGATCCATCACCACGACCCGGTCCGCGCGGGCCGCCGTCGTCAGGCGGTGGGCGACGACGAGGGTGGTGCGGCGGCCCGCGAGGCGGTCGGTGGCCTGGTTGACCTGGGCTTCCGACGCCAGGTCGAGGGCGGCCGTCGCCTCGTCGAGGAGGAGGATGTCGGGGTCGACCAGTTCGGCGCGGGCCAGGGCGATCAGCTGGCGCTGGCCCGCCGAGAGGTTGCGGCCGCGCTCGGCGACCTCGTGGAGGTAGCCGCCGTCCAGCGTCGCGATCATCTCGTGGGCGCCGACCGCGCGGGCCGCCGCCTCCACCTCGGCGTCGGTGGCGTCGGGGCGGCCGTAGGCGATGGCGTCGCGGACGGTGCCCTGGAAGAGGTACGCCTCCTGGGGGACGACGCCCAAGTGGTGACGGTACGACGTGATGTCGAGGGCGCGGAGGTCGGTGCCGTCGACCGTCACGCGGCCGCCCGTCGGGTCGTAGAAGCGGGCGACCAGTTTCACGAGCGTCGACTTGCCCGCGCCCGTCTCGCCGACGAACGCGACCGTCTGTCCGGCCGGGATCACCAACTCGACTCCCCCGATGGCCTCTTCGTCGGCGCCGTACGCGAAGTGCACGTCCTCGAAGGCTATGTCGCCCCGGAGGGAGAGGACTTCCAGTGGTTCGTCGGCCGCTCGTGTCGACGTCGGTTCCTGGAGCAACTCCTGGATGCGGCCCAGGGAGACGGTCGCCTGCTGGTAGCCGTCGAAGACCTGGGAGAGCTGCTGGACCGGGGCGAAGAACAGGTCGATGTAGAGGAGGTAGGCGACCAACGCACCTGTTGTCAGCGTCGCGTTGTCCACCCGGCCCGCGCCCGCGATCAGTACCGACGCCGCCGCCACCGACGACAGCAGCTGTACGAAGGGGAAGTAGATCGAGATCAGCCACTGGCCCCGGGTACGCGCCTCGCGGTAGCTGCTGCTGCGCGCGGCGAAGCGTCGGCCGCCGTCCCTCTCGCGCCGGAACGCCTGCACGATCCGCAGCCCGGACACCGACTCCTGGAGGTCCGCGTTGACCAACGACACGCGCTCACGGGCGAGTTCGTACGCCTTCACGCTGGCCCGGCGGAAGAAGAAGGTCGCGATGACCAGCGGGGGCAGCGTCGCGAACACGACGAGCGCGAGCTGCACGTCGATCACCAGCAGGGCGACCATGATGCCGAAGAAGGTGACGACCGAGACGAAGGCCGTGACCAGGCCTGTCTGCAGGAACGACGACAGCGCGTCGACGTCCGTCGTCATCCTCGTCATGATCCGGCCGGTCAACTCCCGCTCGTAGTAGTCGAGTCCGAGGCGCTGGAGCTGGGCGAAGATCTTGAGGCGGAGGGTGTAGAGGACCCGTTCACCGGTACGGCCCGTCATACGGGTCTCGCCGCGCTGGGCCGCCCACTGCACAACTACCGCGAGCAGGGCCAGGATCGAGGCCGACCAGACCGCGCCGACCGCCATCTTGGTGACGCCCTGGTCGATGCCGTGCCGGATCATGACCGGCAGGAGCAGGCTCATGCCCGCGTCCACGGCGACCAGGCCGAGGCTGATCAGCAGCGGGGCGCCGAAACCGCGCAGCAGTCGGCGCAGGCCGTAGGAGTCCTCGGCGCGGACCGCGCCCGCCTCGTCGATGTCGGGGACGTCGGTCGCCGGGGGCAACGCGTCGACCTGCGCGAGGAGTTCGGGCGTCGCGGGCATCCCGGACAGCGCGGTGTCCTTGGGCTCGCGGTCACCGGTCCACAGCCGGGGCGTGAGCCCGCGCTCGGCGTCGAACTCCGCGTCCAACTCGTCGCGTACGGAGGTGTCTTCGGCCGGAGCGGCGGGCTGGGCGTGGCCGGGCGACACGCCGCCGAGCTCGTCGGGGTCGGTGAGGAGGCGGCGGTAGAGCGGTGAGCGCTGCTGGAGTTCGTCGTGCGTGCCGATGTCGGCGAGGCGGCCCCCGTCGAGGACGGCGATGCGGTCGGCGAGGTTGAGGGTGGAGCGGCGGTGCGCGATGAGGAGGGTGGTGCGGCCCTCCATGACCTGTTTCAACGCCTCGTGGATCTCGTGCTCGACCCGCGCGTCCACCGCCGAGGTCGCGTCGTCCAGGACCAGCAGGCGCGGGTCGGTGAGGATCGCGCGGGCGAGGGCGACGCGCTGGCGCTGGCCTCCGGAGAGGGTGAGTCCCTGCTCGCCGACCGTCGTGTCGTAGCCGTCGGGGAGTTCCGCGATGAACCGGTCGGCCTGCGCGGCCCGGGAGGCGGTGAGGATCTCCTCGTCGGTCGCGTCGGGGCGGCCGTAGGCGATGTTGTTGCGGACCGTGTCGGAGAAGAGGAAGGAGTCCTCGGGGACCAGGCCGATCGCGGCGCGCAGGGAGTCGAGGGTGAGTTCGCGGACGTCGTGGCCGCCGATGAGGACGGCGCCGTGGGTGACGTCGTAGAAGCGGGGCAGCAAGAGCGAGACCGTGGATTTTCCGGAGCCGGAGGAACCTACGACCGCCAGAGTCTCGCCGGGGCGGATCTCGAAGGTGAGGCCGTTGAGGACGGGGCGCTCATGGTCGTAGCCGAAGGAGACGTCGTCGAACTCGACCGTGGCCGGGGCGTCGGCGGGGAGTTCCTTGGTGCCGTCCTTCATCGAGGGCTCGGTGTCGATCAGTTCCAGGACGCGTTCGGTGCCCGCGCGGGCCTGCTGGCCGACCGTGAGGACCATGGCCAACATGCGGACCGGGCCGACGAGTTGGGCGAGGTAGGTGGAGAACGCGACGAACGTGCCGAGCGTGATGTGCCCGCGCACGGCGAGCCAGCCGCCGAGCGCGAGCATCGCGACCTGGCCGAGGGCGGGGACGGCCTGGAGGGCGGGGGTGTACTTGGCGTTCTGCCGGATCGTGCGGAGGCGTCCCGCGTAGAGCCGTCGGCCGACCTCCCTGAGCTTTCCGGTCTCCTGGTCCTCCTGGCCGAAGCCCTTCACCACGCGTACGCCGCTTACTGCGCCGTCGACGACACCGGCCACGGCGGCGGCCTGGGCCTGCGCGTACCAGGTGGAGGGGTGCAGTTTGCTGCGGCTGCGGCGGGCGATGAAGCCGAGGGCGGGGGCGACGGCCAGCGCGATCAGGGTCAGGGGGAGGGACAGCCAGGCCATGATCGCGAGGGAGATCACGAAGAGCAGGACGTTCCCGATGGTCATCGGGAGCATGAAGAGGAGGCCCTGGATCAGCTGGAGGTCGCTGGTCGCGCGGCCTACGACCTGGCCGGTGGACAGCTCGTCCTGGCGGCGGCCGTCGAGGCGGGTGATCGTCCCGTACATCTCGGTGCGGAGGTCGTGCTGGACGTCCAGGGCGAGGCGGCCGCCGTAGTAGCGGCGGATGTAGGTGGAGACGTAGACGAGGATCGCGGCGACGATCAGGGCGGCGGCCCAGGGGGCCATGGAGCGGGTGTGGCCGGTGATCACGTCGTCGATGATCACCTTGGTGACGAGGGGGACCACGGCCATGACCGCCATGCCGGCCAGGGAGGCGCCGAGGGCGAGGATCACGTCCTTGGGGTAGCGCCAGGCGTATCCGGCGAGCCTTCTTGCCCAGCCTTGTGGGTCCCCCTGTTTCGCTGCCACGCGGTGCCTTCCGTTCGCCCCTGATCTGCTGGTCTTACGGAAGGCACCAACGCGGATTGAAGCGGATTTCATCCCTCCGCAACAAAACGCTCCGCTGGGTTCGGCCGTCATCACAGTGCGGGTCCGCTGTGGCTGGTCGCGCAGTTCCCCGCGCCCCTAAAAGATGGGCGTTGACCGTACCCGGCGTCAGCAGTTCCCGGCGCTCCTAATAAGCGGGGGTTGCCCGGACCCGGAGGTAGTAGAAGCGGGTCGTCTGTACCGCGTTCTGGTTGTCGTCGCTCACCAGCAGCACCTTGTAGGCGCCCTTGTCCCGCCCCGTGATCACCATGCCCTCGAT
Source organism: Streptomyces sp. N50 (assembly GCF_033335955.1). Lineage (GTDB taxonomy): Bacteria > Actinomycetota > Actinomycetes > Streptomycetales > Streptomycetaceae > Streptomyces. Next base: position 3,112,190 of record NZ_CP137549.1, read on the forward strand.
GTTGTCGAGGAGGGGGTTCGGCTGGGGCTGCTTCGCCGTGGCGCCGAGGGACGGGCAGTCGGCGATGTCCGCGAGGAGGGTCTTCTTGATCAGGCGGACTCCGGGCTGGCCCGTAAGGGTGTCGATCTTGCTGGTATCCGTGGCGTGGCGGGGGTCGGCCAGGTAGAGGCGGACGGTGTTACCGACGCCGCTGGTGAAGCCGCGTTCCAGGACGAGGAGGCGGCCGTCGGGCAGGGCCTGCACCTCGGGGACGCCGAGGAAGGCGGCGTCGGTCTTGTAGGCGTACTGCGCGGCGAGCTTGAAGTGGTCGCCCTTGGTCCGGGTCCAGGTCTGGAAGCGGACGTCGCCCGAGGTGTCCCCGGCGATCGGGTACTCCATCGAGGCGAGGAGGGTGTGGCCGCCGGGCAGCAGGGTCAGGCCCTCGAAGGTCTGGTTGGAGACGGCCCGGCCGGCCGGGGCGACCAGGAGCGAGGACGGGACCGGGAGGCGGTCGAGGATCTTGCCGTCGCGGGAGTAGCGGCGGATCGACGGCTCGGTCTCGGAGGTGATCAGGCGCGTGCCGTCGCGGTCGATGGCCAGGCCCTCGGAGTCGAGCGCGGCGCCGTTCTCGTCGGCCAGCGGGACGACGCGCTTCGGCTGGAGGGTCTTCGCGTTCAGATTGAACAGCGAGGAACGGTCCTCCAGCGCGGCGATCGAGCCGTCCTTGTCCACGGCGAGCGCGGAGAAGTTGCCGACGAAGGTGCCGTCGTACGTCGTCTTGTCGAGCGCGTCGGAGAAGCGGTCGATCGAGACGGAGGACGAACAGGCGTTGCTGGTACGGGAGTTGCTGGCGTTCGCGGGCCCGGCGGCGGCGGTGAGGCAGGTGGCCGCCGCCAGGCCGGCGGTCGCGGTCGCGAGTACGGTTCTCAGGCGCATGGGCGTCACCGTAGGACGGGCGGGTGACGTGCGGGAGACCGCGCAGTAAAACGATGCCCTTGAGCAGGGGTTTTAGGCGAGATCCTTGTGAATCGCCTTTGCGACACCCTGGATCGTGGTGATGCCGTAGCTCATCGTGCTGTTGTCCTGGGTGAGCACGGACATCATGTAGTCGTGGCCGCCGCCGCTGAAGGTGCCCAGGCTGTGCACGCGCCAGCCGTGCGTGGAGCGCTGCAGCCAGCCGTTCTTGACGTGCACGGTGACCGTGGAGGGGGCGCCGGACGGGGTGCCCCAGCGCTGCGACGAGATGACCTGGTTCATCAACTTCAGGATGTACGCACGGGAGTTGTCGCTCAGCACCGTGTTCTTGGCGGTGACCAGCTTGAGCAGCTTCTGCTCGTCGGTGACCGTCTCCTGGGTCAGACCCCAGTAGTTGTTCGCGCCTGGCTTGGTCTGGGTCATGCCGGCCGCCGCCAGGAAGCCCTTGATCTTCGTCAGGCCGAGCTGCTTCCACAGGGTGGAGGTCGCGTCGTTGTCCGACTTGGTGATCATGGCCTTGGTGAGCGTCGTCTCGCGCGACGTCAGCAGGCGGTTGTGCTTCTTCGCGTCCCACAGCAGCGTGGCGAGGACGGTGACCTTGACGGTGCTGGCCGAGTCGTAGGCGCTCGTCGCCCGCAGGGTGCAGGTGGTGTTGGTGGTGCGGTCGTAGAGGCCCACGGCGACGGTTCCCTTACGGGTCGCGAGGGCCGCCGTGATGTCCTTCTTGAGCTTGGCGGCGAGGCCCGCCTTGGCCGATGTACAGCTGACCGTCGGGGTGGCCGCGGCAGCGGGCGTCGCGGCGGCCAGCACGGGTATGAGGAGGCCGGCGCCCACGCCGACGGCCACCGTTCTGGCCCGGCGGGATGTCCAAAGAGACTGAGTCATGCATGAGTTGACTCACAGGAAGGCGTGAAAGGTTGTACGGGTTGGGGAACGGTTGTACGACGCGTTACCCCGCCCTTTGCGAATTCACAGCGGGCCGCCAGGTTCGGCACAGCAGTCACCCACCCTGCTTTCGCACGATGCGTGGGTGACATCTGCCACCGATCCACACCCCCACACCGAACCCGCGTCCGCCGACTGGCCGCCGCCGGCCCCACCCGCCGACGCGCCGCCCGAGAAGGCGCCCCGCTGGTCGCTGCCCGCGCTGATCGCCGTCATGGTCCTGGCCGCGGTGCTGTACTCCTGGAACCTCTCCGGCTCCAGCCTCAACAGCTTCTACAGCAGCGCGATCTACAGCGGCACGCAGAGCTGGAAGGCCTGGTTCTTCGGCTCGCTGGACGCCGGCAACTTCATCACGGTCGACAAGCCCCCCTTCTCCCTGATGGTGATGGGCCTGTCGTGCCGGATCTTCGGCTTCGGCACCTGGCAGATGATGCTGCCGGAGGTCGCCGCCGCGCTCGGCACGATCTGGATCCTGCACACCTCCGTGAAGCGGTACTTCGGCCACGTGGCCGCGGCGATCGCGGCGCTGGTCCTCGCCCTCACCCCCATCACGGTCGCCATCAACCGTGACAACAACCCCGACACGATCCTCGTCCTGCTGATGGTGGCGGGCGCGGCCCTCGGCCTGCGCGCGGTACGCACCGAGAAGCTGCTTCCCCTGCTCGGCTCCGCGGTCTGCTTCGGCTTCGCGTTCAACACCAAGCTCCTCCAGGGCTACATCGCCCTGCCCGCCGTCTTCGCCGTGTACCTCTTCGCGTCGAAGCTCGGCTGGAAGCAGAAGCTCGTCCAACTCGCCCTGGCCACGGTCGCGTTGGCCGTCTCCAGCTTCTGGTGGGCCACGGCCGTCTCCCTCGTCCCGGCCTCGGACCGCCCGTACATCGGCGGCTCGACCGACGGCACGGCCTGGGACCTGATCATGGGCTACGACGGCTTCGGCCGCGTGTTCGGCGGCGAGGGCAACGGCGGCGGAGGCGGGGGTGGCGGCGGTACGTTCGCCGGCACCGCGGGCATCGGCCGTATGTTCAACGACATCCTCGGCGGCCAGATCTCCTGGCTGCTCCCCTTCTCGGCCATCGCCCTGATCGCCGGCCTGACCCTGGTCGGCCGCGCCCCGCGCACCGACCCGACGCGCGCCGCGCTGGTCATGTGGGGCGGCTGGACCCTGCTGCACTACGTCACGTTCAGCATGGCGCAGGGCACGATGCACCCGTACTACACGACCGCGCTCGCGCCGGGCATCGCCGCCCTGTGCGGTGGCGGCGGCGTGCTGCTGTGGCGCGCGTTCCGCGGCGGTGACGCCCGCTGGTCCTGGGTCCTGCCGGCCGGTCTCGGGGTCACCGGGATCTGGGCGATCGTCGTCCTGCGCCGCGCCTCCGGCTGGAACACCTGGCTGTGGCCGACGATCGGTGCGCTGATGGTCCTCGCGATCGTGGGCCTGTTCGTCTTCCGCACGGGTTCCGGCAACCGGGCCCGGCTGTTGACCGCGTCCATCGTCGCGGCGATCATCGCCGCGCTCGCCGGTCCGACGGCGTACGCCGTGACCCCGGCGGCGTCCAGCGGTACGGGCGGCGGCATGGGCGGCACCAACCCGACGGCCGGTCCGTCGACCGGCGGCGGCATGGGCGGTCCCGGTGGGGGCGGCGGCCGTGGCGGCTTCGGCGGCGGCAACGGCGGTCCCGGCGGCGGCGAGATGCCCGGCGGCACCCAGCAGGGTGGCGGCACGGCGAGCGGCGAGCTGCCGGGCGGCGGCACGGCTCCCGGCGGGATGACCCCGGGTGGCGGCGGCACGGGTGAGGTTCCGCAGGGCGGCGGCGCGCCGAGCGGTGCGCCGACCGGCGGCACCGGTGGCACGGCCGGTGGTCAACAGGGCGGTACCACCGGGGAGTTCCCCGGCGGCGGTACGGCTCCGGGTGGCACGGGCACCGGCACCGGCACCGGCGGTACGCGCGGCGGCTTCGGCGGCGGTGGCGGCATGGGCGGCACCACGTCCGCGGCGCTGATCTCGTACCTGGAGAAGCACCAGGACGGCGCCAAGTGGCTGCTCGCGGTGTCCAATTCGCAGAGCGCGGGGCAGCTGATCCTCAGCACCCACAAGCCCGTCATCTCGATGTGGGGCTTCACCGGCTCCGACAAGGCGATGACCCTCGCCAAGCTCAAGGAGCTGGTGAAGAAGGGCGAGTTGCACTACATCCAGCTCGGTGGCGGCGGGATGGGCGGCAACAGCACCCTGAACACCGAGATCACCGCGTGGGTGCAGAAGAACGCGACGGCGGTGAAGGAGAGCGCGTACGACAAGAGCGCGTCGACGGAGAAGAGTTCGAGTTCTTCGACCTCCACGACCGGCACCTCGACGACCAGCACGTCGACGATCTACCGGCTGGACCCGTCGGACGTGAAGTGACGCCGACCCGGGTGACACCGGCGTAGCCGAACGCCCAACTGCTCCCGACCACAAGGTCGGGGGCAGTTTTGGCATGCCAACCTGTCCCGCCGCGCTGTCAACTCGCGTAGACACAGGGCAAATTGTCGCTTCAGGTCACCGGATCGACACGTCCCGTTTATTTACTCGACCGCATGAACATGTCACGCTCCCGTTTGCCGCCCCATTCAACCCGCGTAGATGGGACACTCTTTATGTTCGCGACCCGCATGCACCGCTGGAAATCGGTGGCGTTGACCACCGTGGCCGTCCTGGTCGGCCTCACCGCGCCGACGCTGACCGCGACCCCCGCTTCGGCCACGACCACGGCGTACGACTCGACGTACTACAAGAACGCGGTCGGCAAGACGGGCACCGCGCTCAAGTCCTCGCTGCACACGATCATCAGCACCAACGTCACGAAGATCTCGTACGCGGCGGTCTGGAACGCCCTCATGGCCACCGACCAGGACCCGAACAACAGCAACAACGTGATCCTGCTGTACAGCGGCGTCTCGCGCGCCAAGTCCCTCAACGGCGGCGACGTCGGCGACTGGAACCGCGAGCACACCTGGGCCAAGTCCCACGGCGACTTCGGCGAGGTCACCGGTCCCGGCACCGACCTGCACCACCTGCGTCCCGCGGACGTCCAGGTCAACAGCATCCGCGGCAACCTGGACTTCGACAACGGCGGCAGCGCGGTCACCAACGGCGGCGGCAGCACCGTCGACTCCGACTCCTTCGCCCCGCGCGCGGCGGACCGGGGCGACGTGGCCCGCATGATCCTCTACATGGCCGTGCGCTATGAGGGCGACGACGGCTTCGCCGACCTGGAGCCCAACGAGAAGGTCAACAACGGCAGCAACCCCTACATGGGCAAGCTCTCCGTCCTCAAGGCCTGGAGCGCGGCGGACCCGCCGAGCGCCTTCGAGGAGAAGCGCAACCAGGTCATCTACGACACGTACCAGCACAACCGGAACCCGTTCATCGACCACCCGGAGTGGGTCGAGGCGATCTGGTAGGAAGCGGCTGCAGGTCTGAACTCCCCCTTCCTCAGGGGGAGTTCAGGTCATGGGCGCTGTCAGCCCCGGCGTGGCAACCGCCGCGCCACGGCCTGCGTCCCGACCGTGGCCACCGCGGCGAGCGCCAGCCCCTGCACCACGTCACGCGGCCGCGCGGGACGCAGAACACCGGCCCGCCGCAACCGCCCGCGGGCCCACACCGTGAACGGGACGACCACGAGGGGCGAGGTGACGACCCCGGGCGTATATCCCCGGACGGCGACGGCCTGCCCCAGATGCACCAGGGCGTGCAACCCGAAGCCGTTCAGGGCGACTTGATAGAACCCGGAACGTCCCCCGGTGCGATGTCCGTCGGCGGCAGCCCCCGCCACCACCACGCCCATCACGCCGACGGCCGCAGCGAACTCCCGCCCGTCGATGGCCTCCAGGCGCTGCCACACCCGCTCCGGCATACGCGGCCACCGCTGCCGCAGCCCGGGAACCCGCCCTCGGGCCCATCCCGGCATCGTGGCCACCTCCTCCAGATCGTGCACCGCCCAGGCTGCCAACAGCCCGAAGGTCACTGCGACTTCGACCGCCCGGCCGCCGTCTCCCGCCTCGTGTCCACCCATGGCGGGAAGTCTGTCAGCGCGCGCGACACCGGCACCGGCGAACGTTCAGCCGTTCGGCCGTTCGGTGGAAACCGGAGTCCTGTCGGTGCTCGTACGCGGACGGCGCAGGCCGGGACGGCATCGTGGCTCCCGTCCCGGCCCACCCGGCCCACCCCGTCCAGGAGGACTTCATGCTCGGCACCGACTTCACCACCGGATCGCCCAACTGGCTCGACCTCGGCAGCCCCGACACCGACGCGGCGGCCGCCTTCTACGGCGCCGTCCTCGGCTGGCAGTTCGTCTCGGCCGGTCCTGACACGGGCGGATACGGCTTCTTCCAGGTGGACGGGAAGACCGTCGCCGCCCTCGGACCGCTCACCGAGGAAGGGGCGAACTCCGCCTGGATGATCCACTTCAAGGCCGACGACATCACGGCCACCGTCCAGGCCGTCACGGCAGGCGGCGGCATCGTCCGCATGGAGCCCATGGACGTCATGGGCGAGGGCACGCTGGCCCAGGCCACCGACCCGCAGGGCGCCCAGTTCGCGCTCTGGCAACCCGGCAGGACAGCGGGCCTGGAACTCACCTCCGCCCCCAACACCCTGCTCTGGGCCGAACTGCACGCACCCGACCCGGAGGCGGCCATCACCTTCTACCGGGGCCTGTTCGGCTGGCGCAGCCAGGACATGCAGGCGCCCGGGATGACGTACCGGGTACTGAGCACCAGCCAAGGGGACCAGCAGGACGCCTCGTTCGGCGGGGTCGCGCCCCTGGGCGACGGCGAGGGCGAACTGCCGCGCTGGGTACCGTACTTCCACGTGACGGACACGGACACCACGATCGCGGCGGCGCAGTCCAACGGCGGTTCCGTCCTCATGCCGGCGACGGACGTACCGGAGGTCGGCCGGATGGCCTGGCTCGCGGACCCGTCCGGAGCGGTGTTCGCGCTGCTGACGCCGGATCCGCGGATGTGAGGCGAAGGCCCCGCACCCCGGGCCGGACAGAGCCCTGGTCCCCTGCGCCACAGGGGATCGGAAAGGCGGCCTCAATCGCCAACTCCAAGAGGCAGAGCCCTACTTCGTCCCTCACGACCAGGCGGGATTCCGGCTCGGCAGCCAGGGACCGAAGAGCGGTTCGTACGCCTCGCCCGTCTCGTCGGTGAGGACGAAGTCAGGCGTCGTGACAGAGACCGCAGCGTGCAGGCGAGCCAACAGGGCCGGGAAAGACCCGAACTCCAAGCCCAGTGCCGCACCCAGGCGTACTCGACGCGCGCCGATCTCGGGTTGGTCCTCGCGCTCGTCGCGGCGAAGGTGGTCGGCCGTCGTCCGCATGACCGTCAGATCACCGGATCCGGAGAACTTCAGACAGTCCCACCAGGACGGCAACCCGACCATGATCTCCAACGCCTCGGTCAGACTCTGGCCGATCAGGCCAGCCTGTCCTTCGGAGCTGGCATACAGCACAGGTCGGTCCTTGCCAGCGTCACCACAGAGGAAGAACGTCCCGCCGGTGAAGTCGCCGGCAACGGCCTCCAGAGCAAGCCCGGACGAGAGCCGGACGGGCTCCCCGTGATCGCCCCGCGAGAGATCGAACTCGCAGACGCGCCAGAGCAGTTCGGCGAGGCCGGAGTCTCCTCGTATCGAGTCCAGGATTACTTCGTCGCGAGTCACGCCGCGGACGATAGCAGTGGCCTGAACGGCGCACTGCATACCGTTGACCAGGGAGTGCAGGGCGCCAAGGTCTGCGAAGACACAACAGAGTTGCGGAAAACGACCGTTGAGCCGCAACCCCGACACGCACCGCCGCCCTCGAACCAGCCCTCAGCCCAAATGCGTAGCCGCGAACATCCGCAACACAGCCGGCAGTACGACCACGGACGGCCCCGGTTCCCCCAACGCCTTTGCCAGGTCCGACTCCAGCGCCTCCGGACTGGTCCGAACCCCCCGCACCCCGAACGACTCCGCCAGCGCCACATAATCCGGCCGGGTCAGCTCCGTCGCCGTGGCCTCGCCGAACGCGTCCGTCATGTACTCGCGGAGGATGCCGTAGCCGCCGTCGTCGACGATGAGCCACGTGACGTTCAGGTCGTACTGCTTGGCCGTGGCCAGCTCCGCGATGGAGTACAGCGCACCCCCGTCCCCCGACACCGCCAGCACCGGACGCGTCGGGTCGGCAGCCGCCGCGCCCAGCGCCGCCGGGAAGCCGTAGCCGAGGCCGCCGGCGCCCTGGGCGGAGTGGAGGTGGTTGGGGCCCTTCGCGTCGAAGGCCGACCAGGCCCAGTAGGCGAGGATCGTCATGTCCCAGAAGGACGGGGAGTTGGCGGGCAGAGCCCTTCGGACCGACTCCAACACGCCCTGTTCCAGGGTGAGTTCCTGGGACGCGATGCGTTCGCGGACCTTGCCCAGCAGCTCCGCCACCCGCACCGGCGCCGAGGTGTCCGCCCGCTCCGTCACCGTCTCCAGCAGCGCCTGCAACCCGTGCCACGCGTCCGCGTGGATCCCCAACGCCGGGTGGTTCGACTCCAGTTTGCCCAGGTCCGCCTCGATCTGGACGACCCGGCCGCGCGGGGCGAACGTGTGGTAGTTCGAGGAGAGTTCGCCCAGGCCCGAACCCACCACCAGCACTACGTCCGCGTCCTCCAGGAAGTCCGTCGTATAGCGGTCCTCCAGCCAGGACTGGAGCGACAGGGGATGCGTCCACGGGAACGCGCCCTTCCCACCCGGCGTCGTCACCACCGGCGCCTGGAGTTTCTCCGCCAATTGTCGCAGTTTCTTGGACGCGTCAGCCCGTACGACTCCCCCGCCCGCGATGATCGCCGGGCGGGACGCCTTCGACAGCAAGTCGGCTGCTACGGCCGTCAGTTCGGGGCGCGGCAGAACGTCCTCCGGTGTCGCGTCCACCGCCGTCACCACCGGCAACAGCGTGGGAGCCAGCAACACGTCCTGCGGGATCTCCACCCACACCGGACCGTGCGGAGCCGTCAGCGCCGACTTCCACGCCTCCGCGATCGCCGACGGGATCTGCGACTGGGTGCGGACCGTGTGGACGGTCTTCACCACGCCCCTGAACGAGGCGGACTGGTCGGGCAGTTCATGCAGATACCCGTGCCTGCCACCGCCCAGACCCGCCGTCGGGATCTGGCTGCTGATCGCCAGGACGGGAGCCGAGGCCGCCCTCGCCTCCTGGAGCGCGGCCAAGGACGTCAGCGCGCCCGGGCCCGTCGACAGCAGCAGCGGTGCCGCCTCGCCCGTGATGCGGCCGTACGCGTCCGCCGCGAAACCGGCGTTGTTCTCCACCCGTAGGCCGATGTACCGGAGGTCGGAGCGGCGCAGCGCGTCGAACATGCCGAGCGCGTGCTGGCCCGGCAGGCCGAACACCGTCGTCGCGCCGAGGCCCGCCAGGGTCTCCACGACCAGGTCACCGCCGTTGCGCCCGGGGGGCGGGTTCAGGGCGGCGGAGATCTGCGCTGCCGTCGGGCGGAGTTCCAGGTCGTGGTCGTGCGTCACTTGCTCTCTGTCTCCCTGTGAGTCACCAATTGCCCGGCCGGCGTTACGAGTTGCGTGCCTCGGCGATCTGCCGGGACATGATCGTGATCAGGTCGTACGCGGTGTGCGACGCGGCCACCGACGTGATCTCGGCGTGGTCGTACGCCGGTGCCACCTCGACGACGTCCGCCGACACCAGGTTGCAGGATGACAGGCCGCGCAGGATCTCCAGCAACTCGCGGGAGGTCAGGCCGCCTGCCTCGGGCGTGCCGGTGCCGGGCGCGTGGGCCGGGTCGAGGCAGTCGATGTCGATGGAGATGTACAGGGGGCGGTCGCCGATGCGCTGGCGCAGTTGGTCGGCGACCTCGTCGGCACCCCGGCGGTACACGTCCGCCGACGTGACGATGCCGAAGCCCATCTTCTCGTCGTCCTTGAGGTCCTGCTTGCCGTACAGCGGACCGCGGATACCGACGTGCGAGAGTGCCTCCGTGTCGAGGATCCCCTCCTCAACTGCCCTGCGGAACGGCGTCCCATGGGTGTACTCGGCCCCGAAGTACGTGTCCCAGGTGTCGAGATGGGCGTCGAAGTGCAGCAGCGCCACCGGGCCGTGCTTCTTCGCGACCGAGCGCAGCAGCGGGAGCGCGATCGTGTGGTCGCCGCCCAGGGTCATCAACCGCGCGCCGGTGTCCAGGAGTTGGTCCGCCGCGGCCTCGATGGTCTCGACGGCCTCGTTGATGTTGAACGGGTTCGCCGCGATGTCACCGGCGTCCGCGACCTGCGCGAGCGCGAACGGGGACGCGTCCTGCGCAGGGTTGTACGGCCGCAGCAGCCGGGACGCCTCGCGGATCGCGTTGCCGCCGAAGCGCGCGCCCGGCCGGTAGGAGACACCGGCGTCGAACGGCACCCCGACCACCGCCACGTCCGCGGTGCCGACCTCGTCCAGGCGCGGCAGCCGGGCGTAGGTCGCGGGGCCGGCGTACCGCGGGGTGCGGGAGGAGTCGACCGGGCCTCGGGGCGTCTCGTTGCTGGTCATGGGCACTGCCTTCTTTCCTACGCTTCGTCGCGTATGGGATTTTTCCTGCGTTTTTGTACGCCTGACTACGACTTTACTGGTGGGCGGCGACCGGTTCGGACGCGCGTTCGGGCACACCCCGCCCCGCGAGCCGGTCCCGCCACGCGGCGAGGACAGCCGCGTCGGTCGCCGGCGTGGCGAGGGAGACGGTCACATAGGCGGCCAGAGACAGCAACAGGCCGTAGTACACAGGCTCGTTGGCGAGGATGCCGTAGGTCGCCATCAGGCCGACGACCGCGAGGCCGCCGACGATCACCGAGGCGAGCGCGCCCTGTGCGGTGCCGCGCTTCCACAGCAGGCCGCCGAGGATCGGGACGAGGAGGCCGCCGACGAGGAGGTTGTACGCCACCGTCAGCGCCTCGACCACGTTGTTCAGCGCGATCGCCGTGACGATCACCGCGACGCCCATGACGAGGATGAAGACGCGGTTGCCCCGCACCTCGTCGTGCGTGTCCTCCCCCTCCCGGCCCTTGACCGCACCGCGCAGCCGCGACCAGATGTCGTTGTTGGCGACCGTGGCGCAGGCGATCAGCGCGCCCGACGACGTCGACATCACGGCGGCCAGGGCGGCGGCGAGCACCAACCCCCTTACACCGACCGGGAGTTCGTCCTTGACGATGGTCGCGAAGGCGTCGTCCGGGCTGCCGAGGTTCGGGTAGAGGACCTTGGCCGCCGTGCCGATGACGGCGCCCGCGACGGCGTAGACGAGGCAGTAGGTGCCCGCGACCGTGCCGCCCCACTTGGCTGTCTTATCGCTGCCTGCCGTGAACACGCGCTGCCAGATGTCCTGGCCGATGAGCATGCCGAACGTGTAGATCAGGACGTAGGTGAAGATCGTCTCGCCGCCGATGCCCAGCGGGTCGAAGTACTCGGTGGGCAGCTTCGCCTTCATCTCGCTGAAGCCGCCCGCCTTGACGACCGCGATGGGCAGCAGGAGCAGGAGCACGCCGATCGTCTTCACCACGAACTGCACCATGTCCGTCAGCGTGATCGACCACATGCCGCCGAGCGTCGAGTACGCGACGACGATCGAGCCGCCGAGGACGATCGCGAGGGTGCGGTTCATGTCGAAGAGGACGTCGAAGATCGTGGCGTAGGCGATGGTCGAGGTGACCGCCAGCATCAGGGTGTACGCCCACATGACGATGCCGGAGATGACACCCGCGCGGCCGCCGTAGCGCAGGTCCAGCATCTCGGAGACCGTATAGACCTTGAGGCGGGCGATGCGGGCGGAGAAGAAGACGGAGAGGGCCAGCAGGCCGAGGCCGATGGTGAAGACCATCCACGCCCCTGACAACCCGTACTGGTAGCCGAGGCCCACACCCCCGATGGTGGACGCGCCGCCCAGAACGATCGCGGCCATGGTGCCGGAGTACATGACCGGGCCCAGACGGCGGCCCGCGACCAGGAAGTCGCTCTTGGACTTGGCGCGGCGCATGCCCCACCAGCCCATGGCCAGCATGCCGGCCAGGTAGACGACGATGACGGTGTAGTCGACGGCCATACGGGGGCCTCCTTCGCGTGGTCGCTGCCTGGTCCGGGTCGACACTAGGTGGCCGGAAAGCGGCTGCGAAGTGTACGTTTCATCCATCCGAGCCCGAGGCGATGGAGGAAACGTCCACCATGCCGGACCTCACGGTTCCGCCCACACCGCCCACCCCACCCGTGCTCCTCTCCGCCCTCCTGGCCCGCGAGGACCTGGGGCTGCGCCAGATCGCCGGGCCGTCCGACCCCGACGTCGCGATCCACTGGGCGCACACGTCGGAGATGCCGGACCCCTATCCGTACCTGCTGGGCGGCGAGCTGCTGCTGACGGCGGGCGTCCACATCACCGACGCGGCCGGCTCGGGCACGTACTTCGACGACTACGTCGCCCGGATCGTCGAGGCGGGCGGCGTGGCCCTCGGCTTCGGCGTCGCACCGGTCCACGACACGGTGCCGCGCGCCCTGGTCGCGGCCTGCGACCACTACGACCTCCCCCTACTGGAGGTCCCGCCGCCCACCCCGTTCTCCCGCGTGGCCCGCGCGGTCTGGCAGCTGATGGCCCAGGCCCGCCTCGCCGAACTCCGCCGCGTCACCGAGGCCCAGCAGAGCCTCGCCGCAGCGGCCTCCCGCCCGGATCCGGTCCCTTCGGTGCTACGACAGCTCGCCCAGCGGGTCAGCGGGCTCGCGGTGCTCTACGGCCCGGACGGCACGGAGATCGCGGCGGCGGGGCGTGGAGCGTCAGGGGTGGAGACGCGGGAGGCGTTGGCGGGGCTGGTGCGGGTGGTACGACCCCGGGCAGCCTCGGCCTCATCCCCTACGTCTACGCCCCCTACGTCCCCTACATCCTCTACGTCCCCCACCTCCGCCACCGACACCGTCCCCGGCGCCCACCTCGCCGCGTACGCCCTGGGTACCGGTCAGGGTTTCGTCCTGGGTGTCGCCGCCCCGCAGCGCGCCCCCGGCGACCACACCATCGCCTCCGTCGCCGCCGTCCTCCTCTCCCTCCTCACCGGCGAACACCAGAGCCGCACGGGAGCGGACCGTTCGTCGGCGCTCGTACGGCTGCTGCTGGGCGCCCCGCCGGAGGACGTCGCGTCGCTGCTCGGCGGGGACCGGTGGCTCGTCGTACACGCCGCGCCCGACGCCGGAGCCGACCGTGCCCCCGACCCCGTCGCCGCCTCCGCGCTCGGCGCCGCCCTCGGCTCCACGCTGATCGACCAGGCACCGGAGGTCGTACGGGTACTCCTCCCCGCCGATCGCGAACCCGCCCCGCAACCCGGCTGGACCCTGGGGGTCAGCGCCGCCGTCGCTCCGGAGGACTGGTCCGCCGCCGACACCCAGGCGGCCCGTGCCCTGGCCCGCGCCCGTGCGACCCGTACCCCGCTGGTAGGACACGGTTCCGCCGGCCGCGCCGGGCTCGACGGACTCGTACCGCACGACGAGGCCGAGGCGCACGCCCGCGCCCTGCTCGCGCCGCTCGCCGCGCACCCCGCGCTCACCGAGACCCTGCGCACCTGGCTCTCCCTGCACGGGAGTTGGGACCGTACGGCGGTCGCCCTGGCCGTGCACCGCAACACCGTGCGGCAGCGGATCGCGCGGAGCGCGGCGCTGCTGGAGGCGGACCTGGACGATCCGGACGTACGGATGGAGCTGTGGTTCGGCCTGCGTCACCTGTGAGCGGTCGCCGGTGAGTGATCCACATCCCAGCGTTCGGGACGTCGGGCGGGCGCACATCTCTCTGCTCCACAATGGGAACCATGCCGATACCCGGGACCCCCAGCCGCGCCGAGCTCGTCGATCACCTTGTGAAGACCCGTATCGCGGGCGACGTAGCCACGCCCCGCGAGAACAACCTCTCGCACTACCGCAAGCTCGCGAACGGCGACCGCCACTACTGGCTCGGCCTGGAGCTCGGCAGCCGCTGGACCGACGAGCAGGACGTGCTCGCGGTGATGGCGGAGCGGGTGGGCGTGAACGACGATCCCGAGTACCGCTACGGCCAGGACACCATCGACCCGGAGCTGACGGTCGAGGGTCTCGACCGGCTGGCGGCGCGGCTACGCAAGGCGGCCGACGGCGAGCAGCGGGTGCTCTTCGCGACCGGTCACCCGGGCGGTCTGCTGGACGTGCACCGTGCCACGGCCGCCGCCCTGCGCACGGCCGGCTGCGAGATCGTGGTGATCCCGGAGGGGTTGCAGACGGAGGAGGGGTACGTCATGCAGTTCGCGGACGTGTCCGTCCTGGAGCATGGCGCGACACTGTGGCACACGCACTCCGGTGAGCCGATGAAGGCGATCCTCACCGCCCTGGAGCGCGAGGGCCGCCCGCTGCCCGACCTGGTCGTCGCCGACCACGGCTGGGCGGGCTACGCGGGCCGCCACGGCGTCGACTCCGTGGGCTACGCCGACTCCAACGACCCGGCGCTCTTCCTCGCCGAGTCGGAGGGCACCGTCCAGGTGGCGGTCCCCCTCGACGACCACGTCGTCAGCCCCAGGTACTACGACCCGATGACGGCGTATCTGCTGGCGGAGGCGGGACTGAGCTGAGGGGCAGCCCTCAACTCCCTTGTCACGGCCAGGGGTTGAGCCCTTCGGCCCGGCGCTGCGCGTATCCCGGTGTCGGGTCCAGGTAGACCCGGCTGACCGCCGGGAACGCCTCCCGCAGCCGCTGCTCGGCCTGTTCGCAGGCCCACTCGATCTGCGCGGCGCTCGACCGGTCCCGGAAGTCGATCTTCGCGGCGACCAGCGCCTCGCGCGGGCCCTGCACGAGGGTCGTCAACTCCAGTACGGCCTCGATGTGTTCGACCCCGAGGAGCTCCTCGCGGATGCGGTCCCGCATGGCCTTGGGGAGGGGGCGGCCGATGAGGAGTTCGGCGTTGGAGCGGCCGAGCACCCAGGCGACGTAGAGCAGCAGGAAGCCGATGCAGAGGGACGCGATGCCGTCCCAGACGCCGGAGCCGGTGAGCTGGCCGCCGAGCAGGCCGCCGGCCGCGAGGACCAGGCCGACGAGCGCGGCGGAGTCCTCAAGTACTACGGCCTTCACGGCGGTGTCGGGGGTGTAGCGGAGGTAGCGCTTGAAGGAGGCGTCGAAGCGTGCCGCCTCGCCGCGCGCCTGGCGTACGCCCGTCCGCAGGGAGTAGCCCTCCAGGAGGAAGGCGACGCCGAGCACGATGTAGGAGATCAGCGGGTCGCCGAGGTCCTCACCGGCGACGAGGGTGTGGACGCCGTCGTAGATCGAGAAGACCGCGCCGCCGACGAAGGTGGCGACGGCGGCGAGCATCGCCCAGATGTAGCGCTCGGGGCCGTAGCCCAGAGGGTGTTCCTCGTCGGCGGGCTTGCCGCTGCGTTTGAGGGCGGTGAGGAGGAGGAGTTCGGTCACCGTGTCGGCGACCGAGTGCGCGGCCTCCGACAGCATCGCGCTGGAGCCGCTGATGACGCCGGCGACCGCCTTGGCGAGCGCGATGCCCAGGTTGGCGACGGCCGCGACGATCACGGTGACGGTGGACTCGCCGCCGCCGTCACCCTCCTCTGTCTCCTCTGTTTCTGCCATGCCCTCAGTGTTCCCGAGGAACCCGGACCACGCCCTCCTGAATGACGGAGATGGCCAGTTGACCGTCCTGCGTGTAGATCCGCGCCTGCCCGAGCCCCCGCCCGCCGGACGCCGACGGCGACTCCTGGTCGTAGAGCAGCCACTCGTCCGCGCGGAACGGCCGGTGGAACCACATCGCGTGGTCGAGGGAGGCTCCGACCACGTCTCCTACGGCCCAGCCGCCCCGGCCGTGCGCCAGGAGGATCGAGTCGAGGAGGGTCATGTCGGAGACGTAGGTCGCGAGGACGACGTGGAGAAGGGGGTCGTCAATGGGGCCGTCGAGCTTGCCGTTGGTGCGGAACCAGACCTGGGAGTGCGGTTCCCGGGGCTCGCCGAAGCGGCCGTAGGGCGGGTCGTCGACGTACCGGAGGTCGATCGCCTCGCGCGCCTCCAGGAATCGTTCAACGATTCCCCGGTCGAGGTGGTCGTAGCCGAGCAGCCGCTCGTGGCCGGTGGGGACCGTCTCCGGGTCGGGCGCGGGCGGCATGGGGGCCTGGTGGTCGAGGCCCTCCTCGTACGTCTGGAAGGACGCCGACAGCGCGAAGATCGGCCGGCCGTGCTGGACGGCGACCGCGCGGCGGGTGGTGAAGGAACGGCCGTCGCGCATGCGCTCGACGTTGTAGACGATGGGCGCGCCCGGGTCGCCCATCCGCAGGAAGTACGCGTGCAGGGAGTGGGCGTGGCGGTCCGCGGGGACCGTGCGCCCGGCGGCGACCAGCGCCTGCGCCGCCACCTGGCCCCCGAAGACGCGGGGGACGACGGCGGAGCGGGACTGGCCGCGGAAGATGTTCTCCTCGATCTGCTCCAGGTCGAGCAGATCGAGGAGATCCTGTAGTGCCTGGTTCATGGCGTCCAGTTGTACCGGGCGGTAATTGCCGGGACCTTACAGGCCCATGTCCTTGGCGATGATCGTCTTCATGATCTCGCTGGTGCCGCCGTAGATGCGGTTGACGCGGTTGTCCGCGTACAGGCGGGCGATCGGGTACTCGTTCATGAAGCCGTAGCCGCCGTGCAGCTGGAGGCAGCGGTCGATCACGCGGTGGGCGACCTCGGTGGTGAACAGCTTGGCGCTGGCCGCCTCGGCGGGAGTCAGCTCACCGGCGTCCAGGGCCTCGGTCGCGCGGTCCACGACGGCCTCGGCGGCGTCCACCTCGGCCTGGCAGGCGGCCAGTTCGAACTTGGTGTTCTGGAACGCGGCGACGGGCTGGCCGAAGACCACGCGCTCCTGGACGTACTGCTTCGCGAACCGGACGGCGGCCTTGGCCTGCGCGTACGCGCCGAAGGCGATGCCCCAGCGCTCGGAGGCGAGGTTGTGGCCGAGGTAGTAGAAGCCCTTGTTCTCCTCGCCGAGGAGGTCCTCGGCCGGGACCTTCACGTCGACGAACGCCAGCTCGGCGGTGTCGGAGGTCTTCAGGCCCAGCTTGTCCAGCTTGCGGCCGACCGAGTAGCCCTCGGCCTTGGTGTCCACCACGAACAGGGAGATGCCGTGGCGGCGGTCCTCCTTCGTGGAGGGGGCCGTGCGGGCGCAGACGATCATGCGGTCGGCGTGCACGCCACCGGTGATGAAGGTCTTGGCGCCGTTGAGGACGTAGTGCGTGCCGTCCTCGGAGAGCTTGGCGGTGGTCTTCATGCCCGCGAGGTCGGAGCCGGTGCCCGGCTCGGTCATCGCGATCGCCCACATCTCCTCGCCGGAGACGAACTTCGGCAGGTACTTCTTCTTCTGCTCGTCGGTGGCGAGCAGCTTGATGTAGGGCAGGCCGAGCAGCACGTGTACGCCGGAGCCGCCGAAGGAGACACCCGCGCGCGCGGTCTCCTCGTAGAGGACGGCCTCGAACTTGTACGAGTCGATGCCCGCGCCGCCGTACTCCTCGTCCACGCGGATGCCGAAGACGCCGAGCTCGGCGAGCTTGTAGTAGAAGTCGCGCGGCGCCTGGCCGGCCGCGAACCACTCGTCGTAGACGGGGACGACCTCGGCCTCGATGAAGGCCCGGAGGGTCTCCCGGAACGCCTCGTGGTCCTCGTCAAACACCGTACGGCGCACCGCCGCCACCTCCAGCTAGCCCAGGGTCCATGTCTAAGCGCTTGCTCAGAACATCACGGTACCGGCGAGTAGGGGGAGCGTCCAGCGGAACGAGTACGTAACGCTCGTCACGCCGTGACTCGCTCACCGACCCGGCCCTTACCCACCCGGCCTTTGCCCACCCGGCCCTTGCCCACCCGCCCGCCCGACTCGGTGGGCCGGGCCGTCCCGCCACGGGGCTCCGCCCCGGACCCCGCCGACACGATGACCGCAAGCCGCACCCGCCCCCGGCACCCGCCACACCACGTCGCCCACCCACCCACCCGACTCGGTAGGCCCAGAAGTCCCGACACGGGGCTCCGCCCCGGACCCCGGCGCAGCCGCGGCCTCGACACCGGCCCACCCCGACCCACCCCGGCCCACCCCGACCCGTCACCCCGCCGAAGCCGCCGCCCCCAACGCCCCCCGCGCCATCCGATGCAACAACTCCGCCGTAGCCCCCCGCCCGGGCAACGACCCCGGCCTCCCCAGATGCGGGGTCGAGTTCAGCAGCCCGAACACCGAGTGGACCGCCGACCGGGCGCTGGGTTCGGCCAGGTCCGGGTACACCTCGCGGACGACCTCCACCCACAACTCGACGTACTGGCGCTGGAGTTGGCGCACCAGCTTGCGGTCGGTGTCGCGGAGGCGGTCCAGTTCGCGGTCGTGGAGGGTGATCAGGGGGCGGTCGTCAAGGGCGAAGTCGATGTGGCCCTCGATGAGCGAGTCGAGCAGGACCTCCGGAGAGGTCACACCCTCCGCCTCCGCCAGGCGGCGCTTCGCGCCCGTCAGGAGCTGGCCGCTGATGCCGACCAGGAGCTCGGCGAGCATCGCGTCCTTGCCCGGGAAGTGGCGGTACAGGCCGGGGCCGCTGATACCGACCGCCGCGCCTATCTCGTCGACCCCGACGCCGTGGAAACCCCGCTCGGCGAAGAGCCGCGCGGCCTCCTTGAGGATCTGCTCGCGGCGGGTGGGGGCGTCGGTTCTCGTGGTCATGGGAGTAATTCTAGACAGGGAGGTTAGCGGTCGTTAACCTGAAGGAAATGGTTAACGCTCATTAACGGTCGAGAGTGACCGGGAGCGGCCGGGAGCAGCCGATCTCTGTGCGAGGGGACCCACGGAATGCATGAGGCACCGGAGCTGACGAGCGCGGCGGACCCCGCGTCGGAGGCGTGGCGGGCCAACGAGGCGGCGCACCGCGCGCTGGGCGAGGAGCTGCGCCAGAAGCTGGCCGCGGCCCGGCTCGGTGGTGGTGAGCGGGCCCGGGCACGGCACACCGCGCGCGGCAAGCTGCTCCCCCGTGACCGCGTGGACACGCTGCTCGACCCCGGCTCGCCCTTCCTGGAGCTGGCTCCCCTCGCCGCCGACGGGATGTACGACGGGGCCGCCCCGGCCGCCGGTGTCATCGCCGGCATCGGGCGGGTGAGCGGGCGCGAGTGCGTGATCGTCGCGAACGACGCCACGGTCAAGGGCGGGACCTACTACCCGATGACCGTGAAGAAGCATCTGCGCGCCCAGGAGATCGCCCTCGAGAACCGCCTCCCCTGTATCTATCTCGTCGACTCCGGAGGCGCCTTCCTGCCCATGCAGGACGAGGTGTTCCCGGACCGGGACCACTTCGGGCGGATCTTCTTCAACCAGGCCCGGATGTCGGGGGCCGGGATTCCGCAGATCGCCGCTGTGCTGGGGTCCTGTACCGCCGGTGGGGCTTACGTGCCCGCCATGAGCGACGAAGCCGTCATCGTCCGGAATCAGGGGACGATCTTCCTCGGCGGTCCGCCCCTCGTGAAGGCCGCCACCGGTGAGGTCGTCACCGCCGAGGAGCTGGGCGGGGGCGACGTCCACGCACGCGTGTCGGGCGTCACCGACCACCTCGCGGAGGACGACGCGCACGCCCTGCGGATCGTCCGGACCATCGCCGCCACGCTCCCCGCGCGCGGGGCCCTCCCCTGGGAGGTCACCGAGTCGGTGGAACCCAAGGTCGACCCGTACGGGATCTACGGCGCCGTCCCCGTCGACTCCCGTACCCCCTACGACGTACGGGAGATCATCGCGCGCGTGGTCGACGGCTCGCGGTTCGCCGAGTTCAAGGCCGAGTTCGGGCAGACCCTGGTCACCGGCTTCGCGCGCATCCATGGTCACCCGGTCGGCATCGTCGCCAACAACGGCATCCTGTTCTCCGAATCCGCCCAGAAGGGCGCCCACTTCATCGAGCTGTGCGACCAGCGCGGCATCCCCCTGGTGTTCCTCCAGAACATCTCGGGGTTCATGGTCGGCAAGGACTACGAGGCGGGCGGCATCGCCAAGCACGGCGCCAAGATGGTCACCGCCGTCGCCTGCGCGCGCGTGCCGAAGCTGACGGTGGTGGTCGGCGGCTCGTACGGCGCGGGCAACTATTCGATGTGCGGCCGGGCCTACTCCCCCCGCTTCCTGTGGATGTGGCCCGGCGCCAAGATCTCCGTGATGGGCGGCGAACAGGCCGCGTCGGTCCTCGCGACGGTGAAGCGGGACCAGTTGGAGGGGCGCGGGGAGGAGTGGCCCGCCGAGGACGAGGACGCCTTCAAGGACCCGATCCGGCAGCAGTACGAGCGCCAGGGCAACGCCTACTACGCCACCGCCCGGCTCTGGGACGACGGGGTCATCGACCCGACGGAGACCCGCCAGGTGCTGGGTCTCGCCCTGACCGCCTGTGCCAACGCGCCCCTGGGAGACCCCCAGTTCGGCGTCTTCCGGATGTGATGAGGGTGCCCGAGATGGTCGACACGTTCGAGATTCCCGAGACGCCCGAGACACCCCAGACACCCGAGGTACCCGCGATGTTCGACACGGTCCTCGTGGCCAACCGGGGCGAGATCGCGGTCCGCGTGATCCGCACCCTGCGCTCCCTCGGCGTGCGCTCCGTGGCCGTCTTCTCCGACGCCGACGCGGACGCCCGGCACGTCCGCGAGGCCGACACGGCGGTACGGCTCGGTCCGGCACCGGCCGCCGAGAGCTACCTGTCGGTGGAGCGGCTCCTGGAGGCGGCGGCCCGCTCCGGCGCGCAGGCCGTGCACCCGGGCTACGGCTTCCTCGCCGAGAACGCGGCCTTCGCGCGCGCGTGCGCCGACGCCGGGCTCGTCTTCATCGGTCCCCCGGCCGACGCGATCGCCCTCATGGGCGACAAGATCCGCGCCAAGGAGACCGTGGAGGCGGCCGGCGTTCCGGTCGTCCCCGGCGGCCGCGATCCCGAACTCGCCAAGGCAGCGCACGAGTTGGGCGCACCCGTGCTCCTCAAGCCGTCGGCCGGCGGTGGCGGCAAGGGCATGCGCCTGGTCCGCGACCTCACCCTCCTGGAGGAGGAGATCGCCGCCGCCCGCCGCGAGGCCCGCGCCTCCTTCGGCGACGACACCCTCCTGGTCGAGCGCTGGGTCGACCGCCCCCGCCACATCGAGATCCAGGTCCTGGCCGACGGCCACGGCAACGTCGTCCACCTCGGCGAACGCGAGTGCTCCTTGCAGCGCCGCCACCAGAAGGTCGTCGAGGAGGCCCCGAGCGTCCTCCTGGACGAGGCCACGCGCGTGGCGATGGGCGAGGCGGCGGTCCAGGCGGCCCGCTCGTGCGGGTACGCGGGCGCGGGCACCGTCGAGTTCATCGTCCCCGGCAACGACCCGTCGTCGTACTACTTCATGGAGATGAACACCCGCCTCCAAGTGGAGCACCCGGTCACGGAGTTGGTCACCGGCCTCGACCTGGTGGAGTGGCAGCTGCGGGTGGCGGCGGGCGAGCGACTGCCCTTCGCGCAGGACGACATCACGCTCACCGGACACGCGGTGGAGGCGCGCATCTGCGCGGAGGACCCGGCCAGAGGCTTCCTCCCCTCCGGCGGCACGGTGATCCGGCTCCACGAACCCCAGGGCGACGGCATCCGCACCGACTCCGGCCTCTCCGAAGGCACCGAGGTCGGCAGCCTCTACGACCCGATGCTCTCCAAGGTCATCGCCTACGGCCCCGACCGCGCGACCGCGCTCAGGAAGCTCCGCGCCGCCCTCGCGGACACGGTGACGCTGGGCGTGCCGACGAACGCCGGTTTCCTACGGCGGCTGCTGGCCCATCCGGCGGTCGTGGCGGGCGAGTTGGACACCGGGCTCGTCGAGCGGGAGGCGGACGGGCTGGTGCCCGGCGAGGTACCGGTGGAGGTCTACGCGGCGGCGGCGCTGCTGCGGCACGCGGCGCTCGCGCCCGGGCGGGGCTCCGGCTGGGCCGACCCGTTCGCCGCCACGGACGGCTGGCGGCTGGGCGGGGAGCGGGCCTGGACGGCGCACCCGCTCCAGGTACCGGGCCACGACCCGGTGACCGTGCGCGTCCGCCGCACACCCGAGGGCGGGACCGAACTGCTGCCGGACGGCGCCGAGAAGCCGCTCGGCGGGTCCGGCTGGGCCGGGCCCGACGGCCGGTTCGTCCTGCGGCTCGACGGACTCGTCCACACCTTCACCGCCCTGCCGGACGGCACCTGGCTGGGCCGGGACGGGGACGCGTGGCAGGTGCGGGACCACGATCCGGTGGCCGCCTCGCTCAGCGGGGCCGACCGGTCCGGTGCGGGTTCGCTGACCGCGCCGATGCCGGGGACGGTGACCGTGGTGAAGGTCGCCGTGGGGGATCAAGTGACCGCGGGACAGAGCCTGTTGGTGGTCGAGGCGATGAAGATGGAGCACGTCGTCTCCGCGCCGCACGCCGGCACCGTCGCCGAACTCGATGTGACGCCGGGCGCGACGGTCGCCATGGACCAGGTGCTGGCGGTCGTCACCCCCGTGGAGGAGGACCAGTGACAACCGGAGCAGGGACAAACGGGGCAGGGACAAACGGACCAGCGGCACTCCCGATGGTCGTACCGGCACCCGATCTGCCCGCCCGGGTGCGTATCCACGAGGTGGGCGCGCGGGACGGGCTGCAGAACGAGAAGGCGACCGTGCCCACGGAGGTGAAGGCCGAGTTCGTGCGGCGGCTGGCCGACGCGGGGCTGACCACGATCGAGGCGACGAGCTTCGTCCACCCCAAATGGGTGCCCCAACTGGCCGACGCGGAGCAGCTGTTCCCGCTCGTGCGGGATCTGCCGGGCGTGCGTCTCCCCGTCCTCGTGCCGAACGCCCGCGGGCTCGACCGGGCCCTGGCCCTGAAGGCGACCCGTGTCGCCGTCTTCGCCAGCGCCACCGAGTCCTTCGCCAAGGCCAACCTCAACCGCACGGTGGACGAGTCGCTGGCCGTGTTCGCCCCGGTCGTGGCCCGCGCCAAGGACGAGGGCGCCCATGTGCGCGGCTACGTCTCCATGTGCTTCGGCGACCCCTGGGAGGGCGCGGTCCCCATCGCCCAAGTGGTGCGTGTCTGCCGGGCGTTGGTCGACATGGGCTGCGACGAGCTGAGCCTCGGCGACACGATCGGCGTGGCGACTCCCGGGCATGTGCTGGAACTTCTGGCCGCGCTCAACGAACAGCACGTCCCCACCGACGTGTTGGGCGTGCACTTCCACGACACCTACGGCCAGGCCCTCTCCAACACCCTGGCCGCCCTGCAGCACGGCGTCACCACCGTGGACGCCTCCGCGGGCGGCCTCGGCGGCTGCCCGTTCGCCAAGTCCGCCACCGGCAACCTCGCCACCGAAGACCTCGTGTGGATGCTCCAGGGTCTCGGCATCGACTCCGGAGTCGACCTCGCCCGTCTCACCGCCACCAGCGTGTGGATGGCCGAACAACTGGGCCGACCCAGCCCGTCCCGCACCGTCCGAGCACTCGGCAAGACACCACAGCCCCACAAGGAGCAGTGACCCGCCATGGACCACCGTCTCTCCCCCGAACTGGAAGAACTCCGCCGTACCGTCGAGGAGTTCGCGCACGACGTCGTCGCGCCGAAGATCGGCGACTTCTACGAGCGGCACGAGTTCCCGTACGAGATCGTCCGCGAGATGGGCCGCATGGGCCTGTTCGGACTGCCGTTCCCCGAGGAGTACGGCGGGATGGGCGGCGACTATCTCGCGCTCGGCCTGGTCCTTGAGGAGCTGGCCCGGGTCGACTCGTCGGTCGCGATCACCCTGGAGGCCGGGGTGTCGCTGGGCGCGATGCCGATCCATCTCTTCGGCACCGACGCCCAGAAGGCCGAGTGGCTGCCCCGGCTCTGCTCCGGCGAGATCCTCGGCGCCTTCGGGCTGACCGAGCCGGACGGCGGATCCGACGCGGGCGCGACCCGGACGACGGCCCGCCTGGACCCGGACACCGACGAGTGGGTGATCAACGGTTCGAAGTGCTTCATCACCAACTCCGGTACGGACATCACCGGTCTGGTGACGGTCACCGCGGTGACCGGCCGCAAGCCCGACGGCAAGCCGCTGATCTCCGCGATCATCGTGCCGTCCGGGACCCCCGGCTTCACGGTCGCGGCGCCGTACTCGAAGGTCGGCTGGAACGCCTCCGACACCCGCGAGCTGTCCTTCGCGGACGTCCGGGTCCCGGCGGCGAACCTGCTGGGTGAACTCGGCCGCGGCTACGCCCAGTTCCTGCGCATCCTCGACGAGGGCCGGATCGCCATCGCCGCGCTGGCCACCGGTCTCGCGCAGGGCTGTGTCGACGAGTCGGTGAAGTACGCCAAGGAACGGCACGCGTTCGGGCGGCCGATCGGCGCCAACCAGGCCATCCAGTTCAAGATCGCCGACATGGAGATGAAGGCCCACACCTCACGGCTCTCCTGGCGCGACGCGGCCTCCCGCCTGGTCGCCGGCGAGCCCTTCAAGAAGGAGGCCGCCCTCGCCAAGCTGTACTCCTCCACGATCGCCGTGGACAACGCCCGCGACGCCACCCAGGTGCACGGCGGCTACGGCTTCATGAACGAGTACCCGGTGGCCCGCATGTGGCGCGACTCCAAGATCCTGGAGATCGGCGAGGGCACCAGCGAGGTCCAACGGATGCTGATCGCCCGCGAGTTGGGCCTCACGGGCTGAGAGCACGCCAGACGGGCGCCGGACCGTCCAGCCCCACCGACAACTCCCCCGAGATCAGGGCGATATGACGGTAGGCCCGTTCGGCGGCGGCCAACACCCGTTCCTGTACGGCTGGTTCGCCGAGCGCGCGGTCGAGGCGCTCGGCGAAGGCCGCCCAGCGGGTGCGGTCGCCGCTGCCGTAGTACGCGGCGCCGTTCCCGTCCGTGAGCCGGTACGCCTCGGTGACGTACCGGCACAGGAACATCGCGCCGAGGGTGGAGCCCTCCAACACGTAGAGGATGCCAAGGAGTTCGCGGGGTTCGGTCGCGGCGGTGCGGCGGATCTCCTCGGCGAACTCCTGGGCGGCCGGGCCGGGTTCGGGGGTCGTGCCCCGGGCGGCGAAGTGGTGCAGGTCGCGTTCGACGAGGGGGAGCTTGACGAGGTCGGGCGACCACACCGAGGTGACCGACGGGCAGGTGGTGCGGGTGAGTTCGGCTTCCAGCGCCTCCAACACCACCCGGTACGCGGCGAGTTGGCCGACGTAGCGGTCCAGCGGCAGGGTCCCGGCAAGCATCGCGGTGGCGAACCCCGTGCGTTCCAGGGCCTCGTGCCAGGCGCGGGTGCCGTTCCTCAGACGCTGGGTCGCCGTACTCACGTCCGTGTCGGTACCCGTGTCCGTCATACGCCGCTCCGCTGCCGGACCGCCGCGAGCAGACGGTCGATGAGGTGGCCCTTGCGTTCGATCGTCACATCGAAGTAGGCGGCGCTGCGCTCGGAGCGGCACACGCCGTGCACGGCGTCCTTCGCGGCACGCTTGAGGGCCACGGCCTCCTCGGCGAGCGCGAGGAGCGTGCCCTCCAGTTTGGGGTGACCGAGAACGTACGGTTTGAAGTCCTCGGCGGGCGGTGTGCCGCCGTCCTCGTCGAGGAGTTCCAGGAAGACCCGGTTGCCCAGGCCGTCGAAGTCCTCGTGGGTGTTGGCGCCGCCGAACTCGGGCACGAAGTCGGTCAGGTCGTTGAACAGCTGGCTGGCGAGGCCCAGTTGACGCATCGCGCCGTCCAGGGCGAGCCGGTCGTCCTTGACCACGCGCAGTCCCGCGACCGCCGCGTCGAGCGGCATCCAGAACAGGGTTCCGGTCTTCAGCGCGGCCGTCGACTCCCAGAAGTCGACCCGGGTGGCGCGCGGCGCGGCCAGCAACTCGGCGCGCGTGAGCGCCGTACGCGAGGACATGTCGACGGCCTGCCCGGTGAAGCCGCTGCCGACCGAGCGCACCAGGCTGTCCACCACGGCGGGGTCGGCCGCGTGCCGGAGCGCGGACATGATCAGCCAGGTGCCGGTGTTGAGGGCGAGCGGGGTGCCGTGAGTGGCGTGGAGGGCGGGTTCGCCGTAGCGGACGTCGCTGCCGTCCTGGATGTCGTCGAGGGCGACCGCGGCCTTCAGCAGAATCCTTACGGCAACTGCCGTGCGGCGGATCACCGCGAGGTCGTCGGCGGTGCTCTCCGGTTCCCCGGGGAACCCCCGGTAGTTGCGGTACGCCCAGTACACCATCGAGGGCCGCAGCGGGGCCCGGCCGCCGGGTGCCCCGGCCGTGGGGGGCAGCGCCTGCTGGCCCACTTTCGACCCGAGCGCGTCGGCGACCGGTTCGTACAGGGCGCGGCGCAGGGCCGTGTCGTAGACGGAGACCGCCGCCCGCGCCGGGGCGGTCAGCGCGTCGAGGAACTCGGCCAGGTCGTCCTCCAGCAGGGCCGCGTCGCTCCGGACCACCGCTTCCACGTCCGTCACATCCATCGTGGTTGCCACTCCACCTCCGCAGACGACCGAACAACAGTGCGCAGATCCCCGTAGAAGGAGCGTGATCACAACAGCCGGACGAGACAAGGCGGTTGAAAGCCAAATCGCCTAGGACATGGGCCGATAAGCCCGGCACAGGACAGGCACAGGGCGCGTACAGACCCGGGCGGCGGCAACCCCGCCCACTGGACAGATAGTGAGGTTAGGCTAACCTACCTTCGAATTGTCCGGCGGGCGCTCCCGCCCTGTTCGAAAGCAGCCACACATGTCCAACGCCCGTGCCACTCACCTCTCCCGCCGCGGCCTCCTCGCCGCGGGCGGCGCCCTCGGCCTCGGTGCCGCGCTCGCGGCCTGCGGCGACGACGACGCGAAAAGCGGTGGCTCGGACAAGGAGACGGCGGCCGCCAAGTCCGGCCCCTGGACCTTCAAGGACGACCGCGGCACCACCGCGAAGGCCGACAAGACCCCGGCGAACATCGTCTCGTTCATCGGTGTCGCCGCCGCGCTGCACGACTACGGCATCGAGTCCAAGGGCGTCTTCGGTCCGACCAAGCTGAAGAACGGCAAGGCCGACGTGCAGGCCGGCGACCTCGACATCAGCAAGGTCACCATCATCGGCAACGAGTGGGGCCAGTTCAACATCGAGAAGTACGCGGCCCTCTCCCCCGACGTCCTCATCACCACGATGTTCGACTCGGCCGGCACGCTCTGGTACGTCCCGGAGGAGTCGAAGAAGAAGATCCTCGCAGTGGGGGCGCCGACCGTCGGTATCTCGGTGTACGACATCCAGCTGCCGACGCCGCTCGGGCGGATGCTGGAGCTCGC
This sequence comes from Streptomyces sp. N50, assembly GCF_033335955.1. Lineage (GTDB taxonomy): Bacteria > Actinomycetota > Actinomycetes > Streptomycetales > Streptomycetaceae > Streptomyces. The sequence goes on from NZ_CP137549.1 coordinate 3,139,368, forward strand.
CAAGTCCCTTGGCGCGGACACGAGTTCCTCTACGATCACCGCGGCGAAGAAGCGGTTCGAGGACGCGGCCGCCCGGCTGCGGGCCGCGGCCAAGGCCAAGCCGGACATCAAGGTGCTCGCCGGGTCCGCGAGCCAGGACATCTTCTACGTCTCCGGGTCCAACCTCTCCGCCGACCTCGAGTACTACAAGGCTCTCGGCGTGAACTTCGTCGAGCCGTCCGCTGCCGCGCTCAAGGCGAGTGGTGGGTGGTTCGAGAATCTGAGCTGGGAGAACGTGGACAAGTACGGGGCGGACATCATCATGATGGACAACCGGACGTCGGCGATTCAGCCCGCGGACATCACTGAGGGCACGTGGAAGAAGCTGCCGGCTGTGAAGGCGGGGCAGGTCATCGCGCGTAACCCTGAGCCGATTCTGTCTTACGCCAAGTGTGCGCCGTTGCTTGAGGATCTCGCGAAGGCGATCGAGAGCGCGAAGAAGGTCAGTTGATTTAGGGGTGGTTGCGCTTTGTGGGGAGCTGCGGGCCGGTTGTGGCTGGTCGCGCCCACGCGGTGGAGCCGCACATCGATACAGCCCCGCGCCCCTAGGGGGTTGGCCTTGACCTGCGATGAGGAGTTGCCCCGTGACTACGGCTGTTGCCGCCCCGTTCCGCTTCTTTTCCCTCCAGGTTGTGCGGACGGAGCGGCTCGGGCCGTCTCTGGTCCGGGTGACCTTCGGCGGGGACGATCTGGCGTACTTCTTCTCCGACGGGTGTGATCAGTCCCTGTCGTTGTTCCTCCCGCAGCCGGGCCAGTTGGAGCCCGCTGTGCCGTATGAACTCGGCGACGGGTGGTGGCAGGGGTGGCGTGAACTGCCGGACGACGTACGGGCCGTGATGCGGTCGTACACGCTCCGCGCCCTGCGCCGCGACCCCGACGAGATCGACATCGACTTCGTGCTGCACGAGCCCGCCGGGCCCGCTTCACGTTGGGCCTCCCTCTCCTCCGCCGGTGATCGGGTCGTGCTGCTCGGACCCGCGATCGCGGACAATCGCGCGATCCGGTTCCGGCCGCCGGAAGATGCCGATCTCGTCGTCCTGTGGGGGGACGAGACCGCCGTACCGGCCGCGTCCGCCATCCTCGAAAGCCTGCCGGCCGGCATTCGCGCGCGGGTGTGGCTCGAAGTCCAACACCCCGGGGACATCCAGGACTTGGCCACCGACGCCGATGCCGAGGTGACCTGGCTGGTGCGGGAGAGCCAGGGCGTCGAGGGGTCCCCCATGGCCCTCGGCGCCCTTCGGGATACCCAACTCCCGCCTGCCGAGCGGCCGTACGTGTGGATCGCGGGCGAGTCCGGTCAAGTGAAGGCGTTGCGGCGGCACTTCGTGGGTGAGCGGGGGTTCGACCGGCGGCGGGTGACCTTCGTCGGGTACTGGCGACAGGGGCTCAGCGAGGAGCAGTTGCGCGACGCCGAGTAACGGTGCGCGGGGCAGCTGGGGCGTGAGTGACGGCTGTCACGGGAGCGGCGGGTTTCATGGACGTTAAGTTAGGTTAGGCTTACCTAAGTTGATGTTGCGGAACCCCGCCGCTCACCTGTCCCGCACGGACTTCCCCACCGGAGGACCCCCACATGCGCTCGCACCTGCTCAATGACACGACTGCGGAGCACTATCGCCGCTCCGTGACTCAAGGCGTGGAGCGGGTGGCGGCCAAACTCGCCACCACCGAACGGCCGTTCACCGGCGTCACGGTCGACGCCCTCTCCCCCCTCATCGACCGCATCGACCTCGACCGCCCGCTGCACGACACCACCGCGGTGCTGGACGAGCTGGACGAGGTCTATCTGCGTGACGCGATCTACTTCCACCACCCCCGCTACCTCGCCCACCTCAACTGCCCGGTCGTCATCCCGGCCGTGCTCGGCGAGGCGGTGCTCTCCGCCGTCAACTCCTCCCTGGACACCTGGGACCAGTCGGCCGGCGGCACCCTCATCGAGCGGAAACTGATCGACTGGACGAACGAGCGGATCGGCCTCGGCCCGCACGCGGACGGGGTGTTCACCTCCGGCGGCAGCCAGTCCAACCTCCAGGCGCTGCTGCTGGCCCGTGAGGAAGCGAAGACCGACAGTCTCGCCAAGCTGCGTATCTTCGCCTCCGAAGTGAGCCACTTCAGCGTGAAGAAGTCCGCGAAACTGCTCGGCCTCGGGCAGGACTCCGTCGTGTCGATACCCGTCGGCGCCGACAAGCGGATGCAGACCGTCGCCCTCGCCCGTGAGTTGGAGCGCTGCAAGAGCGCCGGGCTCGTGCCCATGGCCGTCGTCGCCACCGCCGGCACCACCGACTTCGGCTCCATCGATCCGCTGCCCGAAATCGCCGCCCTGTGCGAGCAGTTCGGGGTGTGGATGCACGTCGACGCGGCCTACGGGTGCGGGCTGCTCGCCTCGCTGAAGCACCGGAGCCGGATCGACGGCATCGAGCGCGCCGACTCGGTCACCGTGGACTACCACAAGTCCTTCTTCCAGCCGGTGAGTTCGTCCGCCCTGCTGGTCCGCGACGCCGACACCCTGCGCCACGCGACCTACCACGCGGAGTACCTCAACCCGCGCCGCGCGGTGCAGGAGCGCATCCCCAACCAGGTCGACAAGTCCCTCCAGACCACCCGCCGCTTCGACGCGCTCAAGCTGTGGATGACGCTGCGCGTGATGGGCGCCGACGGCATCGGCCAACTCTTCGACGAGGTCTGCGACTTGGCGGAGGAGGGGTGGAAGCTGCTGGCCGCCGACCCGCGCTTCGACGTCGTGGTCGCGCCCTCGCTCTCCACCCTCGTCTACCGCTACATCCCCGCCGCCGTCACCGACCCGGCCGAGATCGACCGCGCCAACCTGTATGCCCGCAAGGCCCTGTTCGCCTCCGGTGACGCGGTGGTCGCGGGCACCAAGGTCGCGGGCCGCCACTACCTGAAGTTCACCCTGCTCAACCCCGAGACGACGGCCGACGACATCGCCGCCGTCCTCGACCTGATCGCCGGCCACGCCGAGCAGTACCTGGGAGAGTCCCTTGACCGCGCATCCTGAACCCGCAACCAAGACCTACGACTTCGTGGGCATCGGGCTCGGACCCTTCAACCTCGGCCTCGCCTGCCTCACCGAGCCCATCGCCGAACTCGACGGCGTCTTCCTGGACTCGAAGCCCGACTTCGAGTGGCACGCCGGCATGTTCCTCGACGGCGCCCATCTCCAGACCCCGTTCATGTCGGACCTGGTCACCCTCGCCGACCCGACCTCGCCGTACTCCTTCCTCAACTACCTGAAGGAGAAGGGGCGTCTGTACCCCTTCTACATCCGCGAGAACTTCTACCCGCTGCGCGTCGAGTACGACGACTACTGCCGCTGGGCCGCAGGCAAGCTCACCAACGTGCGCTTCAGCACGACGGTCACCGAAGTCGCGTACGAGGACGGTGCCGAGGTCTACGTCGTCCACACCGAGGCCGGTGACGTGTACCGCGCCCGGCACCTCGTCCTCGGCACCGGCACCCCTCCCTATCTCCCAGAGGCCGTCGCAGGCCTGGGCGGCGACTTCATCCACAACTCCCGTTACGTGCGGCACAAAGCGGAGTTGCAGGCCAAGGAGTCGATCACGCTGGTCGGCAGCGGGCAGTCCGCCGCCGAGATCTACTACGACCTGCTCAGTGAAATCGACGTCCACGGCTACGAGTTGAACTGGGTGACGCGCTCGCCGCGCTTCTTCCCGCTGGAGTACACGAAACTCACGCTGGAGATGACCTCCCCGGAGTACATCGACTACTTCCACGCCCTGCCGGAGCAGACCCGCTACCGCCTCACGGCCGAGCAGAAGGGCCTGTTCAAGGGCATCGACGGCGACCTCGTCAACGAGATCTTCGACCTGCTCTACCAGAAGAAGGTCGGCGGGCCCGTCCCCACCCGGCTGCTCACCAACTCCTCGCTGAACAGCGCCACTTACCGCGACGGCGTGTACGAGCTGGGGCTGCGCCAGGAGGAGCAGGAGAAGGACTACACCCTGCGCTCCCAGGGTCTGATCCTCGCCACCGGCTACAAGTACGCCGAGCCGGAGTTCCTCAAGCCCGTCCACGAGCGGCTGCGCTACGACTCGCGGGGCAACTTCGACATCGCGCGCAACTACTCGATCGACACCACGGGCCGGGGCGTCTTCCTGCAGAACGCCGGTGTCCACGCGCACAGCATCACGTCACCGGACCTGGGCATGGGCGCGTACCGCAACTCGTACATCATCCGTGAGCTGCTCGGCACCGAGTACTACCCGGTCGAACAGACCATCGCGTTCCAGGAGTTCGCCGTATGAGCACCCTCACCAAAACAGGCACCTTCACCTTCCGGCCCCTCGACCCGCTCCAGGACGCCGAGTTGCTGCACCGGTGGCTCACGCACCCCAAGGCCGCGTTCTGGATGATGCAGGACGCGAAACTGGAGGACGTCGAGCGCGCGTACATGGAGATCGCGGCCGACGAGCACCAGCACGCGTTGCTCGGGCTCCAGGACGGCGTTCCCGCCTTCCTCATGGAGTACTACGACCCCCGTCATCGCGAACTGGTGGGCCTGTACGAGCCGTTGCCCGGTGACGTCGGCATGCACTTCCTGACGCCGGCCACCGAGGCGCCCGTGCACGGCTTCACCCGTGCGGTGATCACCGCCGTGCTGGCCCGCCTCTTCGAGGACCCGGCCGTCGCACGGGTCGTCGTGGAACCGGACGTGTCCAACACCGCCGTCCACGCCCTGAACGAGGCGGTCGGGTTCGTGCCCGAGCGTGAGATCCAAAAGCCGGAGAAGAAAGCCTTGTTGAGCTTCTGCACACGGGAACAGTTCGTGACGGCGACAGCGGCTACGGCGGTGTCCGCATGAGCCTCGCCGACGCCGTGGCCCATCTCTCCCCCGAACGCTGGGAGAGGGCCAACCGCCTCCTGATCCGCAAGGCCCTCGCCGAGTTCGCGCACGAGCGGCTCATCACCCCCGAACTCGCCGAGCAGGACGGCGACTTGTACGTCGTCCGCAGCGACGACGGGCTGACCCGCTACCGGTTCGCCGCCACCCGGCACGCCCTCGACCACTGGCAGGTCGACGCCGACTCGATCACCCGTCACCGCGACGGCGCCGAACTCCCCCTCGCCGCCCTGGACTTCTTCATCGAGCTGAAGCAGGCGCTCGGGCTGACCGAGGAGATCCTGCCGGTCTACCTGGAGGAGATCTCCTCCACCCTCTCCGGCACCTGCTACAAGCTCACCAAGCCGCAGATCCCGGTCGCCGAGCTGGTGAAGAGCGACTTCCAGGCGATCGAGACGGGGATGACCGAGGGCCACCCCTGCTTCGTCGCCAACAACGGCCGCCTCGGCTTCGGCATCCACGAGTACCTCGCGTACGCCCCCGAGACCGCGAGCCCGGTCCGGCTGGTGTGGCTGGCCGCGCACCGCTCCCGGGCCGCCTTCACGGCGGGCGTCGGCATCGAGTACGAGTCGTTCATGCGGCGGGAGTTGGGCGCCGAGACCGTCGAGCGGTTCGGGCTGACCCTCGTCGACCGGGGTCTCGACCCCGACGACTACCTCCTCATCCCCGTCCACCCCTGGCAGTGGTGGAACAAGCTCAGCGTCACGTTCGCCGCCGAGATCGCCCGCGGCCACCTCGTGTGCCTCGGCGAGGGCGACGACGAGTACCTCGCCCAGCAGTCCATCCGGACCTTCTTCAACAAGTCCAACCCCGAGAAGCACTACGTGAAGACGGCCCTGTCCGTCATCAACATGGGCTTCATGCGCGGACTGTCGGCCGCCTACATGGAGGCGACCCCGGCGATCAACGACTGGCTCGCCCAACTCATCGAGAACGACCCGGTGTTGAAGTCCACCAGCCTGTCGATCATCCGTGAGCAGGCGGCCGTCGGCTACCGGCACCTGGAGTACGAGGCCGCGACCGACCGCTACTCGCCGTACCGCAAGATGCTCGCCGCGCTGTGGCGCGAGAGCCCGGTCTCCTCGCTCCAGGACGGCGAGTCCCTCGCGACGATGGCCTCGCTGGTGCACCTGGACCACGAGGGCGCGTCCTTCGCCGGCGCGCTGATCGAGCGGTCGGGGCTGACGCCGGTGGAGTGGCTGCGGCGGTATCTGCGGGCGTACTTCACCCCGTTGCTGCACAGCTTCTACGCCTACGACCTGGTGTTCATGCCACACGGCGAGAACGTCATCCTCGTCCTCAAGGACGGTGTCGTCGAGCGCGCGATCTACAAGGACATCGCCGAGGAGATCGCCGTCATGGACCCCGACGCGGTACTGCCGCCGACGGTCGAGCGGCTGCGGGTCGAGGTCCCCGAGGACAAGAAACTGCTCTCGATCTTCACCGACGTCTTCGACTGCTTCTTCCGCTTCCTCGCCGCCAACCTGGCCGCCGAGGGAGTCCTGGAGGAGGACGACTTCTGGCGTACGGTCGCGGACGTCACCCGCGAGTACCAGGACACGACACCCGAACTCGCCGACAAGTTCCGGCAGTACGACATGTTCGCGCCCGAGTTCTCGCTGTCCTGCCTCAACCGTCTCCAGCTGCGCAACAACAAGCAGATGGTGGACCTGGCGGACCCGGCCGGCGCGCTCCAGCTCGTCGGCACCCTGAAGAACCCCATCGCCGGGTTCTGACCCACAGAGCAGGCGGGCACCCCGGGGTACGGTCCCCCGGGGTGCCCGCCTTCTTCACCTCACGCCTCGTCAACTACTTCGCGGGCCAAGGAACTTGGGGCGACCGGTAGTAGTCGATCCCCAGCGCGTCCCAGCGCGGGGCCTGTGCCGCGAGCCGCACCTTGTACGTGTCCCAGTCGTGCGTCGAGGCCGGCGACCAGCCCAGCTCGGCCACGCCCGGCAGCCGAGGGAAGGCCATGTACTGGATATTGGCGTCGGTCACGATGGTCTCCGACCACAGCGGTGCCTCGACCCCCCGGATCGCCGAACTCGGCACCCCGGCAAGGTAGTTGCCCGGGTTCCAGTCGTAGGACCGCTTGACCTCGACGAGCCCCGCCCAGTCCTGGCCGAGCGGGGTGTCCTCGGTGTACTTCATGTCGAGGTAGACCCGGTCGGCGGGCGAGAGGATCAGCCCGGTGCCGTTCTTCGCGGCCTCGGCGACCTGCGCCTTCTCGGCGGCGTCGGTGTCGTCGAGGCCCCAGTACTGGGCGAGGGCGCCCTTCACCGGGTGGGCGCCGGTGATCTGGTGCCAGGCGATCACCGTCTTGCCGTACTTGGTGACGATGGGCTGCACCCGGTCCATGAACTTGACGTAGTCCTCATGGCTGGTGGAGTGCGCCTCGTCTCCCCCGATGTGGAGATAGCGGCCCGGAGTGAGCGCGGCCAGCTCACGGATCACGTCGTCCACGAAGCGGTACGTGAGGTCCTTGCCGACGCACAGCGAGCTGAAGCCGACGTCCGTGCCCGTGTAGAGCGGGGGCGCGACGCCGTCGCAGTTCAGGTCGGCGTAGGAGGCGAGGGCCGCGTTGGTGTGGCCCGGCATGTCGATCTCGGGGACTACTTCCAGGAAGCGCGAGGAGGCGTAGCGGACGATCTCCTTGTAGTCGTCCTTCGTGTAATAGCCGCCCGCGCCGCCGCCGACCTCGGTCGAGCCGCCGTAAGTCGCCAGGCGGGGCCAGGAGTTGACGGCGATGCGCCAGCCCTGGTCGTCGCTGAGGTGCAGATGCAGGGTGTTGATCTTGTAGAGCGCCAACTCGTCGATGTAGTGCTTGACCTGGGCGACGGTGAAGAAGTGCCGGGAGACGTCGAGCATCGCACCGCGGTAGGCGTAGCGCGGGGAGTCCTCGATCGTGCCGCCCGCGATCTGCCAGGGGCCGCGCTGCACCGACTTCTTCTCCACTGCGGCGGGCAGGAGTTGGCGCAGGGTCTGCACACCGTGGAAGAGGCCTGCGGGTCTGCTCGCGGTGATGGTCACCCCCGAGGCACCACTGACGAGCCGGTAGCCCTCGGCGCCGAACGCACCCTTGGCCAGGCGGAGTTGGATGCCGCCCTCGCCGTGCGAGGTGATGGGCAGCCGGTAGCCGGTGGAGGGGCGCAGGATGCCCGCGAGGTACGCGCCGATCCGGCGTGACTCACGGGTGTCGTCGACGCGGATCCGGGTGGCGCTCGTGATCCGGTACGGATGCCCGGCAGGGGTGACCTTGGCGGGTGCCGGGACAACTCGGCCCAGCGGGGTGGCGGCGGCGGGCGCGGTGGGCGGTGCGGCGCCGACGACGGACACGCTCGCGGCGGCGACGAGCAGCAGCGAACCGAGGAGGCGGGTCGTTCTGTGGCGCTGTCTCACAAGGCGTCTCACGAGCGGTCCCTTCCTTTGAAGTTCCCTGGAACTTCCTTTGAGCCCGGACAGGTACAGACCATTCTGTCGCCTGACCGGTGGAAGAATCCCTCCTATGGCGGAAATCATCCAGAAGGACGGCACCTGGATCTTCGACGGCGACGCCCTGCGGCTGACTCCAGGACGGGACAAGAACGTCGGCCTGTTCCGCAAGACCCTGGGTGAACTCGTCGTCCCCCTGGGCGCGTTGGCGGGCGTCTCCTTCGAGCAGGGCCGTAAGTCGGGGCGGCTGAGACTGCGGCTGCGCGACGGCGCCGACCCGCTGCTGCACGCCACCGGCGGCCGCCTCACCGAGGGCGACGACCCCTACCAACTCCCGGTCGAGTCGGACCGGTACGGGGTCGCCGAGTACTTCGTGGACGAGGTCCGCAGCGCCCTGCTGCTCGACCAGGTACCGGCCGACCCGGTGGACGCGTACCTGCTGCCGGGCCCCGCCGTACCGCTGTCGGTGTCCGCCGGGGACGGCACGGCGAGCTTCGACGGCGAGCGCGTACGGCTGGAGTGGAACTGGAAGACCGAGGACGCCAAGTCGGCGGCCGGTGCCCGCACGCTCGCCGTCACGGACCTCGTCGGCGTGGAGTGGCGCCCGTCGGCCGGTCTGGAGAACGGCTACATCCGCTTCTCGGTGCGCAACGCGCCGACCAAGGCACCGCCCAAGTACGACCCCAACTCCGTTGAACTGTGGGGCTTCAAGAAGGACCCGCTGATGGCCCTGGTCGCCGCGGCCGTACAGGCCCGCCTCCCGCACCCGGCCGCCGAGACGGACGTACGGCCTGAACAGCCCGAGCCCGTACGGCAGTTGGCGGCCGCCGCGGAGGACGGCCATGACGCGCTGCTGCGGCGGCTGCGGGAACTCGGGGAGCTGCACCGGGACGGGGTGCTCACGGACGAGGAGTTCGCCATGGCCAAACAGGCGGTCCTCAAACGGATGTGACCATCCGGGGAGGACCGCCTGCGGGATGAGTGGCGCCCTGCCTTCCGGGCGTAACTCGGTCTAGCTCAGGGCTACTTGGCCTTGCGGGCCACCGTGAAGCGGTCGATCTCGGCGCCGGTCTCGGCGATGCCGCGGACCGTCAGGGTCGCGGTGCGGCCCTTGTGGGCGGGCTGGACGTCGACGCGCAGGAACGAGTAGTTGAGGTAGCGGACGCGCGACCACGCGACCGTCTCGTTGACCTTGCCGTCCTTGGTGTTGACGAAGGCGGCGACCGAGTCGAGGTCGGCGACGTGGCCCTCGTAGGAGTCCGGGGCGGAGAACGCGTACAGGCTGCGGCCGGCCGCGCCCGCCGTCACGTAGACGACACCCTCGGTCTCCGGGTACGCCGTGCCGCCGATCGGCAGCTTCTTGACGACCGCGTTCTTCTTGATGACGTCGGTGCGCTCGTACTGGTGGTTGTGGCCGTTGATGACCAGGTCCACCGTGTACTTCTCGAACAGCGGCACCCACTCGTTGCGCACTCCCCCCTCCGAGGAGTGCGCGGTCGAGGTGCAGTACGCGCAGTGGTGGAAGAAGATCACCACGAAGTCGATGTCCTTGGACGCGCGGTACTTCTTGAGCTGCGCCTCCAGCCACTTGGTCTGGGTGCCGCCGGAGATGCCGAGGTTGGCCGGGATCTCGAAGGACACGTCGTTGGCGTCCAGCGAGATGACCGCCGTGTTGCCGTAGACGAAGGAGTAGACGCCCGGCAGGTTCTTCTTGTCGGGGCCGTTGTCCGGCAGGTTCCAGCGGGCGTCCTCGCCGCCGTAGCCGTTGGGCGAGTACCAGGCCTCCATGTCGTGGTTGCCGTAGGCGGGCATCCACGGCACGGACTTGGCGACCGACTCGGTCTGCGCGAGGAACAGGTCCCAGGTGCGCGAGTCGAAACCGGCGTCGGCGGTCTGGCCGGCGCCCGCCGGGTCGGCGTAGCAGATGTCGCCGGCGTGCAGGTGGAAGGACGGGTTCTGGCCCAGCAGGAGGCTGTTGTTGGCCAGGCCGTGGTAGCCGACGCCCTCGTCGCCGAAGGCGGTGAAGGTGAACGGCACGGCGCGGTCGGGGGCGGTGGTGAAGGTGCCCAGCGTGCCGAGCAGGTGGGCCTCGGCCGGGTCGAAGCCCGCGTGGCCGACGCCGTAGTAGTACGTCTTGCCCGGGCGCAGGTGGGTCAGCTTGGCGTGCAGGTAGTACTGGGTGTGGTCACCGCTCGCGCCGACGCCCGCCGGGGTGTACAGCGAGCGCACCTCGGCCTCGATCTTGTGGGAGAGGTCCCAGGGGTGCGCGCCGATCCGGACGAACGGTTTCTTGACGTTGGTCGGGACCTGCCAGGAGACCGTCACCTCCGTGCTCGGGTCGTTGCCGAAGGCGAGGTGCCGGCCGAACGGGGAGACGAGGGCCCCGTCCACCGACTCCGTGGCCGGGGTGGTCTTGGTGGTGGCCTGGGTGGGGACGGCCGCCTGGGCTATGCCGCCCGGTACGAACACGCCACCCGCGACGGCGCCGAGCGTGACGGCACCGCCCCTGATCATCGTGCGCCGCGAGAATCTCGCGCGCAGGTACTCGTGCTGCTCCGCCATGCTCATACGCTCTGCGAGCTCCGCGGGTACGCCCATACGAGGAATGTCCATGGCGTCTGAAACTCGTCGACATGGGCAACGGCGCGCAAGACACAGGATGGACAGCTTACGAACAGAGCCCCATAAGACTTTCAACAGCCCGTTGCCCGATATCGGGCAGGATTCTTGCAAAGCTTCCCCCGGTACCCCAGGATCAACCGGGTGCACGACGAACTCGTTGATCATCTGACGCGCTCCTCCCCCCTCAACCGGGGCGAGGCACTGCGGGTGATCCAGGACGTGCTCGCCTACTTCGACGAGACGACCGAGGAGTACGTCCGTCGCCGCCACCGCGAGCTCCAGGCCCAGGGCCTGGTCAACGCGACGATCTTCGACCGGATCGAGGCGGACCTGAAATACCGGGCGGTCGCACCACCGGAGCTCACGCTCAGGCAGCTGCGCCGCATCGTCTACGGCTAGGAATACCTATACATATGTGCGGAATCGTCGGATACATCGGCAGGCGTGACGTTGCTCCCCTTCTGCTGGAGGGCCTGCAGCGGCTGGAGTACCGCGGCTACGACTCGGCGGGCATCGTCGTGACGACCCCGAAGACGGCCGGCCTGAAGATGGTCAAGGCCAAGGGCCGGGTCCGTGACCTGGAGGCCAAGGTCCCGGCACGCTTCAAGGGCACCACCGGAATCGCCCACACCCGCTGGGCCACGCACGGCGCCCCCTCCGACGTGAACGCCCACCCGCACATGTCGGCGGACAGCAAGGTCGCCGTCGTCCACAACGGCATCATCGACAACGCGTCCGACCTCCGGAAGAAGCTGGAGGCGGACGGCGTCGAGTTCCTCTCCGAGACCGACACCGAGGTCCTCACCCACCTCGTCGCCCGCTCGCAGCAGGAGAAGCTGGAGGACAAGGTCCGCGACGCCCTCCGGGTGATCGAGGGGACGTACGGCATCGCCGTCCTGCACGCCGACTTCCCCGACCGCATCGTGGTGGCTCGAAACGGCTCCCCGGTGGTCCTCGGGATCGGCGAGAAGGAGATGTTCGTAGCCTCGGACATCGCCGCACTCGTCACTCACACGCGCCAGATAGTGACCCTGGACGACGGCGAGATGGCCACCCTCAAGGCCGACGACTTCCGGACATACACGACCGAGGGCACCCGCACCACGTCCGAGCCCACCACCGTCGAGTGGGAGGCCGCCTCCTACGACATGGGCGGCCACGACACCTACATGCACAAGGAGATCTTCGAGCAGGCCGACGCGGTGGACCGCGTGCTGCGCGGCCGCATCGACGACCGCTTCTCCACCGTGCACCTCGGCGGCCTGAACCTGGACGCCCGCGAGGCCCGGCAGATCCGCCGCGTGAAGATCCTCGGCTGCGGCACCTCGTACCACGCGGGCATGATCGGCGCCCAGATGATCGAGGAGCTGGCCCGCATCCCCGCGGACGCCGAGCCGGCCTCCGAATTCCGGTACCGCAACGCGGTGGTCGACCCCGACACCCTCTACATCGCGGTCTCCCAGTCGGGCGAGACCTACGACGTCCTCGCCGCCGTCCAGGAGCTGAAGCGCAAGGGCGCCCGCGTCCTCGGCGTGGTGAACGTCGTCGGCTCGGCGATCGCGCGCGAGGCGGACGGCGGCATGTACGTGCACGCGGGCCCCGAGGTCTGCGTCGTCTCGACCAAGTGCTTCACCAACACCACAGTGGCGTTCGCCCTGTTGGCGCTCCACCTCGGCCGCACCCGGGACCTCTCGGTCCGCGACGGCAAGCGCATCATCGAGGGCCTGCGCAAGCTCCCGGCCCAGATCACCGAGATCCTGGACCAGGAGGAGGAGATCAAGAAGCTGGCGGCCGAGTACGCCGAGGCCCACTCGATGCTCTTCATCGGCCGGGTCCGCGGCTACCCGGTGGCCCGCGAGGCCTCCCTGAAGCTCAAGGAGGTCTCGTACATCCACGCCGAGGCCTACCCCGCCTCGGAGTTGAAGCACGGCCCCCTCGCCCTCATCGAGCCGGCCCTCCCCACGGTCGCGATCGTCCCCGACGACGACCTCCTGGAGAAGAACCGCGCCGCCCTGGAGGAGATCAAGGCCCGCAGCGGCCGCATCCTCGCGGTGGCCCACCAGCACCAGGAAAAGGCCGACCAGACGATCGTCGTCCCGAAGAACGAGGACGAGTTGGACCCGATCCTGATGGGCATCCCGCTCCAACTCCTCGCGTACCACACGGCGTTGGCGCTCGGCCGGGACATCGACAAGCCCAGGAACCTCGCGAAGTCAGTCACGGTCGAGTAGCCGTCTTTTGTCTTTAGGGGCGCGGGGAACTGCGCGACCAGCCCCCACCGGCCGCAGAGGCCAACGAAACAGAACGGCCCCCCACGTGTGCCTCATACACGCGGGGGGCCTTCCTGTTACCGGTCAGCTGGTGGCCGTCACGCCCCGCCCAGCCGCCCGTCGAGGGAGAACCGTCGGCCAGTGAGCCAACGCCGCCGTCGCCGAATACCAGGCAACAGCCCCCGCAGCGACACCGAACCACCCACCAACCTTGCTCAGCCCGTCGTTACCGGCGAACTGCGCGATGGCGAGCAGCACGAGGGAGACGAAGAACAACCCGTATGTCCCCTGGGTGAGTTGGTCCCCACCCGCGAGCGCCACGGAGAGGGCGACGAGGGCGAACAGGACCAGGAACAGCCCCGCCGCGTTGTCCGAGGCGGAGCCCCCCGCGGACACGGCCCAGGTGAACCAGAGCGCGCCGAACGCGGTGAACGCCGTACCGGTAGCCGTGTCGCCGTCGCGGAACGCGAGCAGTCCGACGAGGAAGAGGGCAACTCCGCCCACGTAGTGGGCGATTGACACGGCGTCAGCTGTAGAGACCCCGTTGATGACGTTCGTGTACCCGAGCCCGAAGGCCAACAGGGTGATTCCCAGGGCGAGTCGGCCGACGATCGAGGTGGTGCTTCCCGCAGAGACGTCATTGTCCACGGCGGGCTCCCTTCATGCATGTGCGTTTGTGCGGTGTGACCGATATATGCCCTTCACAAGGACACAAACACCTCTGCACAACAGGGAATTCGGAGCCGACCGCCGAGTTGGACCTACGACTTACGGGATGACGACGACAGGCCGCTGCGCCCGCTTCGCGAGCCGCCCCGCGACGGACCCGAAGATGCGCCCGACGATCCCGTGGGTCGAGCCCACGACGATCGCGTCCGCCTCGTACTCCCGCCCCACCTCTTCGAGTTCATGGCAGATGTCGCCGCCACGCTCGACAAGGATCCAGGGCACTTCCGCCAAGTACTCGGCGCACGCCAGCTCCAGACCCAGCACCTCGGTGCGGTGGTCCGGCACATCGACGAAGACCGGTGGCTCGCAGCCCGCCCACACCGTGGTGGGCAGCCGGTTGGCGACATGCACGATGACCAGGCCCGAGCCCGAGCGATGGGCCATGCCGATCGCGTAGGCGAGGGCACGCTCACTGGACGTGGAGCCGTCGAAGCCGACGACCACTCCGTGCTTGAAGGCTGGATCGCAGGAATGACGTGGCTGTTCCGCCGCCAGGGGCTCGGCCGCCGTGGGATCGGCGACGGGGCGCTTGCGGTCCGCTGGTTCGAAAGATTCGTGACCGGCCATGGGTGTCTCGGCTTTTTGATCCTCTTGGGAGGGGACAACAGTGTGCGGCGGAGCTGTGTCCGGAGCTGTGTCCGGGAATCATCTTCCCAACCCCATACCCCCCAGGGTACGGCGCCAGTCCTCCTTAGCCCATATCCCGCACACGCTCCGGCGGAGTTCCCCGGAGCATGCACGAGGGGGCGCCCGTAACGCAATGGTTGCTGCCCCGTACAGGCGGTTTGCACAGGATTCACTTATCCGCCGCCGTCCATGTCCCTCCATGGACTGCCCTACAGTGACCGACGCATCGAACACGCGTTGAACCCGGCGAGCCGCCGCCCCAGGGAGCACGCCATGTCCGGACACCGCACGACCTCCGAGGCACACCCCAGCCACGACAGCGCCACCGACGTGGTCCGCTGGGCGGTCTTCAGCTGCGTCCTCGTCCCCGTGGTCCTCCTCTGGTACGGCACCTCGTTCGCCGGCGCCACCGGTACGGCCCTGGGCCTCGCGGCCGTCACCGCCGCCTGCCGGGTGCTGCTGCGCCGCTCCGAACAGGGCGAGGCCCGGCTGCTGCCCGAGGAGCAGGCACCGCCACTGGCCGAAGAACACTCCCCGCACCGCGGCCACCGCCACCGGGCCCCGGCGGGGGCGCACAGGGGCGGGCGGCACGCCGGGGGAAGTACACCGGTCGACTGACCGGTTTCAGCGCACGCGCCCGACGCTTTTCAGCCAACTTCCGGCCACCGCGCATCTGTTGTCCGAACCACCCCCCAACCCCCGTTCCACCTGCACCGAAAGGGTCTGGGGGGCCTTGCGCACCCTACGGGGATTGGCCACTACGACGAGGCGCACTTCCCTGCACGGCCCACGAGTGCAACGCTTCGTGATCGAATGCTTCACGCCAAGTTGCCATGTCGACAATGTGCCGGTTGCCGAACTGGTCACCCCGGCACCACTGGACACAGTAGATTCGATCTTGACGTCTTACGGCGGGGGACTCGTGCAGGACCGAGGGGAAACGTGCTGGAGCGACAAGCCCGACAAGATAGGGGCGACGCGACCACCGAGGGGGGCTTAGCAGGATGAGCCACGACTCCACTGCCGCGCCGGAAGCCGCGGCCCGGAAGCTTTCCGGGCGACGCCGCAAGGAGATCGTCGCGGTGCTGCTGTTCAGCGGCGGCCCCATCTTCGAGAGTTCCATACCGCTGTCGGTGTTCGGAATCGACCGGCAGGACGCCGGAGTTCCGCGCTACCGCCTTCTTGTGTGCGGTGGCGAAGAAGGACCGCTGCGCACGACCGGCGGGCTGGAACTCACCACACCGCACGGCCTGGAGGCGATCTCACGGGCGGGCACCGTCGTCGTGCCGGCCTGGCGGTCGATCACCTCGCCGCCGCCGGAGGAGGCACTCGACGCGATCCGCCGTGCGCACGAAGAAGGCGCCCGCATCGTCGGCCTGTGCACCGGCGCCTTCGTGCTGGCCGCGGCGGGCCTGCTGGACGGCCGTCCCGCGACCACCCACTGGATGTACGCGCCGACGCTGGCCAAGCGCTATCCGTCGGTGCACGTCGATCCGAGGGAACTCTTCGTCGACGACGGTGACGTGCTGACGTCCGCCGGTACGGCGGCCGGAATCGATCTCTGTCTCCACATCGTGCGGACGGACCACGGCAACGAGGCGGCCGGCGCGCTCGCCCGGCGCCTGGTGGTCCCCCCGCGCCGAAGCGGCGGTCAGGAGCGCTACCTCGATCGGTCTTTACCAGAGGAGATCGGCGCCGACCCGCTCGCGGAGGTCGTCGCCTGGGCGCTGGAGCACCTCCACGAACAGTTCGACGTGGAGACGCTGGCGGCACGCGCGTACATGAGCAGGCGTACGTTCGACCGCCGCTTCCGCTCGCTCACCGGGAGCGCTCCCCTGCAGTGGCTGATCACGCAGCGGGTGCTCCAGGCGCAGCGTCTGCTGGAGACGTCGGACTACTCGGTGGACGAGGTCGCGGGCCGCTGCGGCTTCCGCTCGCCGGTGGCCCTGCGCGGCCATTTCCGGCGCCAGTTGGGCTCGTCGCCCGCCGCCTACCGGGCCGCGTACCGCGCCCGCAGGCCCCAGGGCGACAAGCAGGCGGACGGCGACGGCGCCCCGGGTCAGCCCGGCGGTCCGATGCCCCTGGGTCCGGCCGGACTGCCGCCCGCGCTGCACCCGGACGGCCCGGTCCCGATGCAGTCGCGGCGTACGGCGGCGAACGCGCTGTCGGCGACGGCGTCCGCGTCGGCCTCCGCCGAGGGGAACGGCCGTGAGGCGTACGCCACAAGCCGGGCCGCGAGTCTGCCCGGCCAGCGGAGCGCGACGTAGCAACCGCACGCCCCCGGAGGTCTCTCGCAGGAGATCTCCGGGGGTTTCCGCATGTACCGGTGGCACAAGGTCGGCGCACGGTCGGCTCAGCCGGGCGGCACGCACCTTAAGGTTAGACACATGAACGATCGCATGGTGTGGATCGACTGCGAGATGACCGGCCTCTCGCTGTCAGACGACGCTCTCATCGAGGTGGCCGCCCTCGTCACCGACTCCGAGCTGAACGTGCTCGGCGAAGGGGTGGACATCGTCGTCCGCCCGCCGGACCAGGCGCTGGAGACGATGCCGGACGTAGTACGCCAGATGCACACCGCGTCCGGCCTGCTCGACGAGCTGGCCGGCGGCACGACGCTGGCCGACGCCGAGGAGCTGGTCCTGGCGTACATCCGGGAGCACGTCAAGGAGCCGGGCAAGGCCCCGCTGTGCGGCAACTCGGTCGGCACCGACCGCGGTTTCCTGCTCCGTGACATGCCGACGCTGGAGGAGTACCTCCACTACCGCATCGTGGACGTGTCCTCGGTGAAGGAGCTGGCGCGCCGCTGGTACCCGCGGGCGTACTTCAACAGCCCCGAGAAGAAGGGCAATCACCGCGCCCTCGCCGACATCCGCGAATCCATCGCCGAGCTGCGCTACTACCGCGAGGCGATCTTCGTCCCGCAGCCCGGCCCGGACTCCGAGACGGCCCGCACGATCGCCGCGAAGCACGTCCTGCCCACCTCGTAAAAGGCGTGCGCGAGCACCCCTTCGGACCCTGTACACTTTTTCTCGGCCGGTCGGAAACTTACAGAGTGAACGACCGGGCATGGTGGGTGTAGCTCAGCTGGTAGAGCACCTGGTTGTGGTCCAGGAAGTCGCGGGTTCAAGTCCCGTCACTCACCCTGAGTAATCAGCCGGTGACTTCGGAAACGAGGTCACCGGCTGATTCGTTTTCCGGAGCCTCTCATGCACCCAGCGCGCATCCGCACCCCCCGTCTCGACCTCCTCCCCCTCCGTGCGGAGCACGCCACCGAGATGGCCGCCGTCCTCTCTGACCCGGCGCTCCACACCTTCACCGGCGGGGCTCCCCTCACTCCCGCCGCGCTGCGCACCCGTTACGAGCGCCTGGTCGCCGGTTCCCCGGACCCGGCGGTCTGCTGGCTCAACTGGGTCATCCGCCTCCGCACCGACTCCCGTCTCACGGGCACCGTCCAGGCCACCGTGACCGGGTCCGAGGCCGAGATCGCCTGGGTGGTCGGAGCACCCTGGCAGGGCCGCGGCCTGGCGAGCGAGGCGGCGCGGGGCCTGGTGTCCTGGCTCGAAGAACAGGCGGTCCCTACGGTCGTCGCGCACATCCACCCGGATCATCGGGCATCCGCGGCGGTCGCCACGGCGGCGGGCCTCACGCCGACCGACCAGTGGCAGGACGGTGAGGTCAGGTGGCAGCGCGCCACGCGTCCGTGAACTCCCGTACGCCCGCGAACCGTTCGGCGGGATCGGCGCGGGTAGCCCTTTCCAGCACGGCGAGTTGACCCGCCGTACCCCGCCAGGCCCGCTCCCCCTCCCCCGCGTCGAGAAGGAGCCGGGCGGTGCGGCCGAGGGCGTAGACCGTCGTGCGGATGTCGATGCGGGCGCCGTGGTGCCACTCCTCGGGGGCCATGAAGCGGGCCGAGCCCGGGAGGCGGTCGCCCTGGAGGACGAAGGGGCCGGGGCGGTACTCGTCGAGGTCGACGAGGTGGAGCGCGTCGCCGTAGAAGTCGTAGAGGAACGCGCCGTCGTAGAGGTCGACCGCCACCATACCCGCCGCCTCCACCGCGAGGTGGGCGTCCAGGACGCGGTCGATCGCGCGGTGGACGGAGGCGAGGGACAGGGCACGGAAGCGGGCGCGGGCCGGGCCGTAGAGGGATTCGCCGGGGCGCCAGGGCATGACCGCCGCCGTGCGGCCGCTGTCCGTCACGGTGATGCGGTGCAGGTGCGGGACGATCGCCGGGTGGCGGACCGCGCGGTGGAAGGCCCAGGCGCGGTCAAGTGAGGCCTGGGCGGGGGCTGTTGTGGCCGCTTTCACGAACCAGCGCTCGCCGTCCGGGAGTTGGACGGCGTAGCCGACGCATCCGGAGTCCTGTTCGCCGAAGGTGCGGAAGATCTCGCCCACGGCGCGGAGGTACGGCTCGGTCGCGGGGATCTCGTCGACGGCCAGGAGGGGATGGCGACGGGGTGTCATGGGCAGCAGTCTGTCCGAGCGACCGCTCCCTCATGAAGACGCGCGCGTCACCAACTCCGTTGCCAGCACCGCGTGTTGTCGCTCCGGGCCGCGGGGAGTCGCCGGGCGGCGGTCCGCGATCTCCGCGAGGAGGAGGTCGATCATCGCGCGGCCCATCTCCTCGATCGGCTGGCGGACGCTGGTGAGGGGCGGGTCCATGTGGCGGGCGATGGCCGAGTCGTCGTAGCCGACGAGGGCCACGTCGTCCGGGATGCGGCGGCCCTCCTCGCGGAGGACCTGGCGGGCGCCCGCCGCCATGACGTCCGAGCCGGCGAAGACCGCGTCGACGTCGGGGCGGCGGGCCAGCAGTTCCTTCATCGCGCGGCGGCCGCCCTCCTCCGTGAAGTCGCCCGGCTGGATGAGGTGTTCGTCCAGTTCGTGGCCCGCGTCGAGCAGGGCCTCGCGGTAGCCGGCGACGCGGCGCTGGGCGCCGTAGACGTCCAGGAGGCCGGTGATGTGGGCGATGCGGGTGCGGCCGCGGGACAGCAGGTGTTCCACGGCGGAGCGGGCGCCGCCGTAGTTGTCGGAGTCGACCGAGGTCAGGGGCTCGGCGGCCGAGCGGGGGCCGCTGATCACCGCCGGGATCTCCAGCGCGGCCAGCAGGTCCGGCAGCGGGTCGTCCGCGTGGACCGAGACGAGCAGGACGCCGTCCACCCGGTGGGCGGCCAGGTACTGGGCGAGGCGCTGCCGCTCCCGGTCGCTGCCCGCGAAGATGAGCAGCAACTGCATCTCGGTGTCGGACAGTTGGGTGCCGACGCCCTTGAGCATGTCGGAGAAGTACGGTTCCGCGAAGAAGCGGGTCTCCGGCTCGGGGACGACGAGGGCGATGGCGTCCGTGCGGTTGGCGGCGAGCGCCCGGGCCGCCGTGTTCGGGACGTACTCCAGCTCCGCGACCGCCGCCTCGACGGCGGCGCGGGTCGCGTCGCTGACCCGGGGCGAGCCGTTGATCACCCGGGAGACCGTGCCGCGGCCCACACCGGCACGGGCGGCGACCTCCTCCAGGGTCGGCCGCCTGCCGCCCCGGTTCCGCCCACCGCTGACCGCCATGGTCGCCGCCTTCCGTTCGCAGCTTTCAGGCCAGGAATGTAACAGCCGGGGCCCGGACGCCCCGCCCTCCATCGTCCCTCGTCGGCCGGGGTCACCGCCCGCCGGGACTCACCCGTCCTCGCCGGCCGCCGGCAGCGCGTTCCCGCGGATCACCCCGGCGTACCAGTGGGCGCTCGCCTTGGGGATGCGGCGCTGGGTGGAGTAGTCGACGTAGACGGCGCCAAAACGCTTCGAATAGCCGTAGGACCACTCGAAGTTGTCGAGCAGGGACCACAGGAAGTAGCCGCGGACATCGGCTCCGTCGGCGACCGCCCGGCGGACGGCGTCCAGGTGGGCGTGGAGGTAGGCGATGCGCTGCGGGTCGTTGACCAGGCCCTCGGGGGAGACGTAGTCGTCGAAGGCCGCGCCGTTCTCCGTGACCATCAGCGGCAGCCCGGGGTGCGAGGCGGCCAGGTCGGTCAGGAGGGTGTGCAGGCCGCTGGGGTCGATCGCCCAGTTCATCGCCGTGAGGTGGTCGTTGGCGAGGTGGAAGTCGACGTTCTCGGAGCCGGTCCACGGTGAGTGGTCGCTCGCGCCGTGGCCGTCGTTCTTGGTGGCGCCGTCGCCCGAGCCGGCCGAGACGACGGTCGGCGCGTAGTAGTTGACGCCGAGCACGTCGATGGGCCGGGAGATCTCGGCCAGGTCGCCGTCGCGCACCAGCTCCGTCCAGTCGACGAGGTGCGCGGTGTCGGCGAGCAGGTCCTCGGGGTAGGCGCCGTCGAGCAGCGGGCCGGTGAAGATCCGGTTGCCGACCGCGTCGATACGGCGGGCGGCCTCCGCGTCCTCGGGGCTGCCGGTGAGCGGGCGCACCTGGTGCAGGTTGAGGGTGATGGAGGTCTGCGCGGTGGCCGGCAGCACCTCGCGCAGCGCCCCGACCGCCAGGCCGTGCCCCAGGTTGAGGTGGTGCGCGGCGCGCAGGGTGGCCGCCGGGTCGGTGCGGCCGGGGGCGTGCACGCCGGAGCCGTAGCCCAGGAAGGCGCTGCACCAGGGCTCGTTGAGGGTGGTCCACAGGCCGACGCGGTCTCCGAGGGCCCGGCCCATGATCTCGGCGTACTCGGCGAAGCGGTACGCCGTGTCGCGCTGCGGCCAGCCGCCCGCGTCCTCCAGCTCCTGCGGCAGGTCCCAGTGGTAGAGGGTGGCGACGGGGGTGATGCCGGCCGCGAGGAGTTCGTCGGCGAGCCGGCGGTAGAAGTCGAGACCGCGCTCCACGGCGGGTCCGCGTCCGGTGGGCTGGACCCGGGACCAGGAGATGGAGAACCGGTACGCCTTCAGGCCGAGGTCCTTCATCAGCGCCACGTCGTCGCGGTACCGGTGGTAGTGGTCGGCGGCGATGTCACCGGTGTCGCCGTTGCGCACCTTGCCCGGGGTGTGGCTGAAGGTGTCCCAGATGGAGGGGGTCCGGCCGTCCTCCGCGGCGGCGCCCTCGACCTGGTAGGCGGCGGTGGCGGCGCCCCAGACGAAGCCCGGGGGGAAGGAGGTCGTGGACGCCGGCGCGGCCTTGGTCTCATGTCGTACGGCGGTCATGTGAGCGCTCCCGAAGTGGAGTGGGTAAAAGCCGGACGGTGGTCCGGCGATGAGGGGGGAAGCGGTCGGGGCACGACGGTGGGCGCCCGGCCGGGTACGGCCCGCGTGCGGGGCGGGCCGTACGGGAGGGTGAACTGGGCCTGCGCGAGCGGTAGTTGGCCGCCCGGCGTCAGCCCTTGACGGCGCCCGCCATGATGCCGCCGATGATCTGCTTGCCGAAGATCACGAACACCAGCAGCAGCGGCAGGGTGCTGATCAGCGCTCCGGCCATGACGATGCTCTGGTCGGGGGTGTAGGAGGCGCTGAGCTGGCCGAGCGCGACCTGGATGGTGGGGTTGTCCTGGTTCAGGGCGAGGAAGGGCCAGAAGAAGTCGTTCCACGCCTGCACGAAGGTGAGCATCCCGAGCACCATCATCGCGGGGCGGGCGGCGGGCAGGACCACGTTCCAGACGATGCGGATGTTGCTCGCGCCGTCCACCTTGGCCGCCTCGATGAGCTCGTAGGGCAGGGCCTCCAGCAGGTACTGGCGCATGAAGAAGACGCCGAAGGCACCGACCAGGGTCGGGAAGATCACCGACTCCAGTTTTCCGCCCCAGCCGATGTCCGCCATCATCATGAACAGCGGTACGACGCTGAGTTGGGGCGGGATCGTCAGGGTCGCGATGACCGCGGTCATCAGGGCGCCGCGACCGCGGAAGCGCATCTTGGCGAAGGCGTAGCCGGCGAGGGTGCAGAAGAACAGCGTGGCCGCGGTGATGGAGCCGGCCACGACGACGGTGTTGACGATGGCCTTCCCCAGGTGGGCCTGGTCCCAGGCCGACTGGAGGTTGGTCCACAGCCGGCCGCCCGGCAGCAGCGGCGGCGGGCTGTCGAGGACCCGCTGCTGGTCGTGCGAGGCGGCCACCAGCGTCCAGTACAGCGGGAAAACCGAGCCGAGGCCGACGATGATCAGGGCCGCGTAGGTGAACGGGCCGCCCTTGAGCTGCTGGCCGGCGCCGATCTTGAAGCGTCGGCGGCCGGTGCCGGGGGTGACGGGAAGAAACGCCGGATCGAGGTCCGGCGCGGTCGGAGTGGTGCTGGTCGTGGTCATCGATTTCGCTCCCGTCACGCCGCGCTCCTGCGCAGGACCCGGCCGACGATCAGGTTGATCAGGGCAATGAGCAGCAGCAGGACGAGCATGGCCCAGGCGACGGCCGCGGCTGGGCCCAAGTGCCCAAGCTTCCAGCCGTAGTTGAAGAGGTAGATGCTGAGCGTCTCGTACTGGTGCTCGCTGCCTCCGGTGGAGCCGAGCGTGCCGCCCTGGAGCAGCAGCGGCTCACCGAACAGCTGCATGGAACCGATGGTCGAGATGACGATGGTGAACAGGATCGTCGGCCGCAGCGAGGGGATGGTCACCTTGCGGAACTGCTGCCAGCGCGTCGCCCCGTCGATCGAGGCCGCCTCGTACAGGTCCGTGGGCACGGCCTGCATGGCCGCCAGGTAGATCAGGGTGTTGTAGCCGGTCCAGCGCCAGATCACGATGGCCGAGATGGCGAACTTGGACGACCACTCCCCGTTGCCCCAGTCGGTGTTGCCGATGCCGACGAAGTGCAGCACCCAGTTGAGCAGCCCGCCGTCGGCCCGGAAGACCAGGGCGAAGACGAGGGCGGCGGTGGCCACCGAGGTGGCGTACGGGGTGAGGATCACCGTCCGCCAGAACGTGCTGGCGCGCAGCTTGTAGTTGAGCAGGTGGGCCAGGCCCAGGGCCATCAGGAGCTGCGGGACGGTCGAAATGACGCCGATGACAAAGGTGTTGGTGACCGCGGTCCAGAACTCGGAGTCCTGGAGGATCTTGGCGAAGTTGTCCCAGCCGACCCACTCGGACTGGCTCAGGCTCGTCATCTCCACCCGGTGCATGGCTATCCAGCCCGTGTACAGCATCGGGTAGAGGCCGAAGGCACCGAAGATGAGGAAGAAGGGGGCGATGTACGCGTACGGCGACGCCTTGTCGTCGAGGCGCCACAGGCGGGTACGCCACACGCTGGGTTCTTTCGGTACGGCGCCGGCCCCGCCGGGTGGCGGGGTGGGGGCGCCCCGTGTGGGGGTTGTGGTTGCCACGGAGGGAGTCCTTCCCTGGATCTCGGCCGGGTACGGGCAGGGGGCGGGCGCGGGGCCGGGCTCCTTGCCCGGGACACGTCGTCGCCGTCGGGCCGCCGGTCGGGCGGACACGGTGCGGCGGCGTCCGGTGAGTGTGCGCCGAACACCGCGGAAAAGACCGGCACTTGACGACCGGGGCCGGTGCGGACGGCCCCGCGCCTACGGCGGGAGCCGCCGCGCGGCCCCACGCACGCGGCGCGGTGCGGGCGGCCGCCGGGCCGCCCGCACCGCTGCCTGTGTCAGCCGATCACCTTGTCGATCGAGTCGGTCGCGGCCTTCCACGCCTTGGCGGGCTTGGTGCCCCGCTGCTCCATGTTGTTGATCTGCGTGGAGATCGTGTCCTTGATCGTGCCGTCCTTCGCGCCGAGCACGGCCTCCGGGATGGCCTTCGCCTCGTCGGCGTAGATCTGGCCGATCGGGGCGTTGTTGAAGTACGGCAGCGTCGCGTTCTTCACGCTGGCGAGGTCGTAGGCGCCCTTGTTCGACGGGAAGACGCCGATCGCCTTGAACACGGCGGCCTGCTGCTCGGGCGCGGTCAGCCACTTGACCAGGTCGGTGGCCGCCTTGACGTTCTTGCCGCTCTTGGGCACGGCCAGGAAGGAGCCGCCCCAGTTGCCCGCGCTGGTGCCGGGCGCACGGGCGATGTCCCACTTGCCCTTGTAGGCGTCACCGGAGTTGATGGAGATCTGGCCGGCCATCCAGGCGGGGCACGCCACGGTGGCCACGGTGCCCTTGCGCAGCGCCGCCGTCCAGGCGTCGGTGAACTGGGGCAGACCCTCGGTCAGCTTCTTGGACGCTGCTTCCGCGGCCAGGTTCCAGCCCTGCTGCACGGCCGGGCTGTTCTTGTAGATCGCCTTGCCGGAGGCGTCGTAGTACTGCTCCGCGGAGGAGCTGACGACCGCGTTGTACATGGCGCTCGCGGAGTCCATGAAGTAAGTCCCCTTGGGGGCCTTCGCCTTGAACTTCTCGCCGAGCTTGAGGTAGTCCTCCCAGCCGCCGGCGACGGCCTTGGCGACCGAGTCCCGGTCGCTGGGCAGACCCGCGGCCTTGAAGAGGTCCGAGCGGTAGCACAGGGACATCGGGCCGATGTCGGTGCCGGCGCCGATGACCGAACCGTCCGACGCGGTGGCCTGCTTCTCCTTCCAGGAGACCCAGTCACTCACGTTGATCGACTTGCTCAGGTCGGTGAACTTGGCCGCCTGGGTGTCGACGACCTCCTTGATCCGGCCGACCTCGATGCCCTGGACGTCCGCGAGGCCACTGCCCGTGTTCAGCTGCTGAAGCAACTTCGGGTAGTAGTCCGCCTCGTTGGCGGTGACGTTCTCCTTGACCGTGATCTTCGGGTGCAGCTTGTGGTACTGGGCGAACAGGCCGGCTTCCTTGTAACCGAACTGCCCGTAGTCGGCCACCGTGAGAGTGATGTTCCCGTTCGAGTCCTTGGCGTCCGAGGAGCTGTCGTCGCTACTGCAGCCGGTCAGCAGCAGGGCGGAGGCCGTCAGGACCGTCGTGGTCAGGGCCGCTGCTCTGCGGCCGTGGCCGCCGCCGGTACGGGTGATGCGCATTCCACTACTCCTTGTTCCAGTGGGGAACGGGGTCTCAGGAATCGGACCGCCGAGGCTCGGCGATCCGGACCTGTCCTCTCGTTTCGAGCAGCGGCCAGCCCACAGCACGGGTCGTGCGGTGAAAAGGTGCTGGTCAACGGTGTGCCATGCGAGATAGAGGGACGGGCCGTTGGTGGTTTCGTCCACACGGAAGGAAGCCCCCGAGGTTCCGTGGGACCGCTCCCACGCGGCATGCCGGAAGACTCCTTCGTGCCGGGCCGGGTGTCAAGACTTGAAAACGGCGTTGTTGCGCAAGCGTGTTCCGCACGTCACGTGAATGTGTCGCTCCACCAGGCGTCACCGACCGGACACGGACCGGTCCCGCACAGGATTCACGCAGGTGATCCAAGGGTCCGTCCCGCAGGCTCGGCGCCGGGGCCGTCCGTCCGGGCCGTCGCCCGATTTTCTGGGCAAGAATGAGGCAAGTCCCCACTGATCGCCGGAAGGTGAACGATGAGCCCTGCCGAGCAGCCGCCCCCGCGCGCGGACGTCCGGCGCCCGACGCTCAACGCCGTGGCCGCGCTCGCCGGCGTCGGCCGCGGCACGGTCTCCCGGGTCATCAACGGCTCCCCCAAGGTGAGCGACCACGCCCGCGCGGCGGTGGAGCGGGCGATCGAGGAACTCGGCTACGTCCCCAACCCCGCCGCCCGCTCGCTGGCGACCCGGCGTACGGACTCGGTCGCGGTGGTGGTCCCCGAGGGCGAGGACCGGCTCTTCTCCGAGCCGTACTTCTCCGGGATCATCCGCGGCGTTTCGGCCCAACTCGCCAGCGCCCAGATGCAGTTGCTGCTGGTACTGACACCGGACGAGAAGGAGTACGCGCGGCTGGCCACCTACCTGTCGGCACACCGGGTGGACGGCGTGCTGATCCTCGCGGTGCACAGCGGCGACACGCTCCCCGACCGGCTGCACGAACTCGCCGTGCCGACCGTGCTGGCCGGCCGGCGCGGCCACGGGGAGCTGCTGGGACACGTCCGCGCGGACAACAACGGCGGTGCCAGGATCGCGGTCGAGCATCTGCTGGCCAAGGGCCGCCGGGCCATCGCCACCATCACGGGCCCCCTCGACATGGACGCCGCCCAGGCCCGGCTCGACGGCTACCGCGAGGCGTTGGAGGGCGCGGGCGTCACCGTCGACGAGGACCTGATCGCGTACGGCGACTTCCGCGAGGAGGGCGGCCGCGCGGCCATGCGGGAGCTGCTGCGCCGGCGGCCCGGGCTCGACGCCGTGTTCGCCGCGTCCGACGTGATGGCGTCGGGGGCCGTGCAGGAACTGCGCGCGGCGGGGCGGCGGGTGCCGGACGACGTCGCCGTCGTCGGCTTCGACGACTCGATCGTGGCCCGGCACATTGATCCCCCGCTGACCAGCGTCCGGCAGCCGCTGGAGGAGATGGGGCGCACGATGGCGAGCCTGCTGCTGGACGAGATCGCGCAGCGCGGTGGCGATCACCGGCAAGTGGTGCTGCCTACGCGGTTGGTGGTGCGGGAGTCGGCTTGAGGGGTGTCCGCGCGTTAGCGGTGTCCGTGCGTTAGCGGTGTCCGTGCGTTAGCGGTGTCCGTGCGTTAGCGGTGTCCGTGCGTTAGCGGTGTCCCCGCGTGAGGGGTGTCCGCGCCTGAGCGGTGGGCGCGCCTGAGTGGTGGGCGTGCCTGAGTGGTGGGCGTGCCTGAGTGGCGGGCGGAAGATGTCGGGACGCCGGGATGTCGGAACGTCGGGGGGAGCGGACCCTTTGCTCATGGGAGCGCTCCCATGCATAATGGGCGCCACTCGACCCCATGGGAGCGATTCCATGCCAGACCTGACGCCCGCGACGTTCCCTCCTGCCTTCCTGTGGGGAGCCGCGACCTCCGCCTACCAGATCGAGGGGGCGGTGCGGGAGGGCGGCCGTACGCCCTCGATCTGGGACACGTTCAGTCATACGCCGGGCCGCACGGCGGGCGGTGATCACGCCGACATCGCTGTCGACCACTACCACCGCTACCGCGACGACGTGGCGCTGATGGCGGACCTGGGCCTGACGGCGTACCGCTTCTCGGTCTCCTGGCCGCGGGTGCAGCCGACCGGTCGGGGCCCGGCGGTCCAAGTGGGCCTGGACTTCTACCGCCGCCTGGTCGACGAGCTGCTCGCGGCCGACATCAAACCGGCGCTGACCCTCTACCACTGGGATCTGCCACAGGAGTTGGAGGACGCGGGCGGCTGGCCGGAGCGCGACACGGCCTACCGCTTCGCCGAGTACGCGCAGATCGTGGGCGAGGCGCTGGGCGACCGCGTGGAGCAGTGGACCACGCTCAACGAGCCCTGGTGCAGCGCCTTTCTGGGCTACGGCTCGGGGGTGCACGCGCCGGGCCGCACGGACGCGGGCGCGTCGCTCCGGGCCGCCCATCACCTCAACCTGGCGCACGGGCTGGCGACTTCGGCGCTGCGGTCCGCGATGCGGGCCCGGAACTCGATCGCGGTGAGCCTCAACTCCGCGGTGGTCAGGCCCGCTTCACTGTCCCCGGCGGACATGGCGGCGGTCCGGAAGATCGACGACCTGGCCAACGGGGTGTTCCACGGGCCGATGCTGCACGGCACGTACCCGCGGTCGCTGCTCGACGCGACGCGATCGGTCACGGACTGGTCGTACGTCCGCGACGGTGACCTGACACTCATTCACCAGCCGCTGGACGCACTGGGGTTGAACTACTACACACCGGCACTGGTGGAAGCTGCGGAGTCGACCCCGGCGGGTCCGCGGGCCGACGGGCACGGCCTGAGCGCGTACTCGCCCTGGCCGGGCGCGGACGACGTGGCGTTCCTCCAGACCCCGGGCGAGCGCACGGAGATGGGCTGGACGATCGACCCGACGGGCCTCTACGACCTGATCATGCGCTACGCCAGGGAGGCCCCGGGCCTGCCGCTCTACGTCACGGAGAACGGCGCGGCCTACGACGACAAGCCCGACCCCGAGGGCAACGTCCACGACCCCGAGCGGATCGCCTACCTCCACGGCCACCTCTCCGCCGTACGGCGGGCCATCGCGGACGGCGCGGACGTGCGGGGCTACTACCTGTGGTCGCTGATGGACAACTTCGAGTGGGCGTACGGCTACGAGAAGCGGTTCGGGGCGGTGTACGTGGACTACGCGACGCTGGCCCGGACCCCGAAGTCGAGCGCGCGGTGGTACGGGGAGGCGGCCCGCACCGGCACGCTTCCCTCGGCAGAGGGTGTCTGATCCACGGGGGAACCGGGGGACGGGGAACGGGGCGCGGCATGCCGTGGGGGCGTGCCGCGCCCCGTCGGGGACGAGGGCGCGGAAACGATGGGGGCTGGACTAACCGGCCTGGAGGACCAAGGAGGTTAGATCGAACCCCAGCCTGCACGCACCAGGGTCCGGAGCGCGCCCGCCGCCACCCACCGCCCTTGCCAAGCCCTAAATAAAGTGATTCATTCGCCATGCTACTGAATGGATGCACGTCAAGCGCGGGGAGATGTCCGTGACGGTCACCTTGGGCCCGGAGCCGATCACCGTCGAGCAGTTCGTCGCGGTCGCCCGCCACGGCGCCCGGGTCGAGTTCGACACCACGTACGTCGACCGGGTACGCAAGTCCCGCGCACTGGTCGAACGCTTCCTCGCCGAGAACCGCCTGGTCTACGGCGTCACCACCGGGTTCGGCGACAACGTCACGGAGGTCATCGACCCGGCGGACGCCGAGCGGCTCCAGCGCAACATCGTGCGGTCGCACGCCGTGTCCGTGGGCGAACCCCTGCCCACCGAGACAGTCCGCGCCATCGCCCTGATGGAACTGGTCGGCCTCGGCGAGGGCTACTCCGGCATCCGCTTCGAGACCCTGGAACTGATCCGGCGCATGCTCAACGCCGGGGTCACACCGCACGTCCCCGGCGAGGGTTCCGTCGGTTACCTCGCCCCCGAGGCCCACATGGCCCTCGTACTGCTGGGAGAGGGACGGGCCTGGTACGACGGCCAACTCCTCCCCGGCGCCGAGGCGTTGGCCCGCATCGGCGAACAGCCCACCCGCCTCGCCTGCAAGGAGGGCCTGTCGCTGACGAACGGGACCCACTCGGTCACCGCGATCGCCGTCCTCGCCGCCCATGACGCCGAGGTCGCGGCGACCACCGCCGACGTCGCCGCGAGTCTGTCGGTACAGGCGCTCAAGGGCACCGTCCGCGCCTACGACGCCCGGATCCAGGAGCGGAAGCGGCACCCCGAGCAGGCCGCCGTGGCCGAGAACCTACGGCGGCTGACGGCATCCAGCGCGATAAGCACCGAGTTCCTCGACCACCGCCTCCAGGACAGCCTCTCCCTGCGGGCCGTTCCGCAGATGCACGGCGGTGCGAAGCGGGCGCTGGCGCAGGCGCGGGAGGTCATCGTCGAGGAACTCCACTCCGTGGGCGACAACCCGGTCATCCATCCCGAGGGCGAGGACGGGGTCGCGCTCAGCGGGGCGAACTGCGACAGCACGTACGTCGGCATCCAGGCCGACACCATGGTCAACGCGATGACCGTGCTGGCCAAGGTCTCCGAGCGCCGTACCGACCGCATGGTCAACAGCAACTTCAGCGGGCTGCCCGCCTTCCTGGTCCGCGAACCGGGCCTGAACAGCGGCTACATGATCGCCCAGTACACGGCCGCCGCCCTGACCATGGAACTGCGCGGCCTGGCCGTCCCCGCCTCCGCCGACAACGTCACGACCTCCGCCAACCAGGAGGACACCGTCGGCAACGCCTACTTGGCGGCCCTGAAGGCCTACCGCGCGACCCGCAAACTCGCCTACGTCCTGGCCATCGAGCTGATGTGCGCCGTCCAGGCCCTCGACCTCCTCGCCCCGCTCTCCCCCTCACCGGCCGCGGAGGCGCTGCGGACGAAGATCCGGCAGACCGTGCCGACCGTCGACGAGGACCGGGTCTTCCACACGGACATCGAGCACATCGCCGAACTCGTGCGCGGCGGGGACGTGTTGAGGGTCGTGGAGGGTGTCGTGGGGGCGCTGCGCCGCTGAGGCCGGACCGAAGGGCACAATCCCCGCCGCCATTCACAGCCGCCCCTCAGAGCCCCCGTAGCGGCCTCTCAGCCCCGAGGCGTCTGATCTTCCTGTACGGGGTGATCCGATCCCGGCGCGGACGGGAGGACGTCATGTTTTTCATCGTGTTGGTGCTGCTGGCCCTGATCGTCGGCGGTGCGGTCGCCTTCAGTAAGAGGCAGGCGGCGGGCGGGAGTTCGCGGTTCGGCGGCAGTGGTTACGACCTCGGTTCGAGCGGTTACGGCTCCGGTTCCGCCGCGCAGTCCTACGACGCCGACGCCGACGCTGAGGCAACCCGCTGGGTCGAGCGGCTGGGCGGGAGTCTGTCGACGCTGGACGCCGGCAACAGCACCGCCGCCCGGCAGGCGCTCGCCGACGCCACCGAGCGGCTCCGGGCCGCCGAGGGCCAACTCGCCGTCGCCTACTCGCCGATGCAGTACGGGCTCGTGACGCAGACCGCCATCGAGGGGCTGCACCACATCCGGACCGCCCGTGGGGCATTGGGACTTGACCCGGGGCCCGAGTTGCCCGCGCAGGGTGGCGGCGGTCAGGTCACCGTGGGTGGGCAGACGTACACCGCGTCCGCGCGGCCCGGTACCGGCACGCCGTACTACTACCCCGGTGGGGTCGTCAACGGCCGTTCCATGGCCGGGGGTTGGTACAGCACCCCGTGGTGGAAGACCGCGCTCGTCGCGGGTGCCGCCGGTGTCGGTGGCATGTTGCTCGCGGACGCGCTGTTCGACGGCTTCCACCATCACGGGCCGCACGGCGGGCTGTTCGGCGGCGGCCCGGGCGGACCCGG
Source organism: Streptomyces sp. N50 (assembly GCF_033335955.1). Classification (GTDB taxonomy): domain Bacteria; phylum Actinomycetota; class Actinomycetes; order Streptomycetales; family Streptomycetaceae; genus Streptomyces. The sequence goes on from NZ_CP137549.1 coordinate 3,170,633, forward strand.
TGGGTTCGGGGGCTTCGGCGGGCCGGGTCCCTTCTGAAACCCCCGCCCGTCAGCCCTTGTTGGCACCCAGGGTGAGGCCGCTGACGAACTGGCGCTGGAGTGCGAAGTACACGATCAGCGTGGGGATCGCGGTGAGCAGGGCGCCGGCGGCGACCAGGTTGGGGTCGGTGAAGTACTGGCCGGAGAGGTTGTTCAGGGCGGAGGTGATCGGCATGTTCTCGCCGGTCGAGATCAGCACGATCGCCCAGAAGAAGTCGTTGTAGATCCAGATGGAGAGCAGGGTGGCCAGGGCCGCCATCGCCGGCTTGCACAGCGGCAGCACGATCTGCCAGTACATCCGCCACACCGACGCGCCGTCGACCAGCGCCGCCTCGGTCAGCTCGTCCGGCAGCATCCGCATGTAGTTGCTCAATACGAAGGCGCAGAAGCCCGATTGGAACGCCACGTGGATGAGGACCAGGCCGAGCGCGGAGTCGTAGAGCTTACCGCTCATCGTGATGCCGGGCAGGTCGATGAGCAGGTACATGCGGTACAGCGGGGTGATGATGACCTGCTGCGGCAGCAGGTTGCCGGCCGTGAAGACCAGCAGCAGGAAGATGTTCAGCCGGAAGTCGAACCGGCTGACGTAGAACGCGACCATCGACGCCAGCAGCAGCGTGAGCAGCACGGCCGGGACCGCGATGATCAGGGTGTTGACGAAGTAGTGGATCATGTCGGACTGCTGGAACGCGTTCTTGAAGTTGTCGAGGTTCAGCTTGTCCGGCCAGGACACGTACCCCTTGTTGCTGGTCTCCGAGTACGGGCGCAGGGCCGCGTAGACCGCCCACAGCAGCGGGGCGAGCCAGGCCAGCGAGGTGACGACGAGGAACGTGTGGAGCAGGACCCGGGCCGGGCGGAGCGGGGTGCGCTGCTTCACGCCGAGTGCGGCGGTGGGGGTGGTCATGCGCGCCGCTCCTTCCGGAAGGTCGAGATCAGGTACGGGATGATGACCACGAGGGAGATGACCAGCAGGACGACGGCGATCGCCGACCCGTAACCGATCCGGCTGGACTCGCCGATGATGTTGTTGGTGATCAGGATCGACAGCAACTCGGTTCCCTGGGCGCCCTTGTTGAAGACGTAGACCAGGTCGAAGGCGCGCAGCGACTCGATGATCGTGACGACCAGGACGACCGTGTTGGTGGGCCGCAGCGTCGGGAAGATCACGTTCTTGAACGTCTGCCACTCGTTCGCGCCGTCCAGCGCGGAAGCTTCCCTCAGCGATGGGTCGACGCCCTTCAGGCCGGCCAGGTACAGGATCATCATGTAGCCCGCGTGCCGCCAGGACGCGGCGATCAGGACGGCCCACAGGTTGAGCTTGGGATCGCCGATCCAGTCGATGTAGTGGCCGGGCTTGTTGGCCCCGATGAGGCTGTTGATCAGGCCGGTGTCGGGGTTGTAGATGAGCTGCCAGACGAAGCCGGTGACCGCCAGCGACATCACGACCGGCAGGAAGAACGCGGTCTGGTAGACGCGGCTGAACCGGATCTTCTTGTCCAGCTGGACGGCCAGGAACAGGCCGAAGGGGGTCGGCAGCAGGATGAGCACGACGAACCAGATGACGTTGTGCTCAAGTGCGGGCCAGAACTGCGGGTTGTCGTTGAACAGCTCCTTGAAGTTGGCCAGGCCCACCCACTTGATGGAGCTGAATCCGATGCCGTCCCAGCTGGTGAAGGCCAGGAGGATCGAGGCGAGCGCGGTGACCCAGACCAGGGCCACGTGCAGGATCGTCGGCACGCCCGCCATGAAGGCGAGCGTGATGCGGTCACGGCGGGTCAGCAGGCGCTTGGCGCCCTGCTGGACCCGCTTCTTCTCGGGCGCGGGGCCCGGAGGCGGAACGGCGTCCGCCTCCGGGCTCGTCGTAGTCGTCTCGGAGATCATGAGGAGGCGAAGATCGTCTTCTTCTGGCGCTCGATCGAGGTCAGCAGACTGTCGACGCCCTTGGGGTTCTGGAGGAACTTCTGCAGTCCGGGCTGCATCACCGTCGAGGTGAAGTCCGGCCGGGAGTCGCGGTCCATGAACTGGGTGAGGTTCTTGGCGGCGCCGATCATGTCGAACGCCTTCTTCTGCAGCGGCGAGTACGCGGAGGTGTCGGCCTTGCTGGAGGCGGCCACCACGCTCGGGTCGGTCTTGAGGTACAGCTGCTCGGCCGCCGGGGTGCCCAGGTACTCCAGGAGCTTGACGACACCGTCGTGGTTCTTCGGGGCCTTGCTGACCATGTAGCCGTCGGTGGGCGCCTCGACGGTGTCCTGGCCGTACGCGGAGTTGATCTCCGGGAAGGCGAAGAAGTCGAGGTCGTCGAGGTCGGCCTTGACGGTGAACTGCTGGGCCACGAAGGAACCCAGGAGGTACATGCCGGACTTCTTCGACACGATGCCCTGCGCCGCGTCCTGCCAGGTGCGGCCCATGAAACCGTCCTGGTGGTACGGGAGGAGCTCGGCCCAGTGGTCGAAGACCGCCTTGACCTTCGGGTCGGTCCACGCCTCCTTGCCCGCCATCAGGGACTTGTGGAAGTCGTAGCCGTTGAGGCGGAAGTTGATCTGGTCGAAGGTGCCCATCGCCGGCCAGGCGTCCTTGTCGCCGAAGGCGATCGGGACCAGGCCGTCGCTCTTCATCTTCTTGCAGAGGGCGACCAGTTCGTCCCACGTGGTGGGGACGGTGTAGCCCTTCGCGGTGAAGACGCTCTTGCGGTAGAAGATGGCCCACGGGTACGTGGTCATCGGCACGAAGTAGTACTTGCCGTCCTCGCCCTTGCTGAGCTGCTTCATCGCGTCGGGGAAGTTGTCCCCGATCTTCGCCCAGACGTCGTCGATGGACGTGGCGAGCTTCTTGGCCGCGAAGAACTGCATGCGGTACCCGGCGAACCAGTTGAACACGTCGTCCGGCGTGCCCTGGAGGTAGGAGTTGATCTGCTCCTGGAAGGTGTTGTGGTCCTTCGTGTTGACCTTGACGGTGATGCCGGACGTCTTCTTGAAGTCCGCGTAGACGCTCGCGAACGCCTTCTTCGGCACCGCGTCGGACGCGTTGGAGCCGACGGTGACGGTCTTCGGGTCGGACGAGCTACCGCTGCTGCCGCACGCGCTCAGCAGGGGTATCCCGGCGCCGAGCACGGCAGCGCCGCCTATGCCGCGCAGGACGGAGCGGCGACTGGCGGCGGGGAGGGAGAAGTCGGGCATGAACGGCTCCTGACGGACAAGGTTCGGCCGGAATGCGCCACGCCCCAGGTCGTCGTAACCGACCAGAAACCAACGCGACCAAACACGGTGGCGTAATAACAGTCCTATGTCTGGTCATGCGTCAACACCCGCCGCCTTCATTTGTCGAAACGTAATCGACACTCACGAGCAAAAGGAGCGAACGTGCGGCCGAGTGGCCACACGTCCGCTCCGAGGGGGATGAGCTCACAGGGTGCGCGTGGGGTCTGTGAGGCCCATGGGGCGCCTACTGGAAGGCGGAGAAGGCCTTCATGAAGGCGGACGGGGCCTGGACGACCGAGCTGCAGGTCGCGTCCGCGCTGGGCTTGGCGCCGCCGGGGCACTGCTTGTCACGGGTCGCGGACCACATCGAGAGACCGCCCAGACCCTTCGCCTTCGCGAATGCCGCCAACCCGTTCGCGTCCTCGACCGTGAAAACCTCCGATGACACGTCGTTGACACCGATCATGGGCGTCACTGCAACCGCTTTCCATGCAGCGGCATCCGAGAGCCCGAGAACACTCTTGACTTGGGCTTGTGTCGCAGTAGCCGCTTGCTGTGAGTACGTTCCCATATTTCCGGAGTACGCCGGTCCGTAATCCATCGCCATGATGTTGACCGTGTTGATCTTGACGCCATTGGACTTGGCATTGGACAACAGGTTCACCCCGTCCTGGGTCAGCCCCTCGGGCATCACGGGGAGCGTGTAGGAGACGTCGAGGTTCGGGTGCTGCTGCTGGAGCCTGGCTATCGCCTGGGCGCGGATCGTGTTCGCCGCCGTGTTGGGCAGCGCGCCGCCCTCGACGTCGAAGTCGACCTTGGTGAGGTTGTACGCGTCCACGACCTTGCCGTACGCCGTCGCCAGCGCGCTCGCCGAACCGCATGTCGTCGCCAGCTCCGAGCCGGACGCGCCGCCGAAGGACACCCGCACGTCACCTCCCTTGGCACGCAGCGCGCCGATCTGCGCGGCCACGCCGTCGCTGCCGAGGTCGGACACCCCGCCCCACTTCGGGGTGCAGCCGCCGCCGTCGGTGATGAAGGCGAGGTTGTAGTTCTTCACGCCGGTCGCGGTGACGTTGGCGAGGAGGTCGAAGGCGGGGTAGAGGGAGGTGTCGACGTAGGGGGCGAAGCCCGCGCTGCCGGCCGTCGTGCCGGTGCCGGTGGTCTGGGTCGGGGAGGCGGTGGGAGTGGCCGTGGGCTTGGGGGTGGTTGTGGCCGTGGGCTTGGAGGTCGGGGTGGCGGTCGGCGTGGGCGTCGGCGACGAGGTCGTCGGGCGGCCGCTCGGCTCGGGGGTCGCGGTGCCGTCCGCCGAGCACTGGGCGTTGTCGATGAGACAACTGGTGGGCTGGCCCGTGCCGTTGACCACGAAGCCGACGGTGACCGACTCACCGGCCGCGAGACCGTCCGTGTCCCACTTCGGCGGCTTCACGGTGACGCGCTGCCCGCTCACGCTCGACTCGGCGTTCCACAGCGAGCTGAGCTTGGAGCCGGACGGCAGGTCGAACTGCAGCGTCCAGTCCTTCTTCGTGGCCCCGGTGGTGTTGGTGACGACGTACTGCGCGGTGTACCCCGTCGACCACTCGCTGGTTCTCGTGTAGGCCGCGCCGACGCTCGCCGCCTGGGCGATGCCGGTCAGCATGATCGCGCCGCCACCGACGACCGCGGCGGCGACCGCTCCGCCGATCACCTTGTTCCTGTTGCTGATCCTGCGCCGGTGCGTGCTCATCGCGTGCCTGCTTTCGCCGTACGGGGGTGGGGTGCGGCAGCACGCTAGCGATCCGGAACCGGGCAAATACCCTGATCCGGGCGGGGGTTGGCGATCTTAGGGTGCGCTTAAGGGAGGGATCGGGAACGGTTAAAGGTAGAGACCAATCCGCCGCGTCTACGGCGTCTCACGGTCCCCCGATGACCCCGGCGCTCCGGCTCCCGCCCGTCCAGCTGGATCCAGATCCGCACCTCGGTGCCGCCGAGCATCGAGGACCCGATGCGGACATCCCCGCCGGTCGACTCGGCGAGCCTGCGCACGATGTCCAGCCCGAGCCCGGTCGACCCGGCGCTGCCGGAGCCGCGCCCGCGGGCCATCGCCGCCTCGGGGTCCCGTATGCCCGAGCCCGCGTCCGAGACGAGCACGATCACCGCGTCCTCGCTGTTGTGCACGTCGACCGCGAAGGCCGTGCCCTCGGGGGTGTGCCGGAACACGTTGCCGAGGAGGGCGTCCAACGCGGCGACCAGATCAGCCCGGGCGACGGGTATCCGCACCGGCCGCTCCACCCCGGCGACCCGCACCTTGCGGCCCTCGTCCTCGGCGAGCGCGGACCAGAACCGCATCCGCTCACGCACCACCTCGGCCGCGTCGCACCCGGCACCGGGCCCGGCCGCCACGGTCTGCGGCTTGGCCTCGCGCGCGGTCCGGATGATCGTGTCGACCTCCCGCTCCAGCTGCGCGACGGCGGTCCGCGTCTGCTCGGCGGCGGGCCCGTCCCCGAGCGAGGCCGCGTTGAGCCGCAGCACGGTGAGGGGTGTGCGCAGCCGGTGCGACAGATCGGCCGCCAACTCCCGCTCGTTCGCCAGCAGTTGGACGACCTGGTCGGCCATGGAGTTGAACGCGACCGCCGCCAGCCGCAGTTCGGTCGGCCCTTCCTCGGGCACCCGTGCCCCGAGCTTCCCCTCCCCCAGTTCGTGCGCGCCCTCGACGAGGCGCTGCGCGGGCTGCACCATCCGTACGCCCAGCCGGTCGGCGACCGCGACGGACCCGACGATCAGCGCGATGCCGACCGCGGCGAGCACCGCCCAGGCAGTCCCGACGCCGTTGCTGACCTCGGACTCCGGGACGTAGACCTCGACGACGGATATCTCGCCGGAGCTGAGCGCGACCGGCTGGAGCAGGACGGAGCCGCCGGGCACCTCGGTGGTGGAGGCGCGGCCCAGCTTCCGTACGGTGGCGATGTCCTTGCCCGCCGCGCGTTGCAGCCCGATGTCGAGCGCGGCCTTCCCCTCCCCCGCCGGTATGTGGACGGCCATCCCGGAGTCCGCGCCCGCCGAGGCGACGACCTTCTCCAGCTGGTCCCGGTCGGTGGTGATGGACAGCGCGGGGGCGACGGCGGCGGCCTCCCGCTCGGCGTTCGAGAAGGCGCGGTCGCGGGCCATCTCCTTGATGACCAGGCCGAGCGGCACCGCGAAGGCGACGACGACCATCGCCGCGATCGCCAGACAGACCCTGACCAGCGCCCACCTCATCGCAGCGACTCCGCTCCCGGTGGCTCCAGCTTCACGCCGACACCGCGCAGGGTGTGCAGATAGCGCGGCCGGGCCGCCGTCTCCCCCAACTTCCTGCGCAGCCACGACAGATGGACGTCGATGGTCTGGTCGTCGCCGTACGACTGCTGCCACACCTCGGCGAGGAGTTCCTTGCGCGGGACGACCACACCGGGGCGTCCGGCGAGAAAGGCGAGGAGGTCGAACTCGCGCCGGGTGAGGTCGAGTCGGACGCCGTCCAGCTCGGCCTGGCGGCGCAGCGGGTCGACGGTGAGGCCGCCGACACGGATGACGGTCGACGGGGGCGCCTCGCCGGTGGTGGCACGGGAGCGCCGTAGAACAGCGGACATGCGGGCGGAGAGGTGGTCGACCGAGAAGGGCTTGGTGAGATAGTCGTCCGCGCCCGCGTTGAGCAGCCGGACGATCTCGCTCTCGTCGTCCCGGGCGGTGGCGATGATCACGGGGACGTCCGTGATCCCGCGCAGCATCTTCAGCGCCTCGGACCCGTCCAGGTCGGGCAGTCCGAGGTCCAGGATGACCACGTCGAAACGGAAATGGGCGACCTCGCGCAGGGCCTCAAGGGCCGTCCCGACACTGCGCACCGTGTGCGCGGCATCGGTCAGATGCCGGATGAGGGCCGAGCGCACGAACTGGTCGTCCTCGACCACGAGCACACTTGCCATGCGCCGCACCGTACGCCATGCGGGCGACCCGTATCCGGGCCTGTGGACAACTCCCCCCTGTGGACAAAGCCATGGCCACCGGTGGGACACCTGTGGGGCGCGTGAGGCAGTATGGCGGCGATGCCCCGAGGACTCGTCAACGGATTCGTGCACGTGCTGGCCTGGTCACTGGCCACCGGCGCGGCCGTCACGCTGTCCTGGTGGGGCGTCCACACGGTCATGACGGGCACGGCCTACGACCCGCCGCGCGCCCTGCCCATCACGGCGGTCGGCGCGAGCGCGCAGGCGGCTCAACCGCCCTCCTCGGCACCGGTTCGCGCCGAGTCCTCGCCGAGCCCGTCGAGCACCCCGACGCCGACCCGCAGCCCCAGCCCGAGCCCCACGAAGACGGCGACGGCGAGCCCGTCCCCCTCTCCCTCCACGACCGGCCAGGTCAAGAGCTACGCCACGGACGGCGGGCGGGTGGTGCTCGAACTCGACACCTCACCGGCCTATGTGTCGCTCGTGTCGGCGACGCCGGGTACGGGCTGGTCGATGCAGGTGTGGAAGACGGAGTCGTGGCTCCGGGTGGAGTTCACCAAGGGCACGGACAAGGTGTCGGTGATCTGCACGTGGCACGACGGGGCGCCGCGGGTGGATGTGGGCAACTACTGAGTTTCCCGGGTGCGTTGCTCCGCTTTTGTTGCTCCGGCTAGCGGAACACGGACGGGGGCGGTGCCGGTGAGGCGACCGCCGCGGCGTCCGTCACGGGTACGGCTCCGCCGGTGAAGTCGGTGAGTTCGCGGCCGTGTTGGAGCCGGCCCGGATGCGGGTCGGAGGCGGCGCGGCGGGTCAACTCGGCGAGCGGCAGCGGGTGGTCGGAGGCGACGAGCACCGCGTTGCCGAACCGCTTGCCGCGCAGCACGGTCGGGTCGGCGATCAGCGCGCGTTCCGCGAACCGGGCGGCCACGGTGGCGATTTGGCCGCGGAGGTGGGTGAGCGGGGGGCCGTCGGCGAGGTTGGCGGCGTAGCACCCACCGGGCTTGAGCGCGCGGCGCACCTCGTCGAGGAACTCGGTGGAGGTGAGATGGGCGGGCGTGCGGGCGCCGCTGAAGACGTCGGCGACGACGAGGTCGGCCCAGCCCTCCGGGATCTTCGCGAGTCCCGCGCGGGCGTCGGCCGACCGCACCCGGATCCGCGCGTTCGGGTCCAACGGCAGCTCCCGGCGGACCAGTTGGACCAGTGCCGCGTCGAACTCGACGACCTGCTGGGTGGATCGGGGGCGGGTCGCGGCGACGTACCGGGCGAGCGTGAGGGCCCCGCCGCCGAGGTGCACGGCGTGGACGGGCTTCCCGGCGGGCGCGACGAGGTCGATGACGTGCCCGAGCCGCCGCTGGTACTCGAAGGACAGATACGCCGGGTCGTCGAGATCGACGTACGACTGCGGCGCCCCGTCGATCAGCAAGGTCCAGGCACGCGCGCGTTCCCGGTCGGGTATGAGCTCGGCGAGCCCACCGTCGACGGCTTCGACGACGGCTTCGGGGGTGCCGGCGCCGCTTCGCCGGGTACTCCTGGACTTTCCCATTGGCTCATTATCGGCGGCCGGGGTAAGTCCGGCGCGCTCGACCTATGAGTCCGGGTGGCATCAGCGCCCCTTTTAGGGGAGCGGGGAACTGCGCGACCAGCCCCCACCGGCCGGCAGATTGATCACCGACACCCGTCCGCCGCCTCGATCAACCGAGCCGCCTCCCCCAGCGCCGCCCGCAGCACCTCCGGGTCGGTCGCCAGGTCGGCATCCCCAGGAGGCAGCAGCCAGTCGGAGCCTTCGACGGGGGGCTCGGGGTCAGGGGCGAGACGCAGCCCCCGGCCACTGGTCTCCGTACACGTGCTGCCCGGCACATCCCACGCCGCCGCCGTCCCCGGCGGTACCAGGAAGCCGAGCGTGTCGTCGCCGTCGTCGTGCAGAACGGGTCCGACCCCGTCACCCGCACCGCGCCGCAGGATGTCGACCGCTTCCAGCCCCTGCCGCGTCGGCACCGTCACCAGATCGCAGGCCGAGTCCGCGAACGGTGGCGCACTGCACTCCGCGCTCGGCATTCGAGGATCGACGCTCTGCCTGGTCTCCATCCCGGTCTCCACCACGGAACCCCTCCTTGGACGAGCGGGACGGGAGTCGGGTGGCTCCCGGTCCACGGAGTTCAACGCGTTGAAGCGTCAACGGCTACGGCACAAGTCAGCCGCAAAGGATGGCAGTTCATGGCAGATCGCGGATGAGATATCCGGTTTGTAGCCAAACCCTGCGTGGCGGGTCGTGCACAGCAGGTACGTTCTTGCCCGCTGGAAACAGGGCGTCACTCAACAAGTCACCCTGAATCCGGCATGGTTCGACGGTTCGCATGAGAGGACCCGGCCATGGCGTCGTCACTGGTGCCCCCGTCCCCGTTCCCCCGACCACCGAGACCCAATCTCGCCTTCCGGCGGCTGCGCGGACAGCGCTCACCGGCGGAGTTCGCCGCGGCCGTACGCCGGTCCGCGCGGGAGATCGGCGAGCGGGTCAGCTGCGACGCGCGCTACGTAGGCCGCGTCGAGGCCGGTGAGATCCGTTGCCCCAACTACGCGTACGAACGGGTGTTCCTGCACATGTTCCCCGGCCGCACGCTCGCCGACCTCGGCTTCGCGCCCCGCTCGTCCGTACGCGGACGCGGGGCGCGCACCGCCGAGGACACGCCCCCCGCACACCTCACGAGCCCGGCCCTCATCACGGATGAGGCGGCCGGAACGGGTGAGACGGGGGACGTGTACGAGCCGTATGACACGCAGGACCCGTACGACACGCACGAGAACCACGAGAACCACGAGGAGAGCGACGTGCTGCGTCGCGCATTCATGAGGGGCGGCACCGTCACGGTGGCCGCCGGCACGCTGGGCCCGCTCGGGCTCACCTACGACGCCGTGGCAGCGGACCGTTCCGTCCGCCGCCCCGGTACGAGCGAGGCGGGCGCCCTGGAAGAGGCCGTCCGCAGAATCCGGCTGCTCGACGACCGGCACGGCGCCGACGGCCTCTACCGGCGCGCGGCGGCCCCGCTGCGCGCCGCCTACGCCCTGCTCGACGCGGGCACCACCCGGCAGTCGGTCGCCGAGAGACTGCACTCCGGAGCCGGTGAACTCGCCATCTCCGTGGGCTGGTTGGCCCACGACTCCGGCCGCTTCGACGACGCCCGCTCGCACTACGCGGAGGCGCTCGCGACCGCCCGGATGACCGGCGACGCCGGCCTTGAGGCACACGCCTTCTGCAATACGGCGTTCCTCGCGCGGGACGCCGGTCGCCCCCGGGAGGCGGTGCGCGCCGCGCAGGCCGCGCAGCGCGTCGGACGGCCCCTGGGTTCCGCGCGCCTGATGTCGCTGCTCGCGCTGCGCGAGGCGGGGGGCTGGGCGGGGCTCGCGGATCGCACCGGGTGCGAGCAGGCACTGGCCCGGGCTCAGGCGCTCTTCGAGCGGGGGCATTCGGATGCCGACCCGGAGTGGATGAGCTTCTACGGAGAGGCCGAGCTGGAGGGGCTTGAGGCGCAGTGCTGGTCCACTCTGGGGGACTGGCCTCGTGCCGCCCGTCACGCGCGGCGTGCGGCGCATCTTCAGGATCCGCACTTCACTCGGAACATCGCGCTGTACATGGCTGAGCTGGCCGACGATCTCGCGCGGGGAGGCCGTCCGGACGAGGCGGCGACGGCCGGGCTGCGGGTACTGGACCTCTTGGACCTGGTCCAGTCGTCGCGGATTCAGACGATGTTGGCGGGGACGGCTCGGGTGTTGTTGCCTCACCGGCGGGCTTCGGGGGTGTCTACGTTTCTGGAGCGGCACTCGGGGTTGCCTCGTACTGCGGCTTAGTCACTCCGGAGGAAGCGTTGTGATTTGCCTGCGGGCGAGTGGGGGCTGGTCGCGCAGTTCCCCGCGCCCCTAAAAAAACAAGACGCCTAGGGGACTAGATGCCCCACGTCGTTCCAGCTTTCGATGGCCGGGTCCCCGTACGCCCAGCCCAGGACCGACAAGGACGTCGGATTCAGCCGTATCCGCGCCGCGAAGTCGATCGGCAGGCCCAGCCAGCGCGCGCCGATCGAGCGCAGGATGTGGCCGTGGGCGAAGACCAGGACGTCGCGGTCCTCGGAGCGGGCCCAGGCGACGACCTCGTCCGCGCGGGCGGTGACCTCGGCGAGGGTCTCCCCTTCGGGGACGCCGTCGCGCCAGATCAGCCAGTCGGGGCGTACGGAACGGATCTCCTCCGGGGTCAGGCCCTCGTACGCGCCGTAGTGCCACTCCATGAGGGTGTCCCAGGGGGTCGCGCGGTCGCCGAAACCGGCCAGTTCGCAGGTCTCACGCGCGCGTGCCAGCGGGCTGGTGCGGACCTCCACCCCGGGGAGGCCGTCGAAGGGGGACCGGTGCAGTCGTTCGCCGAGGACCTTGGCTCCGCGTCGGCCCTCTTCGAGGAGGGGGACGTCGGTCCTGCCGGTGTGCTTCCCGGACAGCGACCATTCCGTCTGTCCGTGCCGGGCCAACAGGATGCGCGGTGCCATGAGCGACCTTTCCGGGAGAAACAAGAGGCGGGTCGTTCCATCATCGCGCACCCTTGAGAAGGGCAACCCGGGGGGCGATCTCTGCGTCTTTGAGGTCCGGGGGCGCCGGAAACAGGGCGCTCACATACGCCGTAAAGTGTCCCGACCGGGCTTCCGGGAAGCCGCACCACGGGACAGCGCACCAGAACAGAAGGGGGAGGGCGATCGGATGCCGCAGACCGAGACACCAGGCATCGAGGCGGACCGGCGAAGCCGGCTGCGCTGGTGGACCGAGCTGCCGCTGATCCTCCTGGTGTACGCCTCGTACTCGGCGGGCCGGCTGCTGGCCCGGGGCGACACGGCCAGTGCCGTGGACCACGGTCTGGCGATCCTGCGGATCGAGAAGGTCCTGCACATCAACGCCGAGCACCCGCTCAACCGCCTGTTCACGCGCGAGGCGTGGCTCGGCATACCGGCGGACTTCTGGTACGCGTCGCTGCACTACCTGATCACGCCCGCGATCCTGATCTGGCTGTTCAGGTCGCGCTCCCAGGTCTACCGCGCGGCCCGCACCTGGCTGATGACGTCCACGTTCATCGGCCTGATCGGCTTCACCCTGCTCCCGACCTGCCCGCCCCGGCTGCTCTCCCCGGACTACGGCTTCGTGGACACGATGGCCAAGTACAGCTCGTACGGCTGGTGGGGCGGCGACGCGAGCGCGCCGCGCGGCCTCGGCGGCATGACGAACCAGTACGCGGCGATGCCGAGCCTGCACTGCGGCTGGGCGCTGTGGTGCGGTGTGATGCTCTGGCGCTACGGCGGGAACCGGCTGACCAAGGTCGTCGGGGTGGCCTATCCGCTGCTGACGGCGATCGTGGTCATGGGCACCGCGAACCACTACCTCCTCGACGCGGTCGCGGGCGTGGTCGTGATGGGGCTCGGGTTCCTGCTGGCGCCGCAGGTGATGAAGGCGGCGGACCGGATCAGGACGCGGTTCGAGGGGCGCGGCTCGCTGGTCGCGGCGCGGTCGCGTGACATCGCCGCCGGCACCTCCCGTGATGCTTCTCCCGATGCCTCCCCTGACGCCTCTCGTGGCTCAGAAACCTCAATTGTCAGTGGCGGATGCCAGACTTCGCCGGGTGAGCGAATTCCACGGCAGCGCGAGTCACAGCTCGGTACCGGAGCCGAGCCGGGTGCCTCCCCCACGGACGCGGGGGACGGCGCTCCGGCACCGGCTCGCTGAGCTGCGCGGCCCGGACGTCCCGGCCAAGGCGCTGGACGCGCGCGCCCTCGCGGCGCTGGCGGCGAACCCGGGCTGCAAGCGGCGGGCGATCCTGGACGGCGCGGGGGTGAACAAGGCGGTGCTGGCCGACGCGCTCGGCGCACCCTCGTCCTTCGGGCAGTCCCAGTTCGCCTTCATGCGGGGCAACGCGTTCGAGGCCAGAGTGAAGGCGGACGGCGGCGCGGAGCTGCTGCGGCTCGTGCACGAGAAGCTGGATGCTGGCGCCGAACCGCCGACCCGCGCGCGGGTGCCCGAGCTGACCGCGATCGGCCCGGAAGGGCGCGCGGCCCGTACGGCGCTCGCGCTGCGCGAGGCTTCCGAGGCCGCCGTCTGGACCCTGCTCGACCACCCGATGCTCGCCCTCGACGTGGCGGGGTCGCCCGCGTTCCTGGAGCCGGACGCGGTGGTCGTGCACCCGGACGGCAGTTGGACTGTCGTGGAGATCAAGTCCTTCCCGATGCTGGACGGTTCGGCCGACCCGGCGAAGGTCGGCGCGGCGGCCCGCCAGTCGGCGGTGTACGTGCTGGCGCTGGAAGAGGTCGCGGCCAAGCTGGACCCCGCTCCCCGGGTCCGCCACCGCGTCCTCCTGGTCTGCCCGAAGGACTTCTCGAACCTGCCCACCGCGTCCGCCGTCGACGTCCGCAGGCAACGCGCGGTCACCGGCCGCCAGTTGGCCCGCCTCACCCGCATCGAGGACATCGCCGACACCCTCCCCGAGGGCACCTGCTTCGCCCCCGACCGCCCCGCCGCCGAGCTGACCGCCGCCGTCGAGTCGGTCCCCGCGGCCTACGCCCCGGAGTGCCTGGCCGCCTGCGAGCTGGCCTTCCACTGCCGCGACCACTCGCGCGCGTCCGGCGCGGTCACCACCCTCGGCCGCTCCCTCCGCGCCGACCTCGGCGACCTGACCACGGTCGACGAGGTCCTGTCAGCGGCCCACGGAGAGTCCGGCGACCCGGACGACCCGGCGGTGGCGGCACTGCGCAGGGCGGCGGAGCTGCGGGCCGAGGCCCTGGCGCACCACCCGGAGGAGCCGCAAGGCCGCCAGGGAATCCTGGACGCCGACCCGGAGGGCGCCGTATGTCACTGATCACCACCCTCGCCCGCCTCGAAGCCGTCAGTACCGGCCGCGCCCAGCCCTCCGCCACCGTCCTGCACCGGCACCTCTCCGCGCGCCCCCTCGTCCTCGTGCCGCTCACCACCGCCGGTGAGGCAGGCGCGCCCCTCGGCGCGCTCGTCGGTACGGACCGGGACGCCCCGCGCCTGCTCGTCGTACCGCAACCACGCGACCGCGACCTCAGGTTCGCGTTCCTCGCCGAGCTGGCGGACGTGGTCCTGCCGTACATCGACACGTTCGCGGACGACGTCGAGGCCGCCGAGCGCAACGAGACCGATCCGGAGACCGGCAAGCGGGTCAAGGTCGAGGTCGAACTGTGCGCGGACGCACCGCAGTTGATCGTGCCGAGCCGCGCGGGCATCGAGTTGGTGCGGCTGCTGGGGCGTTCGATGCGCTTTCGGCGTACGGCCGAGCAGGACCCGGAGACCCCGCACCCGGCGCCCCCGCGCGTGCCGTTGCTCGGGCGGTGGCTGACGCACTTCGGGGAGCGGGCCCGGGTGCCGGGTTCGGCGCTGCTGCTCGCGCTCACCGAAGTGCTCGGCCGGCACTGGGCCACGGGCCAGTCCAGCCTGGAGGACCAGCACTTGGCCGCGCTGCTCGCGTGGATCGACCCGCCGGACGGTGTCTCGGGCGCCGAGGCCGCGCTCGACGCGGAGCTGCGGCGGGACGCGCGGGGCCAGTTGGTGTGCCCGCCGGCCGGCCCGGCCACGGACCCGGCGTTCGACAACAAGCTGCTCGCCCCCGCCATCGAGCGCTACGACCGCGCCCGTACGGCCCTCGCCGCCGCCGAGGACGGCCTGGAGGCGGACGACCGGCTCGGTGAACTCACCGCCGCCGAGCGGGAGATCAGGTCCCTCGTCGAGAGCATCACCCGCCCCACCTGGGACGCGGTGTGGCACGGGCTCGACCTGCTGCGCGCGCTGCCGGAGGGCGCGCACGCCGTCGACCGGTGGACCCGGGACCGCTGGTCGTTCACCGGTCACCGGGACCGGATCGTCGCCGGTGAGCCCCCGCAGCCGCGCCGCGACGACGCGGTCACCGCGGCCAACAAACTCGCCACGCGCGAGCGTGAACAGGCCCGCCTCGATGCTCAGGAGGCCCTGGACGACCCGCTGGTGATGGCCGGGCGGCGGCTCGCCGGGGAGGCGTTCGCGGGCGAGGTCATCGATGTCGTCATGGCGTACAGCGAGGGCAAGAGCCCCCGCCCGCGCCCGCTGGTGACCGTGCGCACGGACGACCGGCCGCATCTCGGGGAGCGGGTGAAGGTGTTCCGGTCGCTCGGCGGGAAACCGCAGTCGGCGGAGTTCGTGGGCCACGAGGAGGAGGGCGCCCTCGTCGTCCTCCGGGTCGTCGACAAGATGGGGCGCGGCAAGGAGCCGGAGACGGGTTCGCTGCCGGAGAAGGGCGACCGGATCTGCTTCACGTTGTTCGAGCACGAGCAGCGGGGCGGCGCGAAACTGCCCGACCAGGAGGAGACGCCGTGGACGCACGGGGGCCCGCCGGGCGAGGAGAGCGCCGTGCGGGAGCCTGCCGACCCGGTGACCGAGGAGGACGTCCTGTGAGCGCCGAGACCGTGTTCGACCCCGGTGCCGAGGCCGGCCGCGCCACCGACGCGATCCTCCGCGACACGCTGCACGGCACGGCGCGCGGTGTCGTCGTCGACTCCCCGCCGGGCGCCGGCAAGTCCACCCTCGTCGTCCGCGCGGCACTCGAACTGGCCGACGCCGGGCGCCCGTTGATGGTGGTCGCGCAGACCAACGCGCAGGTCGACGACCTCGTCGTACGGCTCGCCGAGAAGAACGGCGAGCTGCCGGTCGGCCGCCTCCACAGCAGTGACGCCGACCCGTACGACAAGGCGCTGGACGACCTGCCGAACGTACGGAAGTCGGCGAAGGCGGGCGAACTCGCCGGGCTCCCGGTCGTCATCTCGACGGCGGCCAAGTGGGCGCACGTCAAGGTCGACGAGCCGTGGCGGCACGCGATCGTCGACGAGGCGTACCAGATGCGCTCGGACTCGCTGCTGGCCGTGGCCGGGCTGTTCGAGCGGGCGCTGTTCGTGGGCGACCCGGGGCAGTTGGACCCGTTCGCGATCGTGGGCGCGGAGCAGTGGGCGGGCCTGTCGTACGACCCCTCGGCCTCGGCGGTGACGACACTCCTGGCCCACAACCCCGAACTCCCGCAGCACCGCCTTCCGGTGTCCTGGCGGCTCCCGGCGTCGGCGGCCCCGCTGGTCTCGGACGCGTTCTACCCGTACACGCGCTTCCGCAGCGGCACGGACCACGGCGACCGGCGCCTCAACTTCGGTGTCCCGTCGGACGGTTCGGGCCCGGACCGGGTCATCGACGAGGCGGCGGACTCGGGTTGGGGCCTGCTGGAACTCCCCACCCGCCACACCCCTCGTACGGACCCGGAGGCGGTACGGGCGGTCGCGACCGTCGTACGACGGCTGCTGGACCGAGGCGGGGCGGCCACATCCGAACGCTCACCCGACCCCACTCCCCTGACCGCCGACCGCATCGCGGTGGGCACCGCGCACCGGGACCAGGCGGCGGCGGTCCGGGCGGCGCTCGCGGAGCTGGGCGTCACGGATGTGACGGTGGACACGGCGAACCGGCTCCAGGGGCGGGAGTTCGACGTCACGGTCGTCCTCCATCCCCTCTCCGGCCGCCCCGACGCCACCGCCTTCCACCTGGAGACGGGCCGCCTGTGCGTCCTGGCCTCCCGGCACCGGCACGCGTGCATCGTGGTCTGCCGGGCGGGGGTCAGTGAGTTGCTGGACGACCATCCGTCGACGGAGCCGGTGCAGCTGGGGGTGACGGTGAAGTTCCCGGACGGCTGGGAGGCGAACCACGCGGTGCTGGCGCATCTCGCGGAACACCGGGTGGTCTGGAGACCGTGACCCGGGGCTCCTCGCGGTCCGACCTGCGGGGAGATGAATACCGGGGCGGGGGGCTGGGCAGCCACTCATGCGGTGCGGGATCGGTGCCTCGGGAGTATGCCGGGGGCCCCTTGCGCGCTCGGGGGACAATGGACGGTGGTCCGTTCGTGAGGCGGGTCATCCGTGACGTACGAGGAGGAGAAGACATGGCGGAGCACACGCCGCGTCGCAACGAATCGCGGCTACGCCCCGCGCCCCTGCTCTTCGAGCCCGCGCAGGCGGCCGAGGACCCGGAGCACTTCTTCGACCTGGAGTCGATGGACGACCCTCGCGCGCTGCTGGCCCGCGCGACGGAGCTGACCCACGCGTTCCGCGCCGCGACCGACCGCGCGGTGGAGTTCCAGGCGATCGCGGCGGCCCAGCTCGCCGACCCGCGCCGCTTCGACCGGCTGACACCGGCGGACATCGCCGAGCGCGCCGAGTGGACCGAGGACTACGCCAAGAAGATGGTCGAGTTCGGGCGGGATCTGCTGCGCGGCACGGAGGGTCGGGACAGCGGGGGTGCCGACCCGGTGTGACCTCGGGGGCCGGGGGTCCGGGGGCCGAGGATCGCAGGGCGGGGCGGGGGCGGGGGCCGGGGGCCGCGATTCCCGCGACGCGCACAACTCCTGCGGCGCCGACCATTCCCGCAGCGCCTCACAACTCCCACCGCGCTCACCATCCCCGCGGCACCTCACAACCCCCGTCACCCCCACAACTCCCCCGAACCCCACCTGCCCCCAGAAAGAACTTCTGGCATATGCCGGTCGGGCAAGATACTCCCTCCCGCCCCCTCCTGTCCCGATTTCTGGCAACCCTCGGAGAGCGGGTGCTCACAGCCGGTAGACCTGGGGGACATGAGCCGCACACAGGACGAGCCCTTCGCCGACCGCTTCGACATCTCGGGGGTCACCCCGGACGGTGCCGCCTGGCTCGCCTCGGCAGGAACGTATCCGCGCAGCACCCTCGCCCTCTGGAGGGAACGGCCGGACGCCCCGGTCGTCCTGCCCTGCGGGTCCGCCTTCGACGTGGTGAGCGCCCCGGTGGTCTTCGGGCGCCGTATGGTCGACCGCTTGTGGGAGGAGGGGGCGGGTTCCGGGCCCGTGGCGACGTACCGGGGACGGATGCTCCTGTTCGCCAGCCCCGGTACCGCTCAGCGGCTGCCGTCGCTGCTGGGCTGGGAGGAGTGGGGCGCGCACCCCGGGGAGCACAGCCGTACGGGGTCCGTCCCGCCGTTGCTGTGTCACGGCAGGGGTGACGCGGTGACCGTCCCGGCGCTGGTCGGCGGGGCTACGGCGGCCCCCTTCGACTCGCGCTGGCTGGTCGCCCCGGACACCCGTCGGCCCTGGCTTCCCGGGGCCGAGATCCTGCTCTGGGCGGCCGTGCGGGCGGCCCGCGCGACGGTGCGGATATCGATTTTTCCTCCCCCGGATCAGGATGCTAAGGTCTACGACGTCAGCAGGCGCCGCTAGCTCAGTTGGTTAGAGCAGCTGACTCTTAATCAGCGGGTCCGGGGTTCGAGTCCCTGGCGGCGCACCTGTGAAGGGCCCCTCGCGAGAGCGAGGGGCCCTTTGACGTGTCCGGCGTTCTGGAGGGATCAGCCTCCCGTCTCCCCCGGCGTGATGGTCACCGTCCACGCCCCCGAAGCCGTCCGCCCCTCCACGTCCACCTTCACGTTGTCGCCCGGCACGGTGAAGCTCTCGCCGAGGGAGACCGGGGCGTCGGCGAGCGGCGGGTAGACCGAGGTCTCCCAGCAGGCCTCGGTGCGGGGGTGGGCGTCGACGACCTGGATCGGGCCGTTCCCGGAGGCCGCGCCGTCGCGTACCCGGTACACGAGGATGCCCTGCTTGCAGGCCGTGCTGTCGTTGCCGACGGAGCCGCGCGCCTCGAAGGCCAGCGCGCTGTCGGGCCCGGTGCGCACGACCGCCAGCTTGGCGCCCGGACCGAGGCCGAACGCCGGTGACCCCGCGGTGGTGCCGGCCGCGGCGGTACCGGGTCCCGCGGCCACGGGTTCCAGGGTCAGCCGCTTCGGCGCGGTGCCCCGTACACACACCACCTGGCGCGGATCCAGCCAGCCCAGTTTCCACTTGTGCCAGGCGAACAGGTCGGGCGACAGGCCGAATTGACTGCCCATCAGATCCCAGTCGCCGACGTACGTGTCCCAGTCGCCCTTGCCGTCCACCGGCCGGTGATAGAGGTCCGGGAGGTCGAAGACGTGGCCCGTCTCGTGGGCGAGGACGAGCCGGTCCGGCGGGTGCTTCTCGAAGACCGTGACGACCCGCCGGACGTCCGTGCCGTCGGCCCGCAGCGGGGTGTCCAGGTTGACGACCTTCGTCGCGTCCGAGTCCACGCCGGGCGCGTCCGGATCGGCCACGAAGTACACGATGTCGTAGCGCGAGAAGTCGACCTGCGGATCGGAGGCGGCGAGCGCGTCGCGGAGGTACGCACCGCGGTTCACCGGGTTCCAGTCGCGCTGTATGGCGTACGACGTCGACGGGTGCGGCATGCGGATCCAGTGCCGCAGCGGGTGCGGGCGGAGCGTGAACCTGCCGTAGGAGGCGCGTTCGTAGAAGCGGGTGGTGGCCGGGAAGTGGTCGGCGGCCAACTCGGCGGGGGTCGTGCGCGGGGTCGCGTCGGGGAAGGAGAGGAAGATCATCACCGCGTCGAGCGCGCGGGTGGGGCGCGGGTAGGCGGTGTTCCAGGTGTCGAGGCCCTCGGAGTGGTGGGCGTCGGTGCGCTTGAGGGCACAGGGGGTGGTCGAGAACGGCTCGGCGACCGACTGGCTGGACATGATCGAGGTCGCGGCGAGCGCGGACATCGTGGTGAACACGGCGGCGGTGCCGCGCAGTCCGGGTCGGGTGCGCCACTGGGCGAGCCCCTTGAGCGCCGTACGGGAGAGCCCCTTGAGGGGGAGCTGACACGGCACGTTGGACCTCCGGGAGCGGGTTCACGGGACACCGACACCCAGCCTGTGATGGTTTGTTGGGGTACGCCCTGTTTATCTGCACCAGATGAGTGAGGGGGCGGCCGGGGACGGCCGGGACACGCCCGGGCTGACATCCGGAAACACTCACGGAACGTCACATGTGGTCGGCCATTTGAAGAACCCGTCCAGGTGCGGGCGGAAACGATCTGCCGGAACCGGCCGTTGTTCCGGGACACTGGACAGTGGCTGGAAGGGCCGGGGGCCAACCTCTATGATCGGCACACTTTCCTGCACGGACACGGCACGGCGGCCCCCACCCGGTCGGCCATCCCGACGAGACCCATCCGAAGATCGAGTGCACTGCGGGAGCGAGCGGTGAGCGGAACGTCCGAAGGGCCGGCGCCCGCGGCAGACCTCATCCGGCCAGCCGTAACAGAGAGTAAGGGCGAGGCATCGCCTCGTACCGAAGTCCCCGATTCCTCCGGGTTCCCGGATTCTCACGAGTCCCATCAGTCCCCCGGGTCCCTCGATTCCTTCGAGGGCGGCCGTCTCGGGTCCGCCTTCTCCGCGGCACCGCTCGCGATGGCCGTCGTGGACCGCGACGGTCTGGTCGTCAGCGCGAACGACTCGTTCGGCGCGCTGCTCGGCAAGGCGGGTACGGCGCTCACCGGTCTGGTCGCGGCCGAGCTGATGGACCTGAAGGCGGACGCGCGGACCTGGCACGCCTACCGCGAGGTGCTGCGCGGCCGGCAGGCCAAGCTGAGCTGCACCCGCCGGGTCAAGCACCCCGACGGGCAGGTGCTGTGGGTGCAGGTGACCGTGGCGCCGCTGCCCGCCGAGGAGCACGGTGTGCTGCTGTCCCTCACCGACATCAGCGCCCGCCGTGAACTCCAGGCGCGGCTACGGCACTTGGAGATGCACGACCCGGTGACCCGGCTGCCCAACCGCACCCTGTTCTTCGAGCGGCTCTCGGCCGCGCTGGAGGCGGAGTCGTACGAGCAGGGCGGTACCGGGCGGATCGGCCTGTGCTATCTGGACCTGGACGGGTTCAAGGCGGTCAACGACACCCTCGGACATCGCGTCGGCGACCGGCTGTTGGCGGCCGTGGCGGAGCGGTTGACGCGGTGTGCGGACGAGGCCGGTTACGCGCGGGCGAGTTCGCCGCTGGTGGCGCGGCTCGGCGGGGACGAGTTCGCGCTGCTCGTCGAGGACTCGACCGGGACCGATCAACTGGCCGAGCTCGCCGAGTCGGTGCTGAAGGCCCTGCAGGCGCCGTTCGACCTGTCCGGGCAGCGGCTGTCGCTGTCGGCGTCGATCGGTGTGGTCGAGCGGCACGCGTCCGGCACGACGGCCACCGGTCTGATGCAGGCCGCCGACACGACGCTGTACTGGGCGAAGGCGGACGGCAAGTCCCGCTGGACGCTGTTCGATCCGGAGCGCAACGCGCACCGCATGACCCGCCAGGCGCTGGCCTCCACGCTCCGTCCCGCCATCGAGCGGGGTGAATTCACCCTGGAGTACCAGCCGTTGGTGGGGATGGAGAACGGACGGCTGCGCGGGGTCGAGGCGTTGGTGCGCTGGAACCACCCGCAGTTCGGCATGCTGACGCCGAATCGGTTCATCGGACTGGCCGAGGAGGACGGCTCGATCGTGCAGCTCGGCCACTGGGTCCTGGTCACCGCCTGCCGCCAGGCCCGGCGCTGGCAGCTGGACCACCCGGACGAGCCGCCGATCTTCGTGAGCGTCAACGTGGCCGTACGGCAGGTGTGGGACTCGGACCTGGTCGCGGACGTCGCGGAGACGCTGGCCGAGACCGGACTCGACCCGC
Organism: Streptomyces sp. N50; assembly: GCF_033335955.1. GTDB lineage: Bacteria > Actinomycetota > Actinomycetes > Streptomycetales > Streptomycetaceae > Streptomyces. The sequence continues at coordinate 3,192,397 of NZ_CP137549.1, forward strand.
GGCTGCTGCAGTTGGAACTGACCGAATCCGCGGTGATGGGGTCGGCGGGGCGGCCGTTGCAGACGCTCCAGGCGCTGAGCGACATGGGGGTGCACATCGCCATCGACGACTTCGGCACCGGCTACTCGAACCTGGCGTACCTGAGCCGACTCCCGGTCTCCGTGCTGAAGTTGGACGGTTCCTTCGTGCGCGGTTTCCAGTACGAGGGTGAGGGCGTCGCGCCGAACCCGGCGGACGAGGTCATCGTCGAGGCGATGATCCAACTCGCCCACCGGCTGGGCCTGTCGGTGACCGCGGAGTGCGTGGAGACCTCGGCACAGGCCGCCCGGCTGCGCCGGATCGGCTGCGACACCGGACAGGGGTGGCTGTACTCCCGTCCGGTGGCGCCGGATCGTATCTCCGAACTGCTGGGGACGAAGGCCTGCAATCAGGCTTCCTGATCGGCCGTCAACTCATAGGCGTCCGCGATCAGTTCGTACGAGCGTAGGCGCAGGTCGCCGTTGTGGGCGTGCGAGGTGAGCATCAACTCGTCGGCGCCCGTGCGCTTCTGGAGGTCGTCGAGTCCGGCGCGGACCTCGTCGGCGGTGCCGTGGATGACGTTGGCGTTCCAGGAGGTGATGAACTCCCGCTCCATGGGGCTGAATTCGTACGCCTCGGCCTCTTCGGGGGTGGGGACGAGCCCGGGGCGGCCGGTGCGCAGCCGGACCATGTTGAGGGCGGCGGCCAGCACCTGGCGGCGGGCCTCCTTCTCGTCGTCGGTGGCGAGGGCGGAGACACCGATCAGGGCGTACGGCGCGTCGAGCACCGCGCTCGGGCGGAAGGACTCGCGGTAGAGGTCCAGCGCCGGGATCGTGTTCTGCGCGGAGAAGTGGTGGGCGAAGGCGAACGGCAGCCCGAGCATGCCCGCGAGCCGGGCGCTGAAGCCGGAGGAGCCCAGCAGCCAGACCGGCGGGCGGTGCGGGGACTGGACGCCGCCGGGCGAGGTCGACTGAATCGGGCCGGGGACCGCGTGGATGCGGGCGTAGGGGTGGCCGGAGGGGAAGTCGTCGTCCAAGAAGCGGGTGAGCTCGGCGAGTTGCTCGGGGAAGTCGTCGGCGCCCTCGTTCAGGCGATCGGTGCGGCGCAGGGCCGCTGCGGTGGCGCCGTCGGTGCCGGGGGCGCGGCCGAGGCCGAGGTCGACACGGTTCGGGGCGAGCGCCTCCAGGGTGCCGAACTGTTCCGCGATGACGAGCGGCGCGTGGTTCGGGAGCATGACGCCGCCCGAGCCGAGGCGGATGCGCTCCGTGTGGGCGGCGAGGTTCGCCAGGATCACGGCGGGCGAGGAGGAGGCGACGCCCGGCATCGAGTGGTGCTCGGCGACCCAGTAGCGGTGGAAGCCGCGCGACTCGGCGAGCTTGGCGATCTTCACGCTGGTGCCGAGCGCCTCCGTGGCGGTGCGGCCGGCGCCCACGGTCACCAGGTCCAGTACGGAGAGGGGGACGGGGGCGGTGCCCCGCACGGTCCCCCGGATCTCGTCGGTCGCGCCCCGGACCTCGTCGTCTGCCGCCACGGTGGGTGCCTCCTGTTGTGAGCTGTGCGGTGTCCTTCTCCGCTCCTTCACCGCGTAACAGGAGGCTGTCTCCGGTTTATTCCCCGGAGCACCCCGTGACGGACCGTGCAGGTCAGCCCGCCTGCACGAGCGGCTCCTTCGTGAACAGCGCCCCCAGATCGGGCGCGTTGACCTTGCGGTCCGCCAGCCGCAGCGCCTCCCAGACCGTGACCTGGTTGGCCGTGAGCACCGGCTTGCCCAGCTCCTTCTCCAGGTCGGGGATGTGGGCGGCGGTGTGCAGGGCCGTGTCCGGGAGGAGGACCGCCTCGGCGTCCGGGCCGTCCACCGCCCGGGCCAGGGCGAGCACCTCGTCGTAGCCCCAGGTGCCGACCTCGGCGGCGGTGATGATGCCGGAGGCGCGGACCGTGACCGGTTCCACTCCCCCGGCGCGCAGGAAGGCCGCGAACAGGGCCGCCACGTCCTCCGGGTACGTCGCCCCTACGGCCACCCGGCGCACGCCCAATTCCTGCGCCGCGTGCACGAAGGCGAAGGACGTCGACGACGCGGGCAGACCCGCCGACCGGGCCAGGGCGCGGACCTGGCCCTGGGCGCCCTCCCAGCCGTAGACGAAACTGCCGCTGGTGCAGGCCCAGACGACGGCCTCGGCGCCGGACATGCGGAGCTGTTCGACGCCAGCCGTCAGCCGCTCGGGGGAGCCCATCTCCAGGAGCGCGTCCACGCGGTGCGCGTCCTCGCCGATGTCCGTGTGGACCACGTCGAGGCGGACGTCGCTGCCGAGGAGCTGTTCCATGCGCGGGTAGTCGTCCTCGGCGGAGTGGCCCGGGTAGAGGAATCCGAGTGCGGTCATGACCAGCCTTCCTGGTGTTCTTCCGGCAGTACCGGCCCCTGGCGGCGGGCCGATTCGTCCAGCAGCGCCTGATAGGGGCCCACGGCACGCGTACCCAGTCGGCGCAGGGCTGCCCACATCGTGACCTGGTTGGCCGATACGACCGGTATGCGCAGTTCTGCCTCCAGCTGGGGGATCACGTCGTACGTCGGAAGGTTGGTGCAGCTGATGAAGAGCGCGTCGGCCTCGCCCTTGACGGCCTGGCGGGCCATGTCGACGACGTCGCGGTACGGCACCTTCCAGATGTGCCGGGTCAGGCCCATGAAGGCACGGCCGGTGACCTCGACGCCGGCCTCGGCGAGGTACTCCTCCAGGGACTGGGTGACGGACACCGTGTACGGCGTGACCAGGGCGATGCGGCGGGCGCCCAGTTCGGTGAGGGCGGCCAGGAGGGCGCCCGAGGTGGTCAGGGACGGGACCTCGCCGGCCCGGGTCATCGCCTCGCACATCGCGCGCTCCCCGGCGACCCCGCCGACGAAGCTCCCGGAGGTGCAGGCGTACGCGACGACCTCGGGGGCGACCGCGTTCAGCGTGCGAACCGCGTCGTGCAGTGTCTCGTGCTCGCTGACGAGCCGGGCCAGGTCGAGGCTCACCTCGACGGGCACGAACGGCGTCCGCGTGAGGTGCAGGGAGATGTCGTCGGGGACCCAGCGCCACAACTCGCGGTCCAGCGCGAAGTCGAAGGGGGCGACGACACCGACACCGCGCTGCGGGCGGGGTCCGCCCAGGAAGGAAACATGCATGGCTACACCGGCCTCACCAAGAGAAACGGGGTGACAACGGTCCGTGCGGGCGTCCGTGTTGACGAAGGTAGGTTCGAGTGCGAGCGTGGTCAATCCGTGCATGTCAGACGGCCGGGCCCGGTGCTTCCCGCCGTGCTTCACGCTGTACCTCCCGCGAGAAACGGCTTCGCATGACCGCAACTCCCGCCGCCCTGCCCACCCTTCTCGTCCTGGACGCCGACCCGCCGCCCCGGCTCGGCAAGCTCACCGGCCGGGTGCGCGTCGAGCACGCCGACGAGTCGACGCTCGCTGATCAACTGCCGTCCGCGGACGTCCTGTTGGTGTGGGACTTCGCCTCGCACGCGGTGCGAGCCGCCTGGCCCGGCGAGGGTCCCCGGCCGCGCTGGGTGCACACCGCGAGCGCGGGTGTGGACCACCTGATGTGCCCCGAACTCGCCGCCTCCGACACGGTGGTGACGAACGCGCGGGGCGTCTTCGACCAGCCGATCGCCGAGTACGTCGCCGCCCTCGTCCTCGCGATGGCCAAGGATCTGCCGCGCACGCTGGACCTCCAGCGGGAGCGGACCTGGCGGCACCGCGAGGCGCAGCGGGTGGCCGGAACGCGGGCGTGTGTGGTCGGCTCCGGGCCCATCGGGCGGGCAATTGTCCGTACCCTCAAGGCACTTGGGGTGACGACCGCGCTCGTCGGCCGCACCCCGCGCACCGGTATCCACGGCCCCGGCGAACTCGACCGGCTGATGGCCCGCGCCGACTGGGTGATCTCGGCGGCCCCGCTCACCGACGACACACGGGGCATGTTCGACGCCCGCCGCTTCGGCTGCATGCAGCCCTCGGCTCGCTTCATCAACGTGGGGCGGGGCCAACTCGTCGTGGAGAACGCGCTCGCCGAGGCCCTCACCAAGCACTGGATCGCGGGCGCCGCCCTCGACGTCTTCGAGGCCGAACCCCTCACCCCCGACAGCCCGTTGTGGCAGGTCCCGGGGCTGATCATCTCCCCGCACATGAGCGGCGACACGGTCGGCTGGCGGGACGAACTCGGCACGCAGTTCGTGGCGGCGTACGAGAGATGGGAGGCGGGAAAGCCGCTGCCGAACGTGGTCGACAAGAAGCGTGGGTACGTACCGGGGCACTGAACTCCCCACTCTGGAGGGCCGGATGACGACCGAACTCACCGAGCTGACCGCCGTGGAACTCCTCGACGGCTACCGCAGAAGGGAGTTCAGTCCCGTCGACGCGACCCGCGCCACCCTCGAACGGGCCGAGGAGATCCAGCCCGCCGTGAACGCGTTCGTACGGCTCGACGCGGAGGGCGCGTTGGCGCGGGCCGCCGAGTCCGCGGAACGCTGGCAGCGCGGGGAACCGGCCGGACTCCTCGACGGGGTGCCGGTCACCGTGAAGGACATCCTGCTCCAGCGCGGCGCGCCGACCCTGCGCGGCTCCAAGACCATTGCCGAGCAGGGCAGTTGGGACGAGGACGCGCCCTCGGTGGCCCGACTCCGCGAGCACGGCGCGGTGTTCATCGGCAAGACGACGACCCCGGAGTTCGGCTGGAAGGGCGTCACGGACTCCCCGCTCTCCGGGATCACCCGCAATCCGCACGACCCCTCACGCACGGCCGGCGGCTCAAGTGGCGGGAGCGCGGCGGCCGTTGCCCTCGGCGCGGGCCCGTTGTCGCTGGGCACGGACGGCGGCGGCAGTGTCCGTATCCCCGCCTCCTTCTGCGGGATCTTCGGGCTGAAGCCGACGTACGGCAGGGTGCCGCTGTACCCGGCGAGCGCGTTCGGCACGCTGTCGCACGTCGGCCCGATGACCCGGGACGCGGCGGACGCGGCGCTGCTGCTGGACGTGATCGGCGTACCGGACGCCCGCGACTGGTCGGGCCTGGACCGCGCGCCGGGCTCCTTCAGGGAGTCGCTCGCGGACGGCATACAGGGCCTGCGGATCGCGTACTCCCCGTCCCTCGGCGGCCAGGTCGCGGTGCGTCCGGCGGTCGCGGCGGCGGTACGGCGGGGCGTGGAGCGGCTGGCCGCGCTCGGCGCGTACGTCGAGGAGACCGACCCCGACTTCAGCGATCCGGTGGACGCCTTCCACACCCTGTGGTTCAGCGGCGCGGCCCGGGTGACGCAGAAACTCGCCCCGAAGCAGCGGGAGTTGCTCGACCCGGGGCTGCGGGAGATCTGCGCGACGGGGGCAGGCCTCTCCGCGCTGGACTACCTCGCGGCGGTCGACGCCCGCATGGAACTCGGCCGCAGGATGGGCCAGTTCCACGAGCGCTACGACCTCCTCGTCACGCCGACGCTCCCGATCACCGCGTTCGAGGCGGGAGTCGAGGTCCCGAAGGGGTCCGGGTACCGCCGCTGGACGGGCTGGACCCCGTTCACGTACCCCTTCAACCTCACCCAACAGCCCGCCGCCACCGTCCCGGTGGGGAACGACGGCGACGGGCTGCCGGTCGGGTTGCAGATCGTGGGGGCGCGGCACCGGGACGATCTGGTGCTACGGGCGGCGCACGCGCTGTTCGCCGCCGGGGTCTGTGGGGTCAGGCCCGCCGGAAGCTGAGGCTCTCCCCCGCCGCCCCCGACCGCCACAGGTCGTTGCAGGCCTCCGCCATCTCCTCCAGGCCCTCGACCACCTGGCCCCAGACGATGCCGGGCACCCAGCCCACGTCGCCGTTGAGGAGGAGGTTGTTGCGTTCGTAGAACAGGGCCAGGTCGACGACCGTCGTGCCGACGCGGACCTCGCGGTCGTAGCCGTAGGCCTTCGTGCCGAGTTCCGTACCGGCGAAGGCGAAATAGCACAGATCGCCCGGTATGGGGGTGACTGTGGGGTTCTCCAGCGGGGGTTCCGTTTCTGCGAATGGCGGGAAAAGGGCGTAGATCTCGTTGCGGGCGTACTTGGCGTGGTAGACGTCGCCGACGAGCGGGAGTGCGTTCCAGATCGCCGCGCAGGTCAGCGGCGCGCGGTCTACCAGCAGTTTTGCCCGGCAGTGGACGTTCCGTTTTGCGAGTGAAACCTCGATGAACTGATCCGTCATGTCTTCCAGGGTGCATAACCCGGGAGCGGTCGGGTAGCTGCGCGCCCATGGCTCCACCAATTGGGAACGACAGACACACATCCGGTCACACGCCGGGTCACACCCGCCGGGCACTGCTCGCCGGGGTGGCGGCGGCAGGTGCGCTGGGCGCGGCCGGCTGCAGCCGTGTGGCCACCGCGTCGGCCACGAGCGGCGGTGATCTCCTCGACCGGCTGAAGGCGCAGGGCGTCGTACGGCTGGGGATAGCGGGTGAGATCCCGTTCGGGTACATCGACAGGGACGGCCAACTGACCGGTGAGGCACCGAAGTTGGCCGAAGCGATCTTCAAGCGGCTCGGCGTCGACAAGGTGCAGCCCGTGCCCACCGAGTTCGGCTCGCTCATACCCGGCCTGAACTCGCAGCAGTTCGACGTCGTGGCCGCCGGGATGTACGTGACCCCGGAACGCTGCGCGCAGGTCATCTTCGCCGACCCCGACTACCAGGTGCTCGACGCGTTCGTCGTCCGCAAGGGCAACCCCAAGGGGCTCGACAACTACAAGGACGTCGTCGCGAAGAAGGCGAAGTTCGCCACCGGCACCGGGTACGCCCAGATCCAGCACGCCGTCGACGCCGGGTACAAGCAGAGCGACATCCTGATCGTCCCGGACCAGGTCGCCGGGCTGAACGCCGTAGAGGCAGGGCGGGTCGACGTCTTCGCCGGTACGGCGCTCACCACGCGCGCGGTCGTGAAGAAGTCCGCCAAGGCCGAGTCGACCACGCCGTTCGCCCCGCTCGTCGACGGGAAACCGCGCATCGACGGGGGCGCCTTCGCGTTCCGGCCGACCGAGACGAAGCTGCGTGACGCCTTCAACGTCGAGCTGCACAGGCTCAAGAAGAGCGGGGAGCTGTTCCGCATCCTGCGGCCCTTCGGGTTCACCCGGGCCGAGATGACGGACCTCACCGCGAAGGAGCTCTGCGGCGGATGACGTCAGGCCTCTGGGAACTCGTCCTCAAGGGAGTCTGGACCACCGTCCAACTCCTCGTCCTCAGCGCGCTGTTGGCGACCGTCGTGGCCTTCGTCGTCGGCATCGCCCGCACCCACCGGCTGTGGATCGTGCGCTTCCTCGCCGGTTTCTACACCGAGGTGTTCCGCGGCACCTCCGCCCTCGTCATGATCTTCTGGGTGTTCTTCGTCCTGCCGGTCGCCTTCGGCTGGCAGCTGGTCCCGCTCTGGGCGGGCACGCTCGCGCTGGGCCTGACCTACGGCGCGTACGGCACGGAGATCGTGCGGGGCGCGCTGAACGCGGTCGACCCAGCGCAGCAGGAGGGCGGGGTCGCGCTGAGCTTCACGCCCTGGCAGCGCATGCGGCTGATCCTGCTGCCGCAGGCGGTACCGGAGATGATCCCGTCCTTCTGCAACCTCCTGATCGAACTCCTCAAGGGCACCGCCCTGGTGTCCGTCATGGGCATGGGCGATCTCACCTTCAGCGCCAACCTGGTGCGGCTCGCGCTGCAGCAGAGCGCGGAGATCTACACGTACATCCTGCTGATCTACTTCGTGATCGCCTTCACGCTCACCCGGCTGATGCGCGGACTGGAGAAGAAGCTGAAGGCCGGGATCGGCAAGGCGCCCGGGAACGAGAAGGCCGCGCGTGAGCTGAAGCGCGCGCAGACCACGGGTGTCGGAGGTGGGGTCGCGTGAAGTGGGACTGGAACGCCGTGAGCGACTTCATGCCGTACTTCTGGGACGGCCTGAAAGTCACCTTGCAGATCCTGCTCCTGGGGTCGCTGATGTCCTTCGTGCTGGGGCTGGTGTGGGCGCTGCTGATGCGGGCGCCAACTCGTTGGGTGCGCTGGCCCGTTGGGGTCGTCACCGAGTTCGTGCGGGACACCCCGCTGCTGGTGCAGCTGTTCTTCCTCTTCTACGTGCTGCCCGAGTGGGGCCTGACCTTCTCCGCGCTGACCACCGGTGTCTTCGCGATCGGGCTGCACTACTCGACGTACACGATGCAGGTCTACCGCGCGGGCATCGAGGCGGTGCCCGTCGGCCAGTGGGAGGCGGCGACCGCGCTGAACCTCCCCGTGCGCCGGACCTGGACGGCCGTGATCCTGCCGCAGGCGATCCGCCGGGTGGTCCCGGCGCTGGGCAACTACGTGATCGCGATGCTCAAGGACACCCCGATCCTGATGGTGATCACCGTGCTCGAACTGATGGGCCAGGCCCGGCTGTTCTCCCAGGAGCACTACCAGTTCACCGAGCCCATCACGGTCATCGGTGTGGCCTTCGTCCTCATCTCCTATCCCGCCTCCCTGCTGATCCGAGCCCTGGAGCGACGCCTTGTCCGCTGACACGCCCCTGACGAAGGAAACCGACGTCAACGCCAACCCCCCGGTGGACGGCAGTGAGTTGATCCGCCTGGACCACGTCACCAAGCGCTTCGGGTCCAACACCGTGCTCGACGACCTGGACTTCTCCGTGGAGTCCGGCAAGCACGTCACCCTGATCGGTCCCTCCGGGTCCGGCAAGACCACGATCCTGCGGCTGCTGATGACCCTGACCAAGCCGGACGAGGGCACGATCACCGTCGACGGGGAGCAGCTCTTCCCCGCGCCCGAGAAGCAGATCCGGGAGATCCGCAAGAAGATCGGGATGGTGTTCCAGCAGTTCAACCTGTTCCCGAACATGACCGTCCTGCGCAATGTCACCGAGGCGCCGGTCACCGTCCTGGGCCTGCCCAAGGACGAGGCGGAGGCGCGCGCCCTGGAACTGCTCGACCTGGTCGGCCTCGCCGACAAGGCCGGCGCCCGCCCGACCCAGCTCTCCGGCGGCCAGCAGCAGCGCGTCGCGATCGCGCGGGCGCTGGCGATGCGCCCGCAGGTCCTCCTCCTCGACGAGGTGACCTCCGCGCTCGACCCGGAACTCGTCGCGGGCGTCCTCGACGTCCTGCGGGACATCGCCCGCACCACCGACATCACGATGCTCTGCGTGACCCACGAGATGAATTTCGCCCGTGATATTTCAGACCAAGTCCTGATGTTCGACGCGGGCCGGGTCATCGAATCGGGCCCGCCGGAGCAGATCTTCGGCGATCCGGAACAAGAGCGGACCCGGGAATTCCTCGGCGCCATTCTTTGACATTTATTCAATGACGGCACGTGAGTATTCGAACACCCAAGGTCCAGGTCACGTGGCATGACCAAGGCATATGCCAAAGGATTCGCGCCGCAGTTCGGAGGCCGTAAGGAGGGCCATAATCTCGCCAACAGCCGCTCCACATCGGCCGTTTGACAGCTATCGTGGAGGGGATTCGCTGTCCGGTATCACGGCCCAAAAAGCGAGCGCAGGGAGAAACACCGTGGCGCTGATGCACGAGCCGACCGCTCCCTACCACTCGGTACAGGACGCACTGCGCATCCTGGAGACAGTCGCCGGGCACTCCACCGGTGTCACGGACACCGAACTCGCCCGCCGCACCGGCCTCGGCGCCGAGCGCCTGACGATACTGCTGCGGACCCTGCGCCGCGAGGGCTACGTCGAGCAGCTCACCGACGGCGCGTACATCACCGGCGAGTCCCTGAGCCGCCTCGGCTCGGCGACCGGCCGGGAGCAGGCGGTGCGCGAGCAGATCCAGCGGACCCTGGACCGGCTGCGCGACTCCCTGGGCGCGGCGGTCTACGTCAGCCGATACGTCGACGGCGAGGTCACGATCACCCAGTACGCGGCCGGGCCCACCACCCCGGCGGTCAACGAGTGGGTCGACTTCCGCGTCTGCGCGCACGCGACCGCGCTCGGCAAGAGCCTCCTGGGCCAGCTCGACCACAACGGCCGGCGCGACCACCTCTCCCGGCACAGGATGGCCCGCCTCACCTCGCGCACGATCACCAGCGACAAGCTGCTCCTCAACCGCCTGGAGACCCAGCCGCCGACCGTCCCCCACCTCGACCTCCAGGAGTACGCGGTGGGCACGGTCTGCGCGGCCGTCCCGATCACGGCCGGCGCCTCGGTCGGCTGCCTGGCCCTCTCCCTCCCGGTCGAACACGCCCACCGCCTGCGCCAGGCGGCGGACACGCTGAACCGCGAGGCGGGCCCGGTACTGCTGTCTCTCGCGATCTGAGGGCTGCCGCGACCCTGGTCCGAAGCACCCCTCCGGACCAGGTAGTATTTTTCTCGTCGCCCTCCGCGAGACTCAGATCCAGCGGAAGGCGTGAGTCACGCGCCGCTAGCTCAGTTGGTTAGAGCAGCTGACTCTTAATCAGCGGGTCCGGGGTTCGAGTCCCTGGCGGCGCACAGATGAAGGGCCCCTCGTTCCGACGAGGGGCCCTTCGGCGTCCTCGGGGGTAAGTGGTCGATAGGCCGCCTCCCCCGGCGGCCGCCACCACACCGGATCGGCGCACACGACCCCCTCCCGCCGCAGCCCCGCCCGATGGATCTTGTTCGTCGCGGTCACCGGCATCCGCTCCACCACCCGCACGAACCTCGGCGCCATCTTCGTCCCCAGATCGGGCTGGGCCAGCAGGAACTCGGCGAAGTCAAGAGGGTCGAAGGTCCCGGCGACCGTCGCCATGACCTGGTCGCCGGTGACCGGGTCCGGTACCGCGTAGACCGCCACGGCGTCGGCGCCCTCGTAGCGGGCGAGGATGTTCTCGATCATCGCGGCGGCGAGGTTCTCGCTGTCGACGCGGAGGCGGTCGTCGGTGCGGCCGGCGAAGTAGAGGTAGCCGTCGGGGTCGCGGTAGAAGAGGTCGCCGGTCCAGTACCAGCCCTCGCGGCGCCGCTCGGCGTCCGCCTCCGGGTTGCGCCAGTACCCCTCGAAGGGGTTGGCCCCGCGGTTCACCAACTCCCCTATCGCCTCTTCCCCGTTGAGCAGCCGGCCGGCCGAGTCGAAGGTCGCGGGCGGGCACTCCGCCCGCGTCTCCGGATCGAGTACGGCGAGCCCGGGCGCCGCCCGCCCGACCGCCCCGGCCGGTGTCCCCGGCGACCACTGCACCGCCGCCCCGCCCTCCGAGGACCCGTACCCCTCCACCAGCCGCACCCCGAACCGCCGCTCGAACGCCGCCGCGTCCACCGCCCCCGCCTCCGTGCCGAAGCCCATGCGCAGCGGGTTGTCCCGGTCGTCGACACGTTCGCCGGTCGCCAGGATGTACTGCACGGCACGGCCGACATAGGTGAAGTACGTGGCCCCGTAAGCCCGTACGTCGTCCAGGAACCCCGACGCCGAGAACCGCCGCCGCAGCGCCACCCCCGCCCCGGCCGCCAACGCCGGTGCCCAGTCGGCGATCACCGCGTTGCCGTGGAACATCGGCATGCAGATGTAGTGCACGTCGTCCGGGAGGACCCCGAAGCTGTCGACCAGTGAGCGTCCCGCTGCCGCCAACCGGCCCTGCGTGCAGATCGCGGCCTTCGGGGCGCCGGTGGAACCGGAGGTGAAGTAGAGCAGGACGCGGTCGTCGGGGGTGGCTCGGGAGAAGGCGGACGGGTGCGCGTCCGCGTAGGGGGCGAGCAGGTCGTCGTAGGCCTGAGTGTCCGTCACCAGGAGTCGTACGCCGGTGAGTTGGAGGTCGGCGAGGAGTGGGAGGTGGGCGCGCTCGGTGACCAGGACCCGGCACTCGGTGTGCAAGATGTCCCGGGCCAGTTCGGGGCCTCGGCGGGTGGGGTTGATGCCGGCGACGGCCGCGCCCGCGAGGGCCGCCGCGCTCAACCACAGGGGATATTCAGGGGTGTTGTCGAGCAGGACGCCCACGTGGGGCTCGGCGCCGGGTGGGAGCAGGTCCGCCAGGAGTGCCGCTCTGGCGGCGGCGCCGGACGCCATCTCGTGGTGGGTGAGCACCTGTTGCCCGCACCACAGCCCGGGGCGGTGGTCGCCCCACCGTGCCTGCACGAGTTCCGCGACGGTCGTACGCCTGCTGGACTCCATGGAGGCGCAGGGTAGTTGACGTTCCGTCAGATATGGAGACTACGAGCCCATGAAGTCGAACATCTTGTGGGCCACGAGGATGAAGACGACGCAGAAGGCGACGATCACACCGAAGAACACCAGCGCGCAGCCCGCGCCCGCCGCCAGCTTCCCGCGGGACGGGGCGTGCGCGGTGGCCCGCTCGGGGTGGTCGGCCGTGTAGTGCACGGTGACGATGTCGCCCTCCAGGGTCGTCCCCGGCCCGTTCCGCTCCTCGAACCTGACCGTGCGGCCCTCGCGGGTCGTGAACTCGTAGACGTGGTGCAGCGTCGTCGACACCATGGTGTCCCCTGCGCCGCCGCTGGTCGTCGTGTACGTCCGCAGACAGCGGGCCTCGGCCGTGAGTCCGCTGCTCCAGGCGCTGTTGACCTGGCGCGAGCGGCGGATCACGCCGGTGGCTGCGAACACCACGATGGCGATGATGAACAGCGGCGCGATGTAGAACAGCGCTTCCATGGTGTCCCCCGAGGTCAAGTACCGCTTGGTGGAGGGAACCTACCCCCGGGGGATGCCGGACTGTCTCAAGCAATGCTCAGAACCTCGTACTCAGAACGTCAACGTCAGAACGTGACGTCCGAGCAGGAGTAGAACGCGTTGGTCGTGTCCGCAATCGTCCACACCGCGACGATCACGTGGTGGCCGGAGAGGCCGGACGGGAGCGTGCCGGTGTGGGAGATGGTGGACGACGAGGGGCGCTGGCCGTTGTAGGGGACGGTGAGGAACGGGGTGGTGTTGAGGTCCGAGCGGGCCAGGTTGTGGTTCTGGTTCCAACCCGCCTTGGTGACGTAGTACTTGAAGTCCGTCGTCGCGTGGATCGCCGTGAACTGCCAGCGGAACGTGTACGACTGACCACCCGTCACCTTCGTCGTCGGCCAGGCGGCGCCCGACGGGGCCTTCGGTGCGCTGAGTTGGGCGAAGCGGCTGATTCCGCCGTTGCAGATCTGGCCGTCGGCGGGGCCGGCCGCCGGGAAGCCCTTGGGGCCCTCGACGCTCTGCGGCTCGTACTGGATGTCACCGCAGTTCGTCACCGTGCCGTTGGCACAGAGCTTCTGCCTGCTGATGGGGAGGTCGGTGTAGCCGTGGCTGCTCGCGGCCCCGGACGAGAGCACGATGGCCCCGGCCGTGGTGAGCCCGAGCACGCCCGCGTACCACTTGGTCTTTTTGCGCATGCTGCCGCTCCTGGAGAACGTGTGGGGAGTTCCGTGAGCCGTGCAGGTCTAGACCAAGTCCCAGATTATTGCCCTTACTTGACCGTGTCCATACCGCTCACGGCGCGGCTTCTCCCCGTCTCACGGCGCGGCTTCTCCCCGTCTCACGGCGCGGCTTCTCCCCGTCCCGAGCAGAACGCGACCGTCAAGTCCTTCACCAGCGCCCGGCGTTCGTAGTCGTCCAGCTCCACCAGACCCCGCATGGTCAGCCGGGTCACCGTGTCCTCCACGGAGTCGACCACCGACGTGAGCATCGTCGCCCGCTGCTGCGCGTCCAGCGCGGCGATACGGCGGCGGGTCATCGCGGCGGCCACCTCCGGGGCGTACTCGACCCGCACCGGCCGTACCGAGAACACCTCGATGCCGACCGGCGCCGAGTCCGCCGCGACCAGCCGGGTCAGCGCGTCGACGGCCAGGTCGGCCGCACCCTTCGCGCCCCCGCCCGGCGGTTCCACCGGCACCAGGGCCAGCGCCGCCTCCACGCACTCGCGCAGATACGTCTCGTGGTCCTCGACCCCGAGCGTGGCCCGCGCGGTGTCCCGCACCCGCCACACCACCAGCGTCACGACCCGCAGCGCGACCCCGTTCGCGTCGGCCCCCGGCATCGGCTCACTGCGCCAGTGCCGCAGCCGTACGTCGACCCGGCGGCGCAGCAGCAACGGGTTGACCCACATCAGCCCGGTGCGCCGGACGGTCCCCCGGTAGCGGCCGAACAGGCCGAGCACCCAGGCCCGTCCGGTACGGCCCCGGGCCAGCCCCCCGAAGCCGAACAGCCCGAGCGCGCCGGCCCCGGCGTACGCGGCCCACTGCGCGGGGCCGAGTCCGGCACCGGCGTAGAACGGCAGTCGTAGCGCCTCGGTCGCGAGCGGGGGCAGGACGCCCGCCCACCACGAGGTGGCGAGGCAGCCGGCCAGTCCGCAGGAACCGGCGAGCACGCCCGCCGTGCCGGGCAGCACCCGGGCCGGGCGCTCCACCAGGTCGGGGTCGACCTCCGGAGCCGGGCGCGGCTTGGCCGGGACCGGGCGGCGGAAGCGGGGCTGCTCGCCGGTGCCCTGCCGACGCGCGACGACGGCCGGCTTGAGCGGTACCGAGACCGGGTCGGGGTCGTCGCGGAACAGCAGGTGGACGGGGATCTCGGTGGTCGCCTCGTTCTGGATGAGCCGCGCGGGACGGGTCGGTCCCTCGGGCGGCCCCTCGTTCTCGGGCGTCTGTGAAGTGGTCGTCGTACTCATAGGTGCCTCCAGCCTCCGCGCCAGATGCGTCACAACGGATGGTGATGTGCGTGATTACGAGAAGAGGCGGCGCCAGGTCTCCGGGCCCGGGTAGCCGTCCGCCGCGCCGCCGCGCCAGCCCTGGGCGCGCTGGAAGGCCTCGACGTTGCGCCGGTCCGGCTCGCCCCAGCGCGGTCCCGGGCCCGTCGTGTAGTACTTGCCGAAGCCCTTCTTGACCAGCTGCTTTCCCAGTTCGGTGACGTACTTGTTGGTCGCGCCGAGGCGGAACATGGCCTTGCCCGGGTAGCCGGGCACGCCGTGGGAGGAGGGTGCCGGCGGGCCCGCCGCTCCCACGGCCGCCGTGCCGCCGACGTTCTTGCCCTTGCCGGTGACGAGCAGTTGCCAGGTCTGCGGGCCGGGCAGGCCGTCCGCGTCCGCGCCGGTCCAGCCCTGGGCGAGCTGGAACGCCTGGGTGGCCCGCCGGTCCGCGTCCGACCAGCGCGGGCCCGGACCCGAGGTGTAGTACGAGCCCGCGCCCCGGGCGACGAGCATCGTGCCGAGCTGGGTGACGTACTGGTTGTTGGCGCCGGGGCCGAAAGACGCCGCTCCCGGGTACGGCGTATTCGCCTTGCCGGCGTCCACCGGGGTCACCGGAACCGCGGGGGTCACGGGGGTCACCCCTTCCGTACCGCCCGTCACGCCCTTGTAGCGGTAGGGCACATAGCTGTCCGAGTGGCTCCAGTAGGCGTACGGCGTGGACTGGCGGCGGGCGTGCGAGGGGGTCTCCTCCAGGGCGATGTAGTAGGTGTGCGTGTAGTCGGCCCAGCCGCCGAAAATGACGACGTGCGAGCCTTTCTCGGGGTTCGCGAGATTGTGGAACAGGAGAATGTCGCCGGGCTCCAGTTCGTCCTTGGTAATACGCACCCCGTACTGGTCGAGACTCCCGGTCCATTCGTTCCCCGGCAGTCCCCAGGCCATCGAGACGAACCCCGAGCAGTCCTGCCGGTAACCGTCCGACCAGTACGCGTTCATGCTGTACGGCACCTGCGCCGCGATCCAGGTCTTGGCCCGATTGATGATCTCCGCGCGGGTGGTCGTGGGCGCCTTGACCGCACCGGCCGGCTTCGCCGGTTTCCCGCTCGGGCCGTGCAGCGGGGCCTTGCCGCCCTGCGGGGTCGCGGGTTCGTCACCCGTGTCACCTGCGGGAACGCCGGGGCGGGCCGGAGCGTGGGGAGCGGCAGCGGCCGGTACGGCGTGCCCGGCGGCGAGGGTGGCGGACGCCGCGGCCGCCACGAGGAGGACCCGCTGGGCGGCGGGGTGGCCGCCGGTGCGGCCGGTCGGGGAATGCGGCTGGAGGCGCCGCCGGTCAGCACATCCGGGGCAGTCGCAATCGCTCGCGGGATCGAATTCCTCGAATACCGGAGTCTCCATGCGACGCCCCTCACACTCCAGGTGGAAATATCCGCGCTCGTGCACATCCGCCAGCTTCTCAACTGTCTTCCGGACTCGCATGTTGACGGTCCGAATGATGTACAGAGGCCGACCGGGACCCGTCCGGGGGTGGTCGGGAGCACCCCCGGGCATCCGGTAGAGTTGTGCAGGTCAACACGCGCGCCGCTAGCTCAGTTGGTTAGAGCAGCTGACTCTTAATCAGCGGGTCCGGGGTTCGAGTCCCTGGCGGCGCACAGACAGCGAGGCCCTCCGCGATGCGGGGGGCCTTTCGCATGGGCGGAGACAGTCGCGTGGACGGAACATCCGTGCGGGCGGAACACAGCTCACCCCCCGTTTGGCCGGATACCCTCTGGCCATGACAGCCCGTGACCTGCAGGAGCGGATCAAGAAGCTCATCCTCGACCGTCGGCTGTCCTCCGGGGCCCCGCTGCCGACCGAGCCCGAGCTGATGGTGTTTCTCGGTGCGAGCCGGAACTCGGTGCGCGAGGCGCTCAAGGCGCTGCAGGCGATGGGGATCGTCGAGATCCGGCACGGCTTCGGGACGTACGTCGGCCCGATGTCGCTCGCGCCGATGGTCGAGGGGCTCGCGTTCCGCACGGTCGTCGGGCACTACCGCGGCGAGGACAGCCTGCTGCAGCTGCTCGAACTGCGGGAGGCGGTGGAGTCGGGGCTCGTCGCCCGGCTCGCGGGGCGGCTGCCCGAGCGGGACCTCGTCGAACTCGACGCGCTGGTACGGCAGATGGAGCGGGAGGCCGCCGAGGGGATCGGGCTCGCGGCCACCGACCGCGCCTTTCACGCGACCCTGTACCGGGGTCTGGACAACGCGCTGCTGAGCGAGGTCCTGGAGGCGTTCTGGGACGCCTTCCACCGCGTGCACACCGATCTCGCGGCCGGCCCGCAGGACCCCGGGGTCACCTGCCGCCAGCACCGGGCGATCCTCGACGCGGTCCGGTCCGGGGATGCGAAACGTGCCGAGAACGCCATAAGAGAGCACTTCGACAACGTGCGCACAAGACTGTCCACAACGGCTCCACATGATCCCCACACGCGCCCCAATGAACGCGTATGACCGGTTAACACCGCGTTTCGTGTCTTGCGATCAAGCTGAGCACCGTAGAACCCTGGTTTCGAAGATACTGCCGGTACACGGCAGTTGAGGGGATACGTACGGAACCGGTCGCGCGGTTTCGCGGGGAGGAGGGGCCCCGCGCTGGAACAGATGTCGGAGGGGGCATCGCGCAACCGGCCGGTCGCGGTCGCACATCTCTGTGAGTGGACTGTGTGGTGACTGCGGCACCACCGACACGCCCGTCGAGGGTCGAGGGGGACGCCGACGGGCGGCCTGGACAAACAGACACGCGCGTTCTCGCGTGTGGGGGATGACTCATGACGTCGACGCCGACGGGCGCCCGGCACAATCTAGACCCGTCACAAACACAAACAACCGAGCTCAGAGTCCCGGGACACCGGACCGCCGGTCTCCACCGGATGAAGAGCACACTTCCTAGATACGACTACGAGCACTACAGCCGCCTGGCGGGACCCCTCACGCAGCCCGAGCCGGGCAAGCCGTACAAGGTCCAGTACCGGTCGCTGCTGTCGCAGGAGACGCACCGCCTGCGCGCCGCCCTCATGCTGGGCGCGGCGCCGCTGCTCTCCCTGATCCTGCTGGGCTGGCTGATGCAGCCCGAGCACTGGACCCAACGCGACTATCCCGCCTACGACTTCCTGCCCGCGCTGGACATCGTGATGCTGGTCGCGATCGGCCTGATCGAGTTCTTCCGCTGCATGAACGTGCTGTCCAACGCGCACGCCACGCTGGTCGCCCGCGACCCGGTCCCGGTGGTGCCCCAGACCGGCACGAGAGTCGCCTTCATCACGACGTTCGTGCCCGGCAAGGAGCCCCTGGAGATGGTCACCAAGACCTTGGAGGCGGCCGTACGGCTGCGCCACCGGGGGCTGTTGCATGTGTGGCTGCTGGACGAGGGCGACGACCCCGAGGTCAAGGCGGTGTGCGGGCGGCTCGGCGTACATCACTTCACCCGCAAGGGAGTTGAGAAGTGGAACCGCCCCAAGGGCGCGCACCGGGCCAAGACCAAGCACGGCAACTACAACGCCTGGCTGGAGGCGCACGGCGACGCGTACGACTACTTCGCCTCCGTCGACACCGACCATGTGCCGCTGCCCAACTACCTGGAGCGGATGCTGGGTTTCTTCCGCGACCCGGACGTCGGCTTCGTCATCGGCCCCCAGGTGTACGGCAATTACGAGGGCCCGGTCACCAAGGCGGCCGAGTCGCAGCAGTTCCTCTTCCACGCGCTGATCCAGCGGGCCGGCAACCGCTACGGCTCGCCGATGTTCGTCGGCACGTCGAACGCCGTACGGATCACGGCACTTCGGCAGATCGGCGGCCTGTACGACTCGATCACCGAGGACATGGCGACCGGCTTCGAGATGCACCGGGCGAAGAACCCGGTCACCGGGAAGAAGTGGAAGTCGGTCTACACGCCGGACGTGCTCGCGGTCGGCGAGGGGCCCAGCGCCTGGACGGACTTCTTCACGCAGCAACTCCGGTGGTCGCGGGGGACGTACGAGACGATCCTCAAGCAGTACTGGAAGGGCTTCTTCTCGATGCCTCCGGGGAAGTTCTTCAACTACACGATGATGATCATCTTCTACCCGATGTCGGCCCTCAACTGGATACTGGCGGCGCTGAGTTGCGCCCTGTTCCTGGGGATGGGCGCCTCGGGCGTGAACATCGACCCGACGGTGTGGCTGATGCTCTACGGCAATGCGTCCGCGCTGCAGATCGGGCTGTACATCTGGAACCGGCGGCACAACGTCTCGCCGCACGAGCCGGAGGGGTCGGGCGGGGTCGCGGGCATGGTGATGTCGGCGCTGTCGGCGCCGATATACGCGCGCTCGCTGCTGGACGCCGTGCTGCGCCGCAAGAGCGGGTTCGTGGTCACGCCCAAGGGTGACTCGGCCAGCCCCGACACGCTGTTCGGGACGTTCCGGGTGCACTGGTTCTTCATCCTGATCTTCGCCGGGTCGCTGGTGGCGGGGTTCGAGAACGGGCACTCCCATCCGGCGATGATCACCTGGGCGACGTTCGCGCTGCTGATCACCGCGTCGCCGATCCTGGCGTGGCGGTACATGCTGCGGCAGGAGCGGAAGAGGCCTCCCGTCGTCCCCGCCGCCCCCACCGTCCCGCAGCAGAAGCCCAGTTGGGCGGCCTCCGGCGGCACGGGCGAGCAGACCATGCAGATCGCGCTCGGTGGGGCGGGGGGTCGTAAGGAATGAAGGAAGCCGGCCGGCGCCGTGCCCGTCGACTCGCGATCAGCACGGTGGTCGTACTCGCCCTGGCCGGGATGAACGGGCCCTGGCTGTACAGATTCGGGACCGAGAGATACCACCAGTACGTCATCAACAAGCCCGAGTACAAGGCCGACAACGGGCATTGGGACATCATCCAGTTCCCCAAGGAGTACCGGCAGGACACCATTCACGCGGTGCTGCTGCACACCGGGAAGGTGCTGCTCGTCGCGGGCTCGGGGAACAACCAGGACAACTTCAACGCGAAGAAGTTCGAGTCGCGGATCTGGGACCCGGTGAAGGGGACCATCAAGAAGGTACCGACCCCTGCCGATCTGTTCTGCACGGGGCACACCCAACTCGCCAACGGGAACATCCTCATCGCGGGCGGCACCAAGAAGTACGAGAAGCTGAAGGGGGACGTCAAGAAGGCGGGTGGCGTCATGATTCTCTACAACGAGAATCCCGACAAGCCGATGACGTTGCCTCAGGGGACGAGGTTCACGGGTAAGGCGAACGGCAAGTCGTTCGTGTCGACCGATTCGGCGCTGATCCCGCGTGCGACCAAGGTGTTCGACAAGAACACCGGCAAGTTCCTGCGGAACAACCCCGGTTACGCCCGGGTCGTCGTCGAGGCACCGAAGGAAGGCACCAAGTACGAGACCGGGGCCCAGGACAACTACCGGATCCAGGGGTTGACCGGCGCCGACGAGCGCAACACGTACGGCATCGGGAACAAGTTCGGGCTGGACAAGCGGGACTTCGAGGGGATCAAGAACGCGTACGAGTTCGATCCGGTCGCCGAGAAGTACATCAAGGTCGATCCGATGAACGAGGCTCGGTGGTATCCGACGTTGACGACCTTGAGCGATGGGAAAGTGCTCAGTGTCTCCGGGCTCGATGACATCGGGCAGTTGGTGCCGGGGAAGAACGAGGTCTTTGATCCGGCGACGAAGAAGTGGACGTACACGAAGACCAAGCGGCAGTTTCCTACGTATCCCGCGCTGTTCCTGATGGAGAACGGGAAGTTGTTCTACTCGGGGTCCAACGCGGGGTACGGGCCGGCCAACGTGGGGCGGGATCCGGGTATTTGGGACGTCGACACCAACTCGTTCACCAAGGTGCCGGGGATCAGTGATCCGAACATGCTGGAGACCTCGGCGACCGTGTTGTTGGCGCCGGCTCAGGACGAGAAGTACATGGTCATTGGGGGTGGGGGTGTTGGGGAGTCCAAGCTCTCCACCAACAAGACGCGGCTCGTCGATCTGAAGGACGCCGATCCCAAGTTCGTGGACGGGCCCTCGTTGGAGAAGGGGACCCGGTATCCGCAGACCTCGATCCTGCCTGATGACACGGTGCTGGTGTCGGGTGGGTCCGAGGATTATCGGGGACGTGGTGAGTCCGATATTTTGCAGGCTCGGCTGTATCACCCGGATACGAACACGTTCGAGGAGGTCGCCGATCCGCTGGTCGGGCGGAACTATCACTCCGGGTCGATTCTGTTGCCGGACGGGCGGGTGATGTTCTTCGGGTCGAATCCGTTGTATGCGGACAAGGCGGATACGAAGCCGGGGGTTTTTGAGCAGCGGATCGAGATTTATACGCCGCCGTATCTTTACCGGGATTCTCGGCCAGATCTTTCTGGGGGGCCGGGGGCTATCGCTCGGGGGGCTTCGGGGACGTTCGTCTCGGCGCATGCTTCTTCGATCAAGAAGGTGCGGTTGATTCGGCCCAGTGCGTCTACGCATGTGACGGATGTTGATCAGCGGTCTGTTGCCCTGGACTTCAAGACTGCTGGGGACAAGGTCACGGTTACTGTGCCGGGGGATCGGAATCTGGTGCAGTCGGGGTGGTACATGCTGTTTGTGGATGATGATCAGGGGACGCCTAGTAAGGCGGTGTGGGTGAAGGTGCCGTAGAGGTCGTTATTTGGGTGCGGGTGCGTGGGGGCTGGTCGCGCAGTTCCCCGCGCCCCTAAAAACAGGGGCGTTGTGGCTGGTCGCGCCCACGCGGCGGAGCCGCAAATCAATACAGCCCCGCACCCCTAAAAACAGGGGCGTTGTGCCTGGTCGCGCCCACGCGGCGGAGCCGCAAATCAATACAGCCCCGCACCCCTAAAAACAGGGGCGTTGTGCCTGGTCGCGCCCACGCGGCGGAGCCGCAAATCGATACAGCCCCGCGCCCCTTAGGGGGTTGAGGCTTGCGCTAGTTTCAAAGCGTAGGTTGGCCACCAATCGCCCGCCTTGGGGCCGCCCTTGCACTCGCCGTCCGACTCACCCGGGCGTTTGATCCACAAGTAGGCGTCCACCAGGGGGTCTGCGGTCTTCGTTGTGGGGGTTTCGCCCAGGGCTCGGCCCGGGGGGTTGCACCAGTTCTCGTCTGGGTCGCCGGACGTGTAGGGGCCGTTGCCGTTGCGGCTGGTGTCGATGACGAAGTGTTTGTTGCCGACTTTGGACGAGAGTTGCTTGCCGTAGGCGATGGAGTCCTTGGTGGAGTAGAAGTTGGAGACGTTGACCGCGAAGCCGTCGGCCTTGGCGATGCCTGCTCGTTCGAGGGGCTGGTAGATCTCGTCGGGGTGGCCCCAGCCCGCGTTTCCGGCGTCCAGGTAGACCTTCGTGTTCTTCAGGGACTTGAGCTTGGTGATCGCGTAGGCGAGCAAGTCGTAGCGCTCCGCCTGGAATTGGGGCGGAGTGCAGCCGTCCACCAGGTGGAGGAGGGCGTCCGGTTCCAGGATCAGCGTCGCCGAGCGGGTCGCGATGCCCTGGGCCACCGCGTCGATCCACGCCCGGTACGCGTCGCCGTCGCCCGCGCCGCCCTGGGAGTACTGGCCGCAGTCGCGGTGCGGGATGTTGTAGAGGACCAGGAGGGCGGTGCGGCCGGCCTGGTCGGCAGCCTCGGTGAAGCCCTGGGCCTCCGCCTTGGGGTTCTCCGCGCCGATCCATTCGCCGGTGGGTTGTTCCGCGATCTTTCTGATCTGCTCGGCTTCCGCCGTCTTGCCCGCGTCGACGTAAGTGGCCAGCTGGCGGGCCGCGTTGGTGTCCGGGTTGACCCAGATCGGGTCGGATCCGTCGGGCTGTTGGGTGACCTTCGCGTTCACGTCGGGTTTCCCGTCTCCGTCCCCGGAGGAGGAGCACCCCGCCATCAGCAGTGCCGCCCCCAGGACCAGCGCCGACGTCCGTGTGCCGAAGGAGACCGGGGTCCCCTGGCTGCCGTACATCCAACTCCCCCTTGGCTGTACCGATCCAAGGGTCAATCGTGACATACGTGGCGTGCCGCCCACGAGAACGCCCGGGGTGTTGTCGGCGGGCTGTTACACCTCCGCCCTTGTGGGTAGATGCGCGGCCTAGGGTCTGCCCGGCGCGCTCGGTTCCGGGGCAGGGAGAAGGTGACCGTCATGCACCACACGACCCGGGAGGGCCGGTTCGCCGCGGCGCTGGTGGAGGCTGCCGACACCCTGACGGAGACCTTCGACACCGGGGACCATCTGCGGCGGGTGGCCGAGCGTTGCGTGGAGCTGCTGTCCGCCTGGGCCGCCGGGATCGTCTTGATCGACGGTGGTGAGGCGGTGGCGCTGGGCGGGAGCGCGTCCGGCGGTCGGGAAGAGGCGGCGCTCGAACTGCTCGCCGCTCAGCGCGACGGCGGGCCCTGTCTGGAGAGTCACGGTTCCGGGCGGCCCGTACCGCCGGTGTCGATCGGCGTGGCCCATGCGGCCGCCCGCTGGCCGGAGTTCACCGAGCGGGCCCTGCGGCACGGTGTCGTGGCGACCTTCGCGGTGCCGGTGCGGCGGCGGGGCACGCGGTTCGGCGCGCTCAACGTGTTCGCGACGGCGCTGCCCAACTGCGCCTCGGACAGCTGGCGTTCGGAGCTGGTGGTGGCGCGGGCGCTCGCCGACGCCGTCGCCCTGGGGCTGGAGAATCACCGCGCGTACGACCGATCCCGTTCCCTGGCGGGGCAGTTGCAGGAGGCCTTGTCGAGCCGGGTGCGGATCGAGCAGGCCAAGGGGATGCTCGCCGAGCGCTGGCAGGTCGGTACCGACGAGGCGTTCACCGCGCTGCGCGGGCATGCGCGGCGGCGCCGGATGTCGCTGGACCGGGTCGCGCGGGCGGTGATCGAGGGGGGACCCGTGGACCGACTGTGACCAGTGCATATGACAGTGCGCAACTACTGTGAGACATGGCGTTATTTGCCCTCTAGGCCCGGACGCTCATTCGTTCTAGAGTCATTCCCAACGGCCCTGGCCCCTGGCCCGAACACACACCTTCCACCACTGGATTCCCAGACCTCCCGCGCCGTTCGCCGGGTTACTCCCGCAACCCGTGCGCGTGCGGTTGAGGACCAGCCCGGTCGGCGGCTTCAGGGGGGAGCAGGTCGTCGGCCGGGCCCGGTTGTCAGAGTCCGGTGCCGGTTCCGGTGAGATAGGCGGACACGATCACGTTCGCCGTGTAGCTGCGGCCGACGCGGTCGAAAGTGCCTCCGCAGGTGATGAGACGGAGTTCGGCGCGGCCCGACTGCCGGGTGCCGTAGGCCTGTTGGGCGTCGAAGTGCGCGCGGGTCAGGACGCGGACGTCGTCGACGGTGAACTCGGCGACCTTGCCGTCGTCGCGGATCACCCGGATCGTGCCGCCCGGGCGGAGCGTGCTGAGCTTGTAGAAGACGGCGGGCCGGGTCTCGGTGTCGACGTGCCCGACCATCAGGGCCGTTCCGACGGCTCCGGGCCGTACTCCGCTCCCGTACCAGCCGACCACGGCCGCCTGGTCGAACGGCGGTGGGTCGATCGCGCCCTGGGTGTCGAGGCCGCGGGCCACCACCGGTGCCTGGACGGCGAGTTGGGGGATGTCGATGCGCTGCGGCAGCGCGTTGCCCAACGGCTTGGCGGCGGGCGGGAGTTCGGCCTCCGGGGGGCGTCCGACCGCCGCCACGTCACCGGTCGTCGGCGCGGATATGCCCAGCCGGATGTCGGTCAGGTCCTGTCCCCACAGCCAGAGTCCGAGCAGCAGCACGGCCCAGGCGACCCCGGTCAGCAGCCGTCCGGTGCCGGAGGAACGCTCGTGCTCGGCGGGCCCGTCGTGATCGAACATGGCCGGTCAGCCCGTCCCGCGACTCCGGCGGGCGCTGCGCAGCGCCACGGCCGTCGCGGCGACACCGGCCAGCAACAGACCCACCACCGCGTGCGCGGTACCGGGACCGGCCGCCCGCGCGTCCACGGCCGCGAGGTGCGCCGCCGCACCGCCGCCGCCCGCGTGGACCGGGGCGACCGGCGAGGCGGGGGTGGAGGGGGGTGCCGACGGGGACTGGGACGCGTCCGCTACGACTTTGATCGCGCCCTTCACCGTCACGCTCCCGCAGGTGATCCGCACGTCGTAGCTGCCCGGTTCCAGCGAGCTGCGGACCCGGGTCTCGCCGGCGAGGGTGCCGGACGCGCCGACCAGCTTGGCGTCGGCGACGAACGCGGCGGACGCCGCCGAGCCCGTCGTACCGGCACAGCCGCTGATCCTGAGCGCGACGTCGGCGCCGGGGGCCGGGGAGGCGGGGGTCACCGTGACAGCGCCTCCGTCCGCCGCGTACGCCGCTGGGGTGAGCGCCGCGAGGACCACCGCGGCACCCGCACAGAGTGTGACTTTCAGTGAACCCATCGTGAACCTCCAGATATCTGGAGACTCCTCCTCACAGCGGACGGCCGCATCCTCAGCCACGCCCCGCTGCTCCGTATGGGGGACGGCGCCGGAAGGTGCATAGCATGGTCACCTCACATGCCCGCGTACCGCAGGAGTGCCCACCCATGACAGAGCGCAAGCCCATCGAATCGTGGCTCACCGACATGGACGGGGTGCTGATGCACGAGGGCGTCCCGGTGCCCGGCGCGGAGGCGTTCATCAAGACGCTGCGGGAGAAGGGACGTCCGTTCCTGGTCCTCACCAACAACTCGATCTACACCGCGCGCGACCTGCACGCCCGCCTCAGCCGGATCGGTCTCGACGTCCCGGTGGAGAACATCTGGACCTCGGCGCTGGCCACCGCCGCCTTCCTGGACAACCAGCACCCCGGCGGCACCGCCTACGTCATCGGCGAGGCCGGCCTGACGACGGCGCTGCACGACGCGGGATATGTGCTGACCGACTCCGACCCGGACTTCGTGATCCTGGGCGAGACCCGGACGTACTCCTTCGAGGCCCTGACCAAGGCGATCCGGCTGATCAACGACGGGGCCCGGTTCATCGCGACCAACCCCGACAACACCGGCCCCTCGCCCGAGGGCGCCCTGCCGGCCACCGGGTCGGTGGCCGCGCTGATCACCAAGGCGACCGGCAAGGAGCCCTACTTCGTCGGCAAGCCGAACCCGCTGATGATGCGGTCGGCGCTCAACACCATCGGCGCGCACTCGGAGACCAGCGCGATGATCGGCGACCGCATGGACACGGACGTGCTGGCCGGGCTGGAGGCCGGGATGGAGACCTTCCTCGTCCTCACCGGGCTGACGACCAGGGGAGATGTGGAGCGCTATCCCTACCGCCCTACGACGGTCGTGGAGTCCATCGCGGACCTGGTCGACCTGATCTGAGTCCGAGACTCAACTGCCGGTCGCTGACTGCCAGTCCTCGACGTACGACGTCAGGTTCTTGTCGATGTCCGCCCAGTCCGGCTGGAAGATCTCGACGCCGGTCATGAGCTTGGTGAGGGCGGTGGCGTTGGCGTCGGTGGCCTTGACGTCCTGGCGGGCGCTGAAGCCACCGCCGACCGAGCTGACCTGCTGCTGGGCGGTGCGGCTGAGCAGGTAGTCGAGGAGCTTCCTGCCGTTGGCGCTGTGCGGGGCCTTGGTGACGAGACCGGCCGCGTACGGGAGGGCGAAGGTGGTGGGCCTGCCGCCCTGCTTCGCCGGGAACCAGATGCCGAGGTTCGGCATGGTCTTGGACTGGGCGTAGTTCATCTGCACATCGCCGTTGGCGACGAGGAGTTCACCCTTGTCGACCTTGGGCGCGAGCTTGCCGGTGGAGGCGGAGGGGCCCACGTTGTTGGACTGCAGCTTCTTCAGATAGGCGAGGGCCGCGTCCTTGCCGCCGAAGTCGTGCATCGCCTTGATCAGTACGGCGGTTCCGTCACCGGCGACTCCGGGCGTGGAGTACTGGAGCTTGTTCTTGTACTTACCGTCGAGCAACTCGTCCCAGGTGGTGGGCGCTTGGGCGAGCTGCTTCTTGTTGTAGACGAACCCGAAGTAGTTGTTGACGACGGAGGTCCAGGTGCCGTCGCCGGCCTTGTCGGCGCCGCTCACCTGGTCGGCGCCGGCCGGGGTGTACTTCTGCAACAGCCCCTTGCTGTCGGCCTGTTGGATGAACGGCGGCAGGGTCACGAGAACGTCGGCCTGCGGGTTGCTCTTCTCGCGGACGGCGCGCTGCACCATCTCGCCGGAGCCGCCCTCGACGTACTCGACCTTGATGCCGGTCTGCTTCTCGAAGTCCTTGAAGACCTGGTCGTACCAGCCGTCGCCGTTCTCTCCCTTGAGCCCGTCGGCGCTGTAGACGGTGACGACCTTGGCGTCGGAGGCGGCGGAGGTGCCACCGCACGCGGTGAGCAGCGGGGTGGCGCAGAGCGATACGGCTACGGCGATCTTGACTGCGTTTCTGGGCATGGCGAGGCCAACTCCTGGCGTGGTGAGGTCGGTTGAGGTGCGGGTGGATCAGCGGTACGAGGCCCGGTTGCGGACCCGGGAGACGACGAGCAGGACGAGCAGGGTCGCCGTCATCAGGACCACGGCGAGCGCGGACCCGGCGAAGAGGGCGCCGCGGTCGGTGGCCGAGTAGATGAGGACCGGAAGCGTGGTCCAGTCGGGCGGATAGAGCATCATCGTGGCGCTCAACTCGCCCATGGACAGGGCGAAGCAGAGTCCTACGGCGGCGGTGAGCGACGGCAGCAGCAACGGCAGCCGGATCCGCCACAGGACGTACAGCGGCCGGGCGCCCAGGGAGGCGGCGGCCTGTTCGTAGGCCGGGTCGAGGCGGACGATCGCGGCGGACACGGACTGGTAGGCGAAGGCGGTCACGAGCACGGTGTGGGCGAGGATCACGATCCACCGGGTGCCGTTGAGCAGCATCGGCGGCTTGGAGAACGCGACGAGGATCGCGAGGCCCACCACGACGGACGGCACGGCCACCGGCAGGACGAACAGGGCGTCCATCACCCGGCGTTGACGCTTCTTGAGCCCGGCGGCGGCGAGCGCGGCCCAGGTCCCGACGCCGAGTGCGAACAGGCTCGCGGTGAGGGCGGTGACCAGGCTGGTGGTGAGCGCCTGGAGGGCTTCACCCCGGGTCGCGGCGGAGTAGTGGGAGGTGGTGAGACCGGAGGGCAGGACCCCGGACCAGTTGGTGGCGAAGGATGCCCCGAGGACGACGAGGAGGGGCAGCGCGAAGAGGGGCAGGAAGAGGACGGCGAAGACCAGCCACACGGCCCACTTCGCCTTGCGGCTATGCACCAACACGGCGGCTCACCACCCGGTAGAGGCCGTAAAGCCCCACGGATATAAGGACGTTGACGACGGCGACCACACACGCGCCCGGGTAGTCCGACTCCAGGATCGCCTTGCTGTAGACGAGCATGGGGAGGGTCGTGACCCCTTTCGCCCCGGTGAACAGTACGATCCCGAACTCGTTGAGACAGAGGACCAGTACGAGACTCCCGCCGGCGGCGAGCGCGGGGAGCGCCTCCGGCAGGATGACCTGCCGGATGATCCGGGGCGCCCGCGCCCCGAGTGAACTGGCCGCCTCCAACTGCGCGGTGTCCAGCTGCGAGAACGCGGCGAGCAGCGGCCGCATCACGAACGGCGTGAAGTAGGTGACCTCCGCGAGCAGCACACCCCAGGGCGTCGCGAGGAACTGGAACGAACCGACGATCCCGGTGCTGCCGTAGATGAAGAGCAGCGCGAGCGTGATGAGGAAGGAGGGGAAGGAGAGGTAGACGTCGATGAAGCGGGCGACGGTTCTGGCTCCGGGGAAGGGGACGAAGGCGATGATCAGCGCGAGCACGAACCCGAGGAGCATGCATCCGAGGGTCGAGACGACCGCGATCCAGACGGTGGTCCAGAGGGCGGTACGGAACAACTCCGAGGAGAAGACGTCGGCGTAGGCGGTGGCCGGCTGAAAGGACTGCCGAACAACGAGGGCAAGGGGGTAGAGGAAGAAGAGCCCGAGCAATGCAACAGGCACAAGGGCAACCCCCCAGGGGCGCGGGGCTGTATTTGATGTGCGGCTACCGCCGCGTGGGCGCGTCCAGCCCCCACTCAGCCGCACCCGACGAACAACCTCACTCATCGCCAGCTCCAACAGCCAGCAACACCGCATCATCGGGAGCGAAATGAAGAGTCACCGCGTCCCCATGAACAGGCGGCTTCTTCAACTCCGGTACATCAGCCACAACCCGATGCCCATTCACACCCACGTAGAGCCGATGAGTAGCCCCCCGCCACTGCACGTCACTCACCGTTCCGGAGAGCTCATTCGGCCCGGCGCCGAGCCCAACCAGATGCGGCCGCACACACAACGTCGCCGAACCCCCGGAAACAACCCCCCGCACTTCAACTCGCTGCTCCCCGAAGAAAACCCCGCGCTCCCCCACAGTCACCGGCAACAAATTCGCGCTCCCGACAAAGGAAGCCGTGAACTCGCTCTTAGGCGCCCGGTACAACTCCCTCGGCGTCCCGCACTCCTGAAGCCGAGCCCGGTCCATCACGGCGATCCGGTCGGCCAGAGTGAGCGCCTCGACCTGGTCATGAGTGACGTAGAGGATCGAGACATCCGGCAACTCCCGGTGCAGCCGGGCGAGTTCACCCAACATCCCGGACCTCAGCTGCGCGTCCAGCGCGGAGAGGGGTTCGTCGAGAAGGAGAACCCCGGGTCGGATGGCCAACGCCCGTGCGATCGCCACGCGTTGCTGCTGCCCACCGGACAACTCCCGTGGATGGCGCCGCGCGTACTCCCCCATGCCGACCATCTCCAGCGCCTCGGCGACCCGGGTACGGATCTCCCCGCGCGGCACCTTCTGCGCCCTGAGCCCGAACGCCACGTTCTCCTCGACCCGCAGGTGAGGAAAGAGCGCGTACTGCTGCACGACCATCCCGACCCCCCGCCGGTACGGCGGCAGGTCGGTGACGTCACGGCCCCCGAGGAACACCCGCCCCGACACCGGCCGTACGAACCCGGCGACCGCCCGCAGCGCCGTGGTCTTGCCGGAGCCGGACGGCCCGAGCAGGGCCATGACCTCGCCGGGTTCGACGGTGAGGTCGAGGGCGTCGAGGACGACCGTGCCGTCGTAGGCGACGGTGACGGAGTCGAAGCGGATGCCGTTCGTCATGCGAGGACTCCGGGCAACTGTCCTACGCCGTCGAGGACTTGACCCGCCCCGGCCGCCCGCAGCGCGTCCGCGTCGTGCGCGCCGGTCAGCACACCGGCGACCAGACCCGCCCCCGCGCGGACCCCGCTGAGCATGTCGTACGAGGTGTCGCCGACGACCGCCATCTGCCGTACGTCGTCGGCAACCGCCGTACGCAGGAAGGCGGTCAGCACCATGTCCGGGTACGGACGTCCCCGGCCGCCCGCGTCGGCGGGGCACAGGGTGAGGTCGACGAGGCCCTGCCAGCCGAGGGCGGCCAGGATCGCGTCCTGGGTGGCGCGGGCGAAGCCGGTGGTCAACACGACCGTGCGGCCTTGGGACTTGAGGGTTTCGATGGTCGCGCGGGCGTCGGGCAGGGCGGCGACCCGGCCGGCGTCGACGAGGTCGGCGTAGGCCGCCTCGAAGGCCTTGTTGGCGTCCTGGGCCTTGGTCTCCTCGCCGAACAGATGGCGGAAGACGGAGATCTTGGACTCGCCCATGGTGGCGCGGACGTGGTCGAGCATCGAGTCGGGTTCGGCGCCCATGTGCCGGGCGGCGGCCGCGAACGCCTCCTCGACCAGGCCGCCGTCGGCGACGGTCGTGCCGGCCATGTCGAGGACGACGAGACGGATGTCGGGTGTCGTGCCGGGTGTCGTGGGGTTCATGAGGGAGGTCATGGGGGTCACCAGTCCAGTTCGTTCGCGGTGGTCTCGGCGATCGCCGGGGAGCAGGTCATGCCGCGCCCGCCCGGCCCGGTCACCAACCACACGCCGTCGCGCACCTGTTGGCGGTGGACGACGCGGGCGGGGTCGGTGCACTGCGCGTACACGCCGGCCCAGCGGCGGCGGATCTTCGGGAGGGGGCGGCCGAGGAACGACTCGACGACCTCGGCGAGATGGTCGTAGGGCGCCTCGGTGGTGTCGAAGGCGAAGGGGTGCTCGTACTCGTGGGTGTCGCCGATGGTCAGTCCGCCGTCGGCGCGCTGGACCATGAGGAGTTGCATGGCGTGGGCGGCCGGGGTCGGCAACTGCGGCTGCTCGGCGTTGAGTTGGTCGAGGGCCCGGCCGCGGTAGGCGGGGTAGTAGCGGAAGCTGTCCGCGTCGGCGATCGACGTGGTGAGCGGTTCGCCGAGCGGGTCGGTCTGCATCATCTGCAACCGGACGCGGCGGACGGGGAGTTCGGGCCCGGCGAGTTCGCGGACGAGTCCGCCGAGCCAGGCGCCCGTGCACAGCACGACCGCGTCGGAGGCGTGCACGTCCCCGTGGTCGTCGCGCACCGCGTGTTCGCCGATCACCTCGCGAACCTCGCGGCCCGGCAGGAAGCTGTAGTTCGGGGACTTCGACAGCTCGGCGCGCAGGGCGAGTTGGGCGGTGCGGGGTTCGACGGCCGCGTCGCGCTCGCAGTACAGGGCGGCGGTGAAGTCGCCGCGCAGGGCGGGGTTCACGGCACGGGCCTCGGCCGGAGTGAGGAGCTTGTAGCCGCGCGCCGCGGAGTCCTCCCGCGCTACGGCGGCCTCGGCGACGGCGAGTTCGCGGTCGCCCCTGACGGGGGTCAGCGAACCGTTGGCCCGGAAGCCGAGCGCGGGGACGCGGGCCCCGATCTCCTCCCACAACTCCCGTGCGCGCAGGGCGGTTTCGAGCTCTTCCCCGCCCGCGCGGCCACTCACCCAGATCTGCCCGAAGTTGCGCAACGACGCGCCGCGAGCCTCCGCCTCGCGCTCGATCTGTACGACCTCATGGCCGCGTTCCACTGCTTGCCAGGCGTGCATGGTGCCCACCACGCCGCCTCCGACGACTGTCACTCTCACGACGGCCACGCTCCTCGGGATCCGGGAACCGGAAAGGTCCGGCTCCCAACGAAAGCGTGAACGACCCATCACGTTTGGGCTAGACCCGTTATCCATCCGTGATACTTGCAGGCCGTAGGGCGGGTTCTCCTCGGGGTTCTCAGCCCCCGGGTTCCTCAGCCTCTGTGGTGCGTGGTGAAGGAGAAGCGGTCGCCCCGGTACAGGCCCCGGACCCGTTCCAGCGGGCGGCCCTCCGTGTCCCTGGACACCCGGTGGATCAGCAGCATCGGGAGGGCGGGCGGGGTGCCGATGAGGAGGGCCTCGCGCGGGGTGGCGAGCACGGTCTCGATGCGTTCGTCGGCGTCGCCGAAGTGGATGCCACGGGCGCCCAGGTAGCCGTAGAAGGACGAGTCGGGCTCGAAGTCGGTGTCGAGGTGCGGGACCCGGGCGACGGAGACGTAGGTGCTTTCGAGGCCGACCCGTTCGTCGTCGGCGAGCAGGACGCGCTCCAGGTGCCAGACGGGTTCGCCGCGGGTCAGCCCGGTCTCGGCGGCGAGGGCGTCGGTGCAGGGGAAACGGTCGAGGGTGACGAGGCTGCGGCCCGGGGTGCGCCCCTGCCGCCGTACGCCCTCGGTGTAGCTGGCCAGGGACAGCGGCTGCTCCAGCTTGGGACCCGCGACGACCGTGCCCCGGCCCTGCCGGCGCAGCCTGCCCTCCAGCACGAGTTCGCGCAGCGCCTGCCGCACGGTCTCGCGGGCGACCTCGTACCGCTCGGAGAGGTCGCGCTCGGTGGGGATCAGGCTGCCCTCCCCCAACTCGTCGACGAGCACGGCGATTTGAGCCTTGACCGCGTAGTACTTGGGGATGCGGCCGTGCTCCGGGATGCCGGAGCGGACGGGGGCGCCGGGGGCCTGGTCGTTCGGGTAGTCCACGCGTAGATCGTCGCAGAGGTCGCGGTTCGCGTTACCGGCGCCTCCGCGCCAGCAGCAGGGCGCCGCTGGTGACGAGGAGGACGGACACGGCGGCGAGGACGAGGTGTGCGGGGCCGATTCCGGTGCTGGCGAGTTCGTCGGTGAACGAGAGGTCCTCGGCGGGGGGCGAGGTCGCGGCGGACGGAGCGGGGGTGGCGGGGGAACTGGCCGAGCCGGTCGGGACGCCTTCGACGTCGGCGGGGTCGGCGGCCTCGACGTCGAACCGGTAGTCGTTCGACTGACCGATCCAGTCCCCGTCGTCGGCATGCCGTTGTACGACGGCCGCGTCGGCGGTGATCTCGTTCGCGACGGCGTCCGGGGCGAGCGCGAGGCGCACCTTCACCGTGAGGGTCTTGCCGGGGTCGACGGTGAACCCCGGGAAGCCGTCGTCGAAGGCGCCGACGAGTTCGGCCTCGTCGGTCTTCTCGAAGTGGACGGGGTGCGGGCGCGGGCGGGTGCCGTCGTAGAACTCGAGCTTGGGCTGGGACGGTTTCAGGGCGCGTTGCTGGTCGACGAGGACGACGACCGGGTGGATCGCGGTGCAGCGGCGGGCGGTGGTGTTGGTGAGGTCGAGGTACCAGGTGCCGTAGCCGCCGCCGGCCGCATAGGTGTCGGGGCCGTCGTGGATGCGGGTGGTGAGGGGGAAGGCGCGGGCGTCGGGGGCGGCGCAGGCGGGGGCGGCGGCGGCCGTTGCGTGGGCGGGGGTGGTGGCGGCTGCCGCCTGGGCAGGTGGGGCGGCGGTGACGAGGAGGGGGGCGGCTGCGGCGAGGCAGAGGGACAGAAACCGGGACAGGGGCAGGGACTGGTGCGGGGGCAGAGACCGGGACAGGGGTGTGCGCAGTGGGGTGCGCGGACTCAGGGGAAGTCGCATAAACACATGAGCGTGCCGGAGGGGCGCCGCCGATCAGGGGTGCCGTGCCGAGCGCGGGCCGCGAATGCCTCGAACGGGCGCGGCGGGACCCCTGTTCGGCGGAAGTGTTACGGATCCGGCGAAGGCGTCACGCTTTCCTGGGTCACCCACCCGGCCGCCTACCCGCCTACCCGTCCGCCCGTCCGAACAGCGGCCCCAGCAGCAACTGCGCCGCCCCTTCCGCGACGCCCCGCGCCCCGCCGGGGGCGACCCGTACGGGTACGGCGGCCTCGCGGGCGCCCTCGCGCCGGGCGCGTTCGCCGAG
Organism: Streptomyces sp. N50; assembly: GCF_033335955.1. GTDB lineage: Bacteria > Actinomycetota > Actinomycetes > Streptomycetales > Streptomycetaceae > Streptomyces. The sequence continues at coordinate 3,226,016 of NZ_CP137549.1, forward strand.
GACGGCGGCGACTCCGCGCACGAAGGGTTCCGGGTCGGCGGCGACGGTACGGCCGCCCAGCAGCACGAGGTCGATGTCGAGCAGGCCCACGAGATTCGCGGCACCGGCACCGAGCACCCGCGCCGCCTCATCGACATCACCGCGCGCCACGGCGGCCAGGCACAGGGCCTCGACGCAACCCCGGTTCCCGCAGTCGCAGGGCGGCCCGTCCAGCTGGATCACCTGATGCCCGAACTCGCCGGCCCCGGTCCGCGCCCCCCGGTGCACACCCCCGCCGATCACCAGCCCGGCACCGAGCCCGGTCCCGAGATGCAGATAGGCGAACGCCCCACCCTCGCCGCCGACCGCCAGTCCGAGCGCGGCGGCGTTCGTGTCCTTGTCCACGACCACCGGCACCCCGAGCCGCCGAGCCAACGCGTCCCGCAACGGAAACCCGTCCCACTCGGGGAACCCGGTGACCCGGTGCAGGATGCCGTGCGCATGATCGAGGGGACCGGGGAGTGCCACGCCGACGCCGAGGAGAGGAGCGGTGAAGCTGCGCTGCGCGGCGGGCACCGAGTCGGCGAGGGACGCGGCGTCAGCGAGACCCGCAGGGTCGGCGGGGCGCCCGGGGTCAGCGAGACCCGCAGCATCAGCAACGCGCCCGGAACCGGCAGACCGCCCGGAGTCCGCGAGGCGCCGCTCGACGCCCGCACCCGCCGCACCGGCGTCCGCACCGCCACCCTCCACACCGACATCCCCCGAGCCACCACCGACACCCGCACCCGCACCCGCACCCGCACCAAAACCACCCCCCGCACCCCCGCCCCCGCCACCTCCCCCACCAACAGCTCAACCTCCCGAGCCACCGCCTCCACGACAACCCCGGCCCCCGCCCCCAGATCCAGCGAAGCGCCCCGCTCCCCCACCACCGCACCCGTGAGATCGACAAGCACCACCCGCAACTCATCCCGGTCCAGATGCACCCCCACCGCATGCCCGGCTTCCGGCACCAACCGCAGGACCGTGCGCGGCTTCCCGCCCGTGGACGCGCGCCGCCCCGCCTCCGCGACGAGCCCGGAGTCCCGCAACCGCGCGGTGATCTTGCTGACGGCCTGCGGGGTGAGCCCGGTGCGCTCGGCGAGTTCGAGCCGGCTGATCCCGTCCGCGCCGGCCGTCCGCAGCAGATCGAGCACCAACGCGGCGTTATGACTCCGCACGGCAAGCAGATTCGCCCCCACCGCACCCGCACCCGCCACTACACCCCGGCCCGCACTCGCACCCGCACCCCGAGCCGCACCCGCCCCCGTCATCCGGGTTCCGTCCCCGCCACCGCTCCCGCCCCGCGCACTGTTGTCCACACCCCCATTGTCCCCACCACTTGCACTTTGGCAACAGCGTTGCGAAAGTGGAGGGCATGACTGGACGCACGACTCGCACACCCCTCCGCGTCGGCCTCGTCGGCTACGGCCTCGCCGGCTCCGTCTTCCACGCCCCGCTGATCGCCGCGACCGAGGGTCTCGCCCTCGACACGGTCGTCACCTCGAACCCGGAGCGGCAGGAACAGGCCCGCGCGGAGTTCCCGGACGTCCGCACGGCCGCGACCCCCGACGACCTGTTCGCCCGCGCCGACGACCTGGACCTGATCGTCATCGCGTCCCCGAACAAGACGCACGTGGCGCTCGCGACCACCGCCCTCAAGGCCGGCCTCCCGGTCGTCGTGGACAAGCCGATCGCCGGCACCGCGGCCGAGGCCCGCGAGCTGGCGGCCCTCGCCGAGGAGCACTCCCTCCTCCTCTCCGTCTTCCAGAACCGCCGCTGGGACAACGACTTCCTGACCCTCCGCAAGCTCCTCGCCGAGGGCGAACTGGGCGACGTCTGGCGCTTCGAGTCCCGTTTCGAGCGCTGGCGCCCGCAGCCCAAGGGCGGCTGGCGCGAGTCCGGCGACCCGGCAGAGATCGGAGGTCTCCTCTACGACCTCGGCAGCCACGTCGTGGACCAGGCCCTGGCCCTCTTCGGCCCCGCCGCCTCCGTGTACGCCGAGTCGGACATCCGCCGCCCGGGCGCGGAGACGGACGACGACACGTTCTTCGCCCTGACCCACACGAACGGCGTCCGCTCACACCTGTACGTCTCCGCGACCACCGCCCAACTCGGCCCGCGTTTCCGCGTGTTGGGCTCCAAGGCGGGCTACGTCAAGTACGGCCTCGACCCCCAGGAGGCCGACCTGCGCGACGGCAGGCGCCCGGGCACCGAGAAGACCTGGGGCCAGGAACCCGAGTCGCTCTACGGCCGGGTCGGCGCCGGCGAGTCCCCCCTCACCGGCGGCGGCCGCCCCGAGCCGACCCTCCCCGGCGACTACCCCGCGTACTACGCGGCCGTCGCCGCCGCCCTCCGTGACGGCGCCCCCAACCCGGTGACCGCCCTGGAGGCGGCCGCCACCCTCGACGTACTGGAAGCCGCGCGCCGCAGCGCCCGCGACGGAGTGACGGTGACCCTGTGACCCAGAACAAGCCCGCGATCACTCAGCGGATCGCCCCCGAGATCACCCCGACGGTGGAGGAACTCGAAGCACAGGAACGGCACTTGGTGTTCCAGCGCTTCACCTACGAAGACGCCTGGGCCCTCGGCTCCCTCCTCGTGGAACGGGCCCGGGAGAGCCAGGCCCCGGTAGCCATCGACATCCGGCGCGGCGGCCAGCAGCTCTTCCACGCGGCGCTTCCGGGCTCCTCCCCCGACAACGACGCGTGGATCGACCGCAAGCGCAAGGTGGTCGAACGCTTCGGCGCCGCCTCCTACCTGGTCGGCACCCGCTTCCGCGCCAAGGGCAGCACCTTCGAGGACTCCTCCCGCCTCGACCCGGACGAGTACGCGGCCCACGGCGGCTCGTTCCCGATCAGGGTCGAGGGCGTCGGCGTGATCGGCACGGTGACGGTGAGCGGGCTGCCGCAGTTGCAGGACCACCGGTTCGTGGTGGCGGCACTGGAGCAGTTCCTGGACCAGGACCGGAATTAACCCGCGGCTCCCCCCGGTTGGGACTGACCGACACGTCCGACACCGGAGGGAACGGCACCGATGAGCAGCACCCTGAAGGAAACGGTCGGCCGGTACGGCATCTGGAGCGTGGGCCTGCGCTCGGAAGATCCGTCCCGGCGCGGCGAGTTGGCGGAGGCCGCCGCGGAGTTGGAGCAACTCGGCTACGGCGCGGTCTGGTTGGGCGGCAGCAGCGCCGCCCGCAACGCCGTCCCGCTCATCGAGGCGACGTCGCGTATCGCCGTCGGGACCAGCATCCAGAGCATCTGGCAGTACACGGCGGCCGAGAGCGCGGCGAGCTTCGCCGAACTGGAGCAGGCCCACCCGGGCCGCTTCCTGCTCGGCCTCGGGGTGGCGCACGCCAAGAACACGGCCGAGTACCGCCGCCCGTACTCGGCCCTGGTCGCCCATCTGGACGCCCTGGACACGGCCGGGGTACCCGCCGGGTGCCGCCTCCTCGCCGCGCTGGGCCCGAGGACGATCGAGCTGGCCCGGGACCGCGCGGCCGGCTCGATCCCGTACCTGGTGACCCCGGAGCACACGGCACAGTCCCGCGAGATCCTGGGCGAAACCCCGCTCCTGGCCCCGGAGTTGAAGGTAGTCCTGGAGTCGGACCCGACCCGAGCCCGCACCCTGGCCCGCGAGGCCCTCGCCCCCTACCTCGCGCTCCCGAACTACACCGCCAACTTCCTCCGCAACAGCTTCACCGAGTCGGACATCGCGGACGGCGGCAGCGACCGCCTGGTCGACGCGGTCTTCGCCTGGGGCGACGACACCCGGATCCGCGCCCGCATCGACGACTTCGCAGCGGCGGGCGCGGATCACGTAGCCCTACAGGTGGTGGACGACACCCCCCGCGAAGACCTCCCCCGAGAGCCCTGGCGCAGGCTCGCCTCTCTACTGACCTGAGCTTTCCAGGGGCGCGGGGAACTGCGCGCCCAGCCACAACGGGCGCGCACCCGCAGACCAACAAGCACCCCCCACCCCTTAGGCGTCCTTGAACTCCTGCCGCTGCTTGCCCAACCCCGAGATCTCCAACTCCACAACATCCCCCGCCCGCAAGAACGGCTTCGGCTCAGGCTGCCCAAGAGCAACCCCCGCAGGCGTACCGGTGTTGATGACGTCCCCGGGGTACAAGGTCATGAACTGGCTGACATACCGCACCACTTCAGCCACCGAGAAGATCTGCTCAGCGGTCGTCCCGTCCTGCTTCAACTCCCCGTTCACCCACAGCCGCAGCGACAAGGCCTGCGGATCCGGAACCTCGTCCGCCGTCACCAACCACGGCCCGAGCGGATTGAACGTCTCGCAGTTCTTCCCCTTGTCCCACGTCCCGCCCCGCTCGATCTGGAACTCCCGCTCGGACACGTCATGCGCGACCGCATACCCCGCGACATGCGCGAGCGCCTCCTCGTGGGACTCCAGATAACGGGCCGTACGCCCGATGACGACGGCGAGTTCGACCTCCCAGTCGGTCTTCACGGACTGACGAGGCACCAGCACGGTGTCGTACGGCCCGACGACCGTGTCCGCGGCCTTGAAGAAGACGACCGGCTCGGCGGGCGGCTCCGCGCCGGTCTCGCGGGCGTGGTCGTGGTAGTTCAGCCCGATGCACACGACCTTGCCGATCCCCGCCAGCGGCGGACCGACCCGCAGCCCGTCGGCGTCCAGCGCGGGCAGTTCCCCGGCGTCGGCGGCGGCGCGGATCCGGCCCAGCGCGGCGGTGTCGGCGAGCAGCGGCCCGTCGATGTCCGGGACGATGCCGGACAGGTCCCGCAGGGTCCCCTCGGCGTCGAGCAGCGCGGGCCGCTCCGCCCCCGCCGTACCGACTCGCAGCAGCTTCATGTTCACCATCTCCATCGATCGCGGACGGTCGACCGATGGGTGCAGCCATCGGAGGACTGGTCGATCCTCCAAGCTCACGGTCCAGTCCGCAATACCCGGTTCACGGACTGGACCGTAACCGCGGCCGGTCAGGTGTACAGCACGGCCCGTTCCACGGCGCTCCACGCCGCGCTGGTCACCACGTACAGCGCGACGGCGAGCGGCACGACGGCCACGGTGATCAGCGTGCCGTAGGACAGGAGCGGCAGCACCTTGCCGAGGGTGCCGGTGCCGGTGCCGGCCGGGGTGACGGCGGCCGCGCGCCGGGTGCGGACGTAGGTGAAGGTCGCGACCGCGGCGACGACGAGGAACAGCCCGACGTAGACGAGTCCGGCCGGTCCGAACATCCCGTCCCCGGCGAGCGCGTCGGCCCAGCGTCCGCCGAGCGGCGCGGCGAACAGCTGGTGCGAGAGCAGCCCGTCGCCGCCGCCGGAGAACAGGCGGTAGAGGAGGAAGAACGCCGGGAGTTGGAGCAGGCTCGGCAGGATCCCGGACAGCGGGGACACCTTCTCCTCGGCGTGCAGGTCGAGTACGGCCTTCTGCAGTTTCTCGGGCTGCTTCGCGTACCGCTTCCGCAACTCGGCCACGCGCGGCTGGAGTTGGGCCCGCGCCTGCTGACCTCGCGCCGCGGCCCGCGACAGGGGATGGACGAGGAGTCGTACGAGAGCGGTGAACAGGACGATCGCGGCGGCGGCCGCGGCCGTGCCGAACAACGGGTGGAGCAGGTCGGCGAGTTGGTCGACCAGGGCAGCGAAAACGGACATGGGTGAGCCCTCCGTGGGTCTCGTCGTGCCGGGATTTGGGCATGGCGACGTGACGACGCTCAGCGCGGGGGCAGCAGGAAAAGCGCCTTACGCGGTGGTCGTCCGGAGGGGGTGTCCAGGGGCTCGGGGGCGTGGGCGGCCCGAGGCGTCGGGGTCGCGCTGGGGCAGGAACGCCGTGCGGCGGGCGCGGTCGCGGATGGCCGTACGGACCCGGGTGGGCGGTACGGCGGGTGCGCTGCGCGCGGTGAGGAGGGCGCAGACGGCGAGGGCGGTACCGGTCGCGGCGAGCGCGACGGCGGCCGGCAGGCTCGCGGTGTCCACCAGCACGATCGGGAGCAGGAAGAGGAGCAGCAGGGCGCTCGCCCGACGCTGGTTCATGGTCCCGCCCCCTCCCTCAACTGCCGTTCTCGTACCGTCCGTTATACCGGATCCGGCTCGATCGGCTGGAGCAGTCGCCTCGGTTTGAGGAACGCCCGGCTGACCGGATCCGCCGGGTTCTGGTCGAGTCCGGGGCCCGGGTCCATGATGACATCCGGGACGGGGACGATGACGGCGCAGGTGGGGCACTCGCCGTAGGAGCCGAGTTCGGTGCCGCAGTCCGCGTGCCGGAAGTAGCGCAGCTGGATCTCGCCGTACTGCTCGCGCTTCCACCGGCCGAGCGAGCGCAGCACCGGCCACAGGGCGATCCCGCGCTCGGTGATGACGTACTCGTCGCGCGGCGGGGACTCCTGGTACCGGCGCTTTTCGAGGATGCCCTCGGCGGTGAGGGCCTGGAGGCGCCCGGCGAGGACCGCGCGCGGGATGCCGAGGTGGGCGAGGAAGTCGTTGTAGCGCCGTACGCCGTAGAGGGCGTCCCGGACGACGAGCAGCGTCCAGCGCTCCCCGACCACCTCCAGCGCCCGGGCGATCGAGCACTCCTGTCCCGCGTAGTCCTTGCCTAGTGACATGTCCCCCACTGTAGCCACTTTCCGACAGTAAGTTCAATGAACGAACCTTAGGTGCTACGGTGCTTCCCATGACTAGGTTCAGTGAACGAACCCTCGCCGAGGTTCCCGGGACGCCCACCGCCTCGGAGACATCACAGGTCTCCGAGCCGAGCGTGCCGCACCCCCGCGCCACCCTCGCCCTGACCAGCGCGGCCACCGCCGTGGCGCTGATGACGTACACCGCGCCGATGGTCACGCTCCCCGACATCGCCGCCGCCCTGCACACCCCGCTCTCCGCCCAGGCCTGGCTCCTGAACGGCACCCCGCTGGGCCTCGCCGCGCTGCTCCTGGTCGCCGGCAGCCTCGCCGACGACTACGGCCGCCGCCGGATCTTCCTGGCCGGCACCTTCGCGCTCGGCATCACGACAGCGCTCTCCGCGCTCACGTCCTCGACCTGGCTGTTCACCCTGACCCGCATCGCGCAGGGCGCGTCCAGCGCGGCCCTGCTCGCCAGCAGCCTGGGCCTGATCGTGCACGCCTTCCCGACCCCGCGCGGCCGCCTGCACGCGACCGGCGTCTGGGGCGCGTTCGTCAGCGGCGGCATAGCCGTCGGCCCACTGGTGGCGGGCGCGATGCCGGACTGGCGATTGATCTACGTCGTGCTCGGCGCGGCGGCGCTCGTTGTGACGGCCCTCGGCGTCCGTACGCTCTCCGAGTCCCGCGCGCCGCGCGGCGGACGCCCCGACCTCGCCGGAGCGGTCACCTTCGGACTGGCCCTGGTCGCCCTGGTCGCCGCGCTCACGCTGGGCCGGGACGGCTGGCTGCGGGCGCCGGTGGGACTCCTGTTGCTGGCGGCCGTGGTGCTGGTCGGCGCCTTCGCGCTGGTGGAACGCCGGGTCGCGACCCCGATGATCGACCTGAGCCTGCTGCGCCACCGCCTCTTCCTGGCCTCCTCGGCGGGCGGCCTGTTCACGGGCTTCGCGGTGATCGGCCTGTTCAGCTTCCTGCCCGCGCTGCTGCAGCAGACGCTGGGCCTGTCCGCGATGGACACGGCCTGGCTGTTCCTCCTCTGGTCGGGCCTGTCCTTCACGGTCGCCCTCCAGGCCCGCCGCCTCGCCGGCCGCGTCCCGCCCCGGCACCAACTCGCCCTGGGTTTCCTCCTCCACGCGGCCGGCGTCCTGACGATGCTGGGCGCGCTGGACTCCGGTTCGTGGCTACGGCTGCTGCCGGGACTGGTGATCGCGGGCGTGGGCAGCGGCCTGCTGAACGCCGCGCTGCCGCTGCTGTCCGTGGAGTCCGTACCGGCCGCGCGCGCGGCGATGGGGTCGGGGGCGCAGCAGACGTTCCGCTATATCGGCTCGTGCGCCGGGGTCGCGCTGACCATCGCGATCGCCACGTCGGCGGGCGGCGGACTGGCCCGCGGCGCGGACATCGCGATGGTGGTGTCGGCCGGCCTCGCGGTGCTGGCCGCGGTGAGTGTGGGGGTGTTGCGGGAGCGGGCGTGAGGCCTCAACCCGGCTGGGTATTCAGCGTGGTTGGCCCTTCACCGGACGTGCGTGGAGGTGAGCGTGCCCCACACCGCCATGCGGTATCTGGACGTGAACTCCGGCGTGCAGGTGGTGAGGGTGATGTAGAACCCCGGTCGGCTGTAGCCGTAGGCCGGTCTGACGGTCGAGCGCGGGATCGGCCGGATGACACCCGAGTCGGACGCGGAGGTCTGCGGCAGGATCTTGTCGACCGTGTACGTGTAGGTGGCCGCGCTCGTCTCGACCTGGACGGTGTCCTTGAGGCGCAGTCGCGGGAGATACCGGAACGGCTCGCCGTGGGTGTTGCGGTGCCCGGCGAGCGCGAAGTTCCCTGCCTGGCCCGGCTGTTGGGTGCCGGGGTAGTGACCGACGTACCCCTTGTTGAGCACGTTCTGCTTGCTGACGCCCTCCGCGATCGGGACGCGGAGGTGGAGGCGGGGGATGGTGAGGATGGCGTAGGCCTGGGAGCGGCGGGGGGTGGTGATGGCGGAGCCGGTGACCGCGGTCGAGCCATCGGCGGAGGTGCTCCGGCGCGGCGAACTGCCGCCCGCCAACCCGCTGTTGGCCGACGGCATACCGCCGCTCCCCGCACCCGGTGTCGCCCATTGCCGCTCCAGGGCCTGTACTTGGTGCTCGGCGCCCTGACGGGCCTCCCGGTTGGTCCACCACAGCTCGTGAACGACGAGGAGGAGCAGGACGACCCCGGCGGTGACGAGGAACTCCCCACCGGTCCACAGGACGCGTCGGCCCAGCGCACGGCGTCGACGGCCGCGGTGCTGCACGACGGGAACCCGCATGGGCCGCACGATAAGGGCCGGTTCGCGAACTCACCAGACTCATGGCTCCGAACTCATGGCTCCGATTGCCGGAAAGGGTGCCCGTTCGACCCTCCGTACAGGTTCGTACACGGGTTTTAGAAAGGGGTGTCACAACCCTCGACAACCTCACGCGGCACACCCGATGCTTCCTGATGGCACGAGCCGGGGGGATGGCCGACGCCGGTGGGACGACCGGCGGTTGAGCGAATCGGGAGTAGAGATGATCCGACGCAGAACCCTGCTGGCCGCAGCGGGCGGTGGGCTCCTCGGCACCGCCCTGGCGACCGGCACCGCACGCGCCGACGCGACGATCGCGGTCAACCCGGCGACGAAGTACGGCACTTGGGAGGGCTGGGGCACCTCGCTCGCCTGGTGGGCGAACGTCTTCGGCGCCCGGGACGACTTCGCCGACATCTTCTTCACCACCAAGTCGACGACGTACAACGGCACTTCGCTCCCCGGCCTGGGTCTGAACATCGCCCGTTACAACCTCGGCGCGTGCAGCTGGAACTCGGTGAACGGCGAGTCGATGGTCGCCTCCGCCAACATCCCCGCGTTCAAGCAGATCGAGGGCTACTGGCAGGACTGGAACAACGAGGACCCCACCTCCTCGGCCTGGGACTGGACGGCGGACGCGACCCAGCGGGCGATGCTGGTGAAGGCCACCTCGCGGGGCGCGACCACCGAGCTCTTCGCCAACTCCCCGATGTGGTGGATGTGTTCGAACCACAACCCGTCGGGCGCCTCCGGCGGCGGCAACAACCTCCAGACCTGGAACTACCGCCAGCACGCCTCCCACTTGGCGTCCGTAGCCCTCTACGCGAAGAACAACTGGGGAGTGAACTTCGCGACGGTGGAAGCCTTCAACGAACCGTCGTCGAGCTGGTGGACGGCGACGGGAACGCAGGAGGGCTGCCACATGGATTCGACGGTCCAGGCGGCCGTACTCCCGTACGTCCGCAGCGAGTTGGACAGCCGCGGCCTGACGAGCACGAAGATCTCGGCGTCCGACGAGACGAGCTACGACCTCGCGCGCACGACGTGGAGCGCCTTCTCGTCGACGACGAAGGGGTATGTGAACCGGGTCAACGTCCATGGCTACCAGGGCTCGGGCGGCCGCAGAGACCTCCTCTACACGGACGTCGTGACGACATCGGGCAAGGCCCTCTGGAACTCCGAGACGGGCGACAGCGACTCCACGGGCCTGACGATGGCCGGCAACCTCCTCTACGACTTCCGCTGGCTGCACCCCACGGCATGGACGTACTGGCAGGTCATGGACCCGTCGTCCGGCTGGGCGATGATCGCGTACGACCAGAGCACGCTCACGGCCGGCGCGGTCCAGACGAAGTACTACGTGATGGCCCAGTTCAGCCGCCACATCCGCCCCGGCATGACGATCCTGGACACGGGCGTGAGCTACGCGGCGGCGGGCTACGACGCGTCGGCGAAGCGGTTGGTGATCGTCGCCGCCAACACAGGCTCGTCGTCGACGAAGTTGACCTTCGACCTGTCCAAGTTCACGACGGTGGCGGGGGGTTCGAGCGGCTTGGTCCCGCGTTGGAACACGGTGACGGGCGGCGGGGGCGACCTGTACACCGCCCACTCGGACACGTATCTGAGCGGCAAGACGGTGAGCGCGACGTTCGCGGCGGGGGCGGTGCAGACGCTGCAGATCGACGGGGTGGTGATCTGACCGCGGGGTCGGAAGTCGGTTACGGCGGTGGGCGGTTCGGCCTGCTCGCCCTGGCGCTCGGCGGTTTCGGAATCGGTCTGACCGAGTTCGTGATCGCCGGGCTGCTGCCACAGGTGAGCCGCGGCCTGCACGTGTCCACGGCGGCCGCGGGCTGGCTGATCTCCGGCTACGCGCTGACGGTCGCGGTGGGCGCGATAGCGGTGACGGCGGCGACGGCTTCCCTGCCCCAAAAGCCGGTCCTGGTAGGCCTGGTGGCGTTGTTCGTCGCAGGAAACCTGCTGTCGGCACTGGCTCCCGGCTACGGGGTGATGCTGCTGGGCAGAGTCGTGGCGGCCTTGTGCCACGGCTCGTTCTTCGGCATAGGCTCCCTCGTCGCCCGCCGCCTGGTCCCTCCCGAACGCGCCTCGCGGGCAGTGGCGTTGATGTTCACCGGCCTGACGGTGGCGAACGTCCTGGGGGTCCCGTTCGGCGCGCTCGTCGGCGAACGCTGGGGCTGGCGGGCGACGTTCTGGGCGATCACGGCGATCGGAGCGGTGGCACTGCTCGCCATAGCCGTCCTGGTACCGGCATGGGCGGGAGCGAGGGGCGGCCGCGCGGACCTCCGCACACAACTGCGCGCCTTCCGCTCCACCCAGGTCTGGCTGACCCTGACAGCCACGGCCCTCGGCTACGGCGGCATGTTCGGCGCGTTCAGCTACCTCGCGTACACCTTCACGCGGGTCGCGGGCTTCTCGACGACGGATGTGGCGTGGCTGTTGGTGGTCTACGGCACGGGGCTGGTCGTCGGCAACATCGCGGGCGGGCGGGGGGCGGACCACAACCGGGACGGGACGTTGCTCGTGTCGCTGGCGGGGTTGGCGGTCACGTTGACGGTGTTCGGTGCGTTGGCGAGCAGCCGTCCGGCCTCGGTGATCCTGGTGTTCCTGCTGGGTGTGTTCGGGTTCGCGACGGTGCCGGGGATGATCACGCGGGTTACGGATGCGGCGGGGGGTGTGCCGTTGGCGGCGAGCGCGAATGTGTCGGCTTCGAACGTGGGGAACGCGGTGGGGGCTTGGGCGGGGGGATTGGTGATCAGTGCGGGGTTCGGTTATGCGGCTCCGTTGTTCGTGGGGGCGGGGATCGTGGGGGTGGGGTTGGGGGTTATGGGGGTTGCGGCGTGGGGGGTTGTGGGGGGCGGGAGAGGGATGGGAGTGGGGATGGGGACGGTGGCGAGGACGGGGACGGGGACGGGGACGGGGACGGTGGAGGGCGGGGCAACGGGAGGTGAGGGTCGTAGAGGCACAGGGGTCGTAGAAGCGCGGGAGCCGTAGGACCACGGGGGTTGTAGAAGCACGGGGTCGTAGGGGCATGGGGTCGTAGGGGCATGGGGGTCGTAGAAGCACGGGAACCGTAGAGGCACAGGGGCCGTAGAAGCACGGGAACCGTAGAGGCAGAGGGGCCGTAGAAGCACGGGAACCGTAGAGGCACAGGGGTCGTAGAGGCATGGGGGTCGTAGAGGCATGGGGGTCGTGGAAGCGAGGCGGCCGTGAAACTGGCGGAAACCGGGAAGCCACCCGGTGTTCCCCGCGGCGCGGCCCCCGCCGGCGCTCTCACCGCTCCCCCACGCCACCCTCACCGGCCGACCTGGGCTTATCTCTCCCCTTGCCTCCATCTCTGTCGGCATCGGCAGTACCGTGTCGTTCATGCGCCCCGACACGCCCGCCGAGAACGTCGACCACTCCGCCGAAGCGGCCCGCCTGGAGCGGACCGCCGCCCGTTACCCCGAGGACGCCGAAGCCCTGCTCCTCCAGGCCGCGGCCCACCTGGAACTGGCCGGCGACCGCCCCGCCGCCACCGCGCTCTACGACCGCCTGCTGTCTTCGGCGGACGCCCTGGAAACCCCGCATCTGGTACGGGCCCTCAAAGCCTCGAACCTCTGGGAGTACGGCCACGAGGCCGAAGCCAGGGCCATCATCGACGGGGTACGGACCGCGTCCCCCCGCGATCCCGCACCCTGGGTGATCGTCGCGGAGTCCCTTGAGTCCCACGACGAGTTGGAGGCGGCGCAGGAGACGTTCACGGAGGGCGTGACGCTGCTCCTGACCGACGTCCCCGAACCGCCTTACTCCACCCACCCGTTGCTGTACGGCCGGCACCGGGTGCGGCGGATGCTGGGCGTGTCGCACGACGAGTGGGACACGCTGGCGGACACGTTGCATTCGGCCCACGCGTCCTCTTCGTCGCCGGTTTCCCTGGACGAGCTGCATGATCCGAAGCGGGTGTGGTCGCTGGGGTCGGACAACCCGGCGGAGTTGGAAGCCGAGATCTCGCGGCTGCGGGCGGAACTGGGGGCGTTCCGGGAGGCGTTGTCGCGTCCGTTCCCGGTGGCCGTACTGCACTGGCCCGAGGGGGAGTTGACCGAGTTGGTCGGTGCGTATGAGTCCCTTGCGGTGGAGTACCCGTCGCACGAGGAGCACCTCGCGACGATAGAGGGGTCGCTGCGGGAGCTTGCGGCCAGCGGGACGCCGAACCTTGGGATCGTCACGGGGACGGTGCCTTCTTATGAGGCGTTCGCGGCGTCCGAAGGGGCTTCGCCGGGGGATGTTGATCTGTTGCCGCAGTATGCGACGACTCTCGCTGCGCGGGGGCGGGCTGTGGTTTGGCCGCCTCAGCGGGGGGCTTCTTGTTGGTGTGGGTCGGGGCGGGCCTATGGGGAGTGTCACGGGGTCGCGCAAGCCTGACGGCGTCCCGGCTCCGAAGGCTGACACCTCGGAACGTGGACCCGTTTTCTTCCGATCCCGTCGCTCCTTCATCGCTGGTTCGCGCTAGCGTCACATGTGACCAGCTGAACTGGCATGCCCGCATGTGTCCGGGTGTGTCCCGGCCCGCGAGGAACACCTGCATGCCGCCCTACGAGCCGTCCTCCGACTGGCAGTTCGACGTACCGACCAGTGGAAGCAAGCGGCTCCCGCCGGCGGCCAGGTCGTTCGAGTCGCTCGCACACCAGGGCTACGGCTTCGAGGCGGCCATCGCCGACCTGATCGACAACTCCATCGACGCGCACGCCCGTGACATCGTCGTGAGTTTCCTCCGGGACACCGGGGAGCGGGACGGCCGCGACCGGCTCGTCGGGCTGCTCGTCATCGACAACGGGGACGGCATGGACGAGCCGGGCCTGGACACGGCGATGACCGTCGGCGGCCGCAAGGGGTACGCGCCCGGCGCGCTCGGGCACTTCGGTGCCGGTCTGAAGGCCGCGTCCCTCTCGCACGCCGACGCGCTCACCGTGATCAGCCGGACCAGACGCAGCCCGTCGGCCGGCCGCCGCTGGCTCACCGCCCGCGCGCGGGCCGACTTCACCTGCGACATCGTGGACGCGACGTACTGCCAGGATCTGGTCGACCGGTACGACGGCGTCATCGGCTGGCACGGCACCATCGTGCGCTGGGACCACGTCCGCACGTTCGAGACCATCACGGACGGCCAGACCGACCGGTACCTGGAGGACGCGATCGAGCGGCTGGAGACCCATCTGGGCCTCTATCTGCACCGGTTCCTCGCCCGTGAGGACTTCCACATCGACATCGTCGTCGAGGACGTGCACACCCGGGAGGAGCTGGACCACCGGGGTGTGGAACCCATCGACCCGTTCGGATACCGCGTGCCCGGCAGAGCGGGCTATCCCCGTACCTACACCGCCCCCATCGCGGGGGTCGGCGACATCGGTCTCACCGCCCACATCTGGCCGCCCAAGTCGCCTCTCGTCGCGTACCGCGGCATCGGGTCGCTCAGCGAGCGTCAGGGCTTCTACCTCTATCGCAACGACCGGCTGGTCCAGGCCGGCGGATGGAACGACACCCGAAGCGCGGAGGGTCATCTCTCCCTCGCCCGGATCGCCGTGGACCTGCCGCCGGAGCCGAACGACGTGTTCGCCCTGACCGTCAAGAAGGACGGGGTCCAGGTCACCCCGGCCTTCGCGCGCGGGTTGGAGAAGGCGACGGACCCGTCGACCGGTCATGCCTTCGCCGCCTACGTCCAGGAGGCCGAGACCACCTACCGCGAGGCCGCCCGGCGTCGCACCGAGGTCAGACGCAAGGCGGTCGTCCCGCCGGGCAAGGGCATCGACCCGAAGGTGAGGAGAACCCTCCGGGACGAGTTGCCACAGCTGGAGGGCGAGGAACCGATCACCTTCACCTGGGCCCGGCTCACGGTTCCCGACGGTGTCGACCCCTCGGATCTGCTGTTCACGATCGACCACAAGGAGCGTCGGGTCGTCCTCAACAGGGACTACCGCCAGGCCTTCAACGGTGGTCGCCACGGTGGCTCCAACGACGCCCCGGTCCTGAAGGGCCTTCTCTATCTGATGCTCAACGAGATCTTCCAGAAGGAACGGCTCTGGGCCAACCAGACCGACAGGATCGCCCTGTGGAACAGCGTGCTCGTCTCAGCCGTGCGTGCCGAACTCTCCCGTGACGAGGGGTAGTTCCCTCCCCGACCGCCCGTCCCCGTCCGCCACCACAGAGAGTCTCCCGACCGCCGTGACCGAGAACACCCCCGCCGCTCCCGACCTCCTCGTCGACCTGCACGGAGAGGCCCTCGACGCGATGAACCGGCGCGGCCCCAGACACTTCGCCAAGCTGGTGTTCGCGCTCTCCGACGGCGACGAACCCGGGGACACGGACATGCTCCGCTTCCAGGACCGCGTCCTGGAAGCGGACCCGGGCGACGAACTGCTCACCCTCTGGCGCCGCCGGCTCACCGCCTGGGACTTCGAGACGTCCCCGGCCTGGTCCGAGACATCTCCCCGTACTCCGGAGCGACGCGTGGAGGTCTACGAGAAGCTCGCCTTCGACACCGGTCTGCGCAAGGCCTTCGACACGGTCGTCCCCGTCCACACGGAGCCGGGTCCGGTCACCATCAGCCGCGAGTTCGAGCCCTGGTACACCCATGAGCAGGCGGCGAACCGCTCCTTCTACTGGACCTCGTACGAACGGCTGTTGCGCCGCAAGGGGTGGAGCGACGCGGCGGTCTCCGGCCTGGAGGAGGCTGCCCACGCCGTCGTCGAGCGCCTCGCCGACCCCACCCGCGACACCCCCTACGGTGCTCGCGGACTCGTGGTCGGGTACGTCCAGTCGGGCAAGACCGCCAACTTCACGGGGGTCGCGGCCAAAGCCGTCGACGCGGGCTACCGGCTGGTGATCGTCCTGGGCGGCACCCTCAACCTGCTGCGCGGACAGACCCAGCGCCGCCTCGACATGGAGCTGATCGGCAGGGAGAACATCCTGGGCGCCGCCGACGCGAACGACCCGGACGCCCTGGTCGGCGTCGACTACCAGGACGACGAGGACTGGCCCGAGAAGTTCGTCTCCTTCGGTGCGCGTCCCTCCGTACTCGGCCACTTCGACATCGAGCGCCTCACCTCGCGCGACCGTGACTACATGTCGCTCGAACGCGGCATCAGCGCCCTGGAGTTCAAGAAGGCCGACCCCGATCTGCCGCTGTACGACCCGGCGAACCTGCACGCCGCCCCGGCCCGCGTCATGGTCGTGAAGAAGAACAAGTCGGTTCTGGAGAAGCTGGTCCGGGATCTCAGGAAGTTCGGCCCGGCCCTCGGCGAGATCCCCGCCCTGATCATCGACGACGAGTCGGACCAGGCCTCGGTGAACACCACCGACCCGAAGAAGTGGGAGGCCGGGACGGTCACCCGCACCGCGATCAACGGTCAGATCAGCAAGCTTCTTCAACTGCTGCCCCGCGCCCAGTACGTGGGCTACACCGCCACCCCGTTCGCGAACGTCTTCATCGATCCGGGCGACGAGAAGGACATCTTCCCGCGCGACTTCCTCATCTCCCTTCCCCGGCCCGTCGGTTACATGGGTGTGCGGGACTTCCACGACCTGGACGGCGTCGAGGACGGGACGGGCAGCGCCGAGGAGAGGCACGTCCGAGGCATCCACGAGTCGACGGGCGACCGGCTCCAGGAGGCACTGGACGCCTTCGTCCTCGCCGGCGCCCTGAAGCTCTACCGCGCCGAACACGGCGTGGACGAGGGACCGTTCCGCCACCACACGATGCTCGTGCACGAGTCCGTGCGGATGGTCGAGCACACCGCGCTCGCCCAGCGCATCACCACGTTGTGGCACAACTCGGCGTACACGGGCCCCGAGGGCCACGCCCGGCTGGCGGACCTCTTCGAGAAGGACGTCCGGGTCAACGCGGACGACTCCCTGCCCACCCCGACGACGTACGCGGACCTCAAGCCGTACGTGTACGAGTCCCGCCGGCTCATCAACAGAGGCGGCACCCCCGTCATCGTCGTCAACGGCGAGAGCGAGCGCGACTACGCCCAGCCCGACCTGGACTTCGACCGCACCCCCAACGTCTGGAAGATCCTCGTCGGCGGCGCGAAACTGTCCCGCGGCTTCACCGTCGAGGGCCTGACGATCTCCTACTACCGCCGTACGACCCAGCAGGCCGACACCTTGATGCAGATGGGCCGCTGGTTCGGCTTCCGCCCTGGCTACCAGGATCTCGTCCGGCTGTACATCGGCCGTGAGGAGCAGCTCGGCCGGGGCCGGTCCTCGAAGACGGTCGACCTCTACGAGGCCTTCGAGGCGATCTGCCGCGACGAGGAGGTCTTCCGGGCCGAGCTCGCCCGCTACGCCCCTCTGGTGGAGGGCAGTCCCCAGGTCACCCCGGCGCAGATCCCTCCCCTCGTGGCCCAGCATCTGCCCTGGTTGAAGCCGTCGGCCCGGAACAAGATGTTCAACGCCGAGTTGGTGGAGGTGCGATCGGCGGGTGTGTGGCAGGAACCCACGGCCTATCCCGAGGATCCCGAGTCCCTGCGCCACAACACGGAGTGCTGGGAGCCCGTCCTCGGCCTCCTCTCGCCCACCCCGGTCTCCCTCGGTGTGGAGGACGGCCCCCGGTTCGACGCCCGGTCGGGCACGGTGTCCCACCGGGACCTGCTCACGGTGCTGTGCGATCTCCGTTGGTCGATCCCGGAACAGTTCTCGCCCCACCTGGAGTTCCTGCTGGGTGCCGGGCAGGAGCCGAGCACGATCGACGACTGGGTCGTGGTCACCCCGCTGCAGACGTCGAGCCGCGGGAACGAGGCCCGCGTCATGGGGCACGGTCCCTTCTCCCTCGCCCACCGCACGCGGCGCCGGAGCAATGTCTTCGGTGCCATCCGCGACCCCAAGCACGTGGCGGCGGCGATGCGTCTGGCGGGGGTCCCCGAGCTGACCGGCAACGCGGCCGTCGAGCGGTACGTGCGTCCGCGTCGGGGTGCGCTGGTGCTCTACCCCGTGGTGGAGTCCGAGCCCCGGACCCTGTCCGACGGATCGGTGGATCCGCGTGACCTCGTGATGGCTTTCACCTTCGTCGCCCCCAGGTCCTCGGTGGGGCCGCAGCGTCCACTGGTCCGGTTCCGCACGATCGACTCCAGCCGGCAGGATGCGGTGGTCATCGACCGCGCCGACCCACGTTCCTGAGGCGATCCGAACATTGGACGACGTGAGACCTTCCTCGCCCGGCGTCTCCGCACGCATGTCCCGACAGCCCAGCAAGGACACGGCGGCCGAACTGGCCGTGCGTCGCCTGTTGCACGCCGCGGGGCTGCGCTACCGGGTGGAGTACCCGGTGCCCGGCATGGCGCGGCGCCGCATCGACGTGGCCTTCACCCGGGCCAGGGTGGCGATCCTGATCGACGGTTGCTTCTGGCACGGGTGTCCCGAGCACGCGACCCGGCCGAAGGCCAACGCGGAGTGGTGGCGCGAGAAACTGGACCGGAACATGGCCCGCGACCGGGAGACGACGGAGCATCTGATCGCGCGGGGGTGGACGGTGCTGCGTTTCTGGGAGCACGAGGCCCCGGACGCGGTGGCCGCACGGGTGGTCGCCACGGTGGGACAACGGCTCACGGAGCGGACGAGGGGGAGAGAAGAATGAGTGGTCCGACGTTGGTGGACGTGGGTTCCGGCGCGGGCGGGCTCGCCCTCGGGCTGGAACAGGCGGGATTCGAACCGCGCCTGCTCCTAGACGACGACGAGGCGGCCGTCAGCACTCTGCGGGCCAACCGGCCGCAGTGGAACGTGCTCCACACCGACCTGCTGGACTTCGATCCGGCCGAGCACCCCGTGAGCCTCGACGTGGACCTCCTGTCGGCCGGCCTGCCGCGGGTGAGGTCGAGCGCGACCGTCGGACGGGCGGATTCGCGGGCGGAGGAGCGGCTGTTGAAGGCCGCGGTCTATCTCGTCCACGCGATCAGACCTCGGGCGGTGCTCATCGAGAACGTCCCCGGTCTCGCGGAGTCGGACGAGTACCAGCAGTTCCGTGATTTCGCCCATGCCGAACTGGCCCATCTGGGATACGAGTTCAGCTGGTTCGTGCTGAACGCCGTCGACTTCGGGGTGCCGCAGAACCGTCGGCAGGGCGTGCTGGTGGCCGTGGAACGGCAGCGGGCCGAGGCGTTCCGGCCGCCGACGCCCACCGTCGAGGAGCCCATGACGGTCGGCGCGGCGTTGGAGGCCTCCATGGCCTCCCGCGGGTGGAAGGACGCGGCCCGTTGGGCCGCCCAGGCGGACCGTCCCGCTCCGACCCTCGTCGGGGGTTCACGGAACCGGGGCGGCGCCGATCTGGGACCGTCCGGGGCCAAGAACACATGGGCCACGATGGGGGTGAACGCCCATACCGTCGGTGACCTGACACCCGACCCCGATTTCGACTGGAATCCGGAACTCGGTCGGGGCGGCATGGTGAAGCTCACGGTGGAGCAGACGGCGCTGTTGCAGGGTTTCCCCGGGACCTGGGAGATCACCGGTCGCAAGACCGCCCGGTACCGCCAGGTCGGGCAGGCCACCCCGCCTCCTGTCGGGCGAGCACTGGGCCGTTCCGTGCTGGCGGCCCTGAACGGTAAAGGATGATCTTTGGGCCGGCTAGACTCCGCCTCATGAGCAGCACGGCGCCCCAGCAGTCGATTCTGGGCAATCCATACATCCTGGACCTTTTCGCCGGCCCGGGAGGCCTGGACGTCGCCGGGCACGCTCTCGACATCCGGAGTCTCGGCATCGAGTGGGACCGCAGCGCGTGCCTCACGCGGTACGCCGCCGGGCTGGAGACCCTGCACGCCGATGTGAGCGCGGTGCGCCGGGACGCGTTCGAGTCCCTGCCGCCGGAGATCAACATGCTCGCCGGCGGCCCGCCGTGCCAGACGTACTCGGTGGCCGGGAAGGGAGCCGGGCGTCAGGCCCTGGAAGAGGTCAAGGGGTACATCGAGCGGCTGACGGCGGGTGACTCGGACGAGGCCATCGACAAGGACCTCAGCACCCTGTCGGACCCGCGGACCGCGATGGTGCTGGAACCCCTCCGGTACGCGATCCAGGCGACCCGGAGCCCGAACCGCGGCGGACGCCCCTACGACGTCATCGTCCTGGAGCAGGTCCCGGCGGTCATCGCGCTCTGGGAGCACTACGCCACGGTGTTGCAGGAGACGGGCCTGCCCGACGGCACCAAGTACCACGTCACCGTCGGGGTCCTCTCCACCGAGACCTACGGTGTGCCGCAGACGCGGACCCGCGCGGTACTGATCGCCCGCCGTGCGGGGCTCGGCCTCCCCTCCCTCCCGCCGGCCACCCACCGGGCCTACGACGCGAAGGCGTGGAACCGACGGAACGGACAGCAGGCGGACCAGGTCCGACAGCCGACGCTCGACGAGGCCCCCCACCCCTCGGACGACTCGGACCTGCTGCCATGGCGGTCGATGGGCGACGTCCTCGCGGACCCGGTGGGCGAGCATCCGGGACGTACTGTTCCCTTCCTGGTCCGCTCCAACTACGGCAGTTCCGGGATTCCCGGCCGGCGCGGGGTGCGGACCGATCGGCAGCCGGCCACCACGGTCACCGGGCGCATCTCCCGCTTCGTGGTCTTCGAGCACCTCGACGAGAACATCGTCCAGGAGGGCGACCGGTTCCACATGAACGAGGCGGGGATGTTGCAGAGCTTCCCGCCGGACTATCCGTGGTCCGGCACGGCGCAGGCCCAGCAGGTGGGCAACGCGGTGCCGCCCCTGTTCGGCGCACACCTGTTGAGCGCCGCGCTCGGCCTGCCGACGCCGGACGCCGATGTACTGCGCAAGCCCTGGCAGCGAGCCACCGAGAGTCAGCGGGCCAAGCTGCGCAGGGACGGCTGTGGTGACTCCGATGCCTGCACCGACAAGTGCCCGAGTCCCGCGGCCCAGCACCCTCCCCGTTCCGTCCCTCCGACGACGCGCCCGGCCGTCGGAGGTCCGCGGCGTCCGACCGCGATCGTCAGTCGGAGCTCTTCCTCCCTCTGATCGGGGCGGTCGCGAGGAGGTCGTCGAAGCAGGCGGTGAGCGCGGCCACGGATTCCTCCGGCGCCGGATCCTCGTCAGGTCCCTGGGGAAGGCTGCGCCGCGCCACCGGTGGCGCGGACTCGGCCTCCACCACCCAGTCCCGCATCCGGGCGGGGTCCTTGGAGGTGTCCGGCCCGATGGCGTCGTAGATCAGCGTCGCTCCGGCCGCACTGATCGCCAGGCAGAGACCGTTGATCTCGCGCCCGGTGGTGACCCGTCCGGTCTTCAGCAGTCGGACGATGGCCTGGGCCGAGGGGCGATGGTCGATCAGGTCCAGCCGGAGAACGGTGTGGATGACGTCCTGGTTTCCGCACGCGGTCTCGACCGGCTCGTAGTCCGGGCCGTTCCGGAAGAGTTCGGCCGCCCACCAGAGGCGCGAGAAGCACTGCCGGTCCGCGGCACCCCG
Organism: Streptomyces sp. N50; assembly: GCF_033335955.1. Taxonomy (GTDB): domain Bacteria; phylum Actinomycetota; class Actinomycetes; order Streptomycetales; family Streptomycetaceae; genus Streptomyces. The sequence continues at coordinate 3,247,399 of NZ_CP137549.1, forward strand.
GAACCGTTCGGGAGCGATACGCGACTCCGGCCTGTTCGGCGTCCCGCCCGAGAGGTGTCGCCAGGCGACGTAGTCGGGGGCCACCGCGAGGGCGAGGTGGTTCCAGAGGCGCTTGTCCGCGGCCTCCCGTCGCGTCAGGCGGAGTGTGGCGTGGAGCCGGGGAGCCAACCACGCGTCGGCACGCGTGCGGTCCTCGCGGAACGCGAACATGGCGTCCTCGAACAGACCGCGGAGCGGCTCGACGGCCCACCGGGCGTCGTCCTCGGGCAGCGGCTCGACGACCTTCGCCAGGTCGACGCCGCCGTGCACCTGTTCGCCCGCGATCAACTGCTCGGTGAGGAACGGGTCCATGGCCGAGGCGGCGAGCAGCCCGAGCCGTTCCGGTACATGGTTCGGTCGGGTGATCATGCCTCACCTGCTCGGTTCATCTGCTCCAGGCCCCGGATGACGAATCCGACGGCCTTGCGGGCTTCGGCGCGGCGGATCGCCGCATAGTGGACGCGGGTCTGGAGTTCCGGCCAGCCGGACTCCCCGGTGCGCCGTCGGTGGACCTGGCGCAGGGCTTCCTCGACGTGCACCCCGGGGATCACGTCCGGGAGCATCTCCCTCAGCACCTCGCCCTGCCAGTCCGTCGGGAAGACCGGGCCGCCTCCGGGTTCCACCTCCAGGTCGCCGACGGCGGCGTGGAACACCGCGGTCCAGACGTCGGTGGCCATCTGCGCGACCAGGAGGTCGCGCACCTTGCTCTCCAGTCCCGAACCGCCACTGTCCAACAGGTCCATGACGCCTTCGAGTTCGGTGTTGACCCACACGGTGGGAACGCGGGCCGCGGGGTCCACGATCCAGGGGGCGTCGGCGTACGCGCGGAGCCATTCCCGGGAGCTCTTCTGGAACGAGGCCTTCTGGACGTCCAGTTGAAGCCCGCGGACGGGTTCCTCGGAGACCGTGTCGACGACCCAGTTCCGGTCGGTCTCGGCGACGGCCCGTCCCCGCACGCCGTCCACCGTCCCCACGGCGAGGACGGCCAGGGAGGCCCGCCCCACGTGGTCGTCGCGGACGACCTCCAACGAACCGGACCAGTCCCGGCCGTCCTCCGTGTCCCGGTCGAGCCTCACCGAGGTACGGACGTTGGTCTCGCCGTCGGTCAGCACGGCGAGGACCTCCAAATCGGACCATGCGGCGTCCGGTGCGTCCGCCCCGGGGGGCAGGGTCGCCGACAGGCCGATCGCGGCGCTCACCCAGTCGTCGTGACCGGCCACACCGAGTGCGACGGTCTGCTGCTGGGTGGAGTACGCGGTGGTCTCCAACTGGTCGCGGGTCCCGTCGGGGAGCCTGATCGCCACAGAGGTCACCCTGAGGGAGACAGGTCGGTTGAGTCGCTTGTAGGGGTAGATCTTCACGGTGTCATTCCCCCTTTCCGGCCCGGAGTTCGACGACGAGTCGGGTGAGCGTGGTTCTCACCGGGTGGCTGGTGACATCGGTGGCTCCCCGGAACTTCGCACGTCGTGTCCCGGGCGGGAAGTACAGGACTCCGTCCTGCACCTCACAGCCCTCGATCGCGACGAGTTCCGCCCAGTCCAGTCTCGGGAGTCCTCCTGAGCGCACGTCCAGTTGGGCGACCGGAACCATCGGGGTGATCTCGTCGCCTCTGGGGATGCCGACCTCGGCGACGATCTGCCACTCCCCGGCGTCGCCGACCGTCGCCTCCAGCCGGTCCAGTACCGGGACCACCGGCCCGGTGGGCACCTTGGCCTGTGGTTTGGCCCGCACGGTCAACGCCTTGCGCAGGGCTTCCCCTCCCTCGGCCCTGGTGCGCCGGGGACGGGCCACGATCTCCTTGACCGCATTGTTGACCTCGGTGGTCAGCTGGTTGATACGGCGGTAGGCGGTGGGCGACCAGCGGAGGGTCAACTCCTCGGTCTGTCCCCACCTGTCGTGCTCGGGCGGTTCGGACGCACGGAGGAACTCCTCGGCCTCCTTCGCGAAAGGAACCGATTCCCCGGCGGCCTCTCCCACCAGGAGGACGGCCTGGAAGGGGTTGGTCCCGACCGGCAGCCTCGGTACGCCGGCCCTTTTGACGGTCATCCGGTTGCCTCGCAGCGAGTCCACCTGGTTCTTGTGCCCGTCCCTGTCCTGGGTGTCCTCGGTGACCAGCAGAATCGCCTGGTGCGTGCCCAGGGTTCCGCCGGCGCCTCCGGAACGGGGCAGCTTCAGGGGCACGCCGCGTGCCGCGACCTGTCCGGCCTCGGTGAGCCGGTCGACGGTGACACCTTCGTAGTGCGCCTTCAGGGCACGGGTCCGGGAAGGCTGTTCACGCATGGGATCCACCTGCTCCTCGGGGACGACGACTTCGCCGTTGCGCAGGGAGCGGACGGACACCTCCAGCAGGGGGAGCCTGCTGCCGCCGCCGGTCATCGCCGCCCAGAAGTCCCGCCCCAACGCGGTGACCAGGCGTCGGTGCATCTTCTTCAGATCCCGGGTGTCTTCGTGGGCGTCCTGGTCCAGGTCGTCCACCTCGACGTCGAGTTCGGTGTCGGACGTCTTCTCGTCGAGGCTCGCGACATCGTGCGCTCCGACGACGAGGAAGGAGGTGCCGGGCTCGTCGTTGTCACGCGTGAGGTGCAGGCGTTCCGCCGTCTCCTCGTCCGCCCACCACGAGCGGACGACTTCGGCTCCCTCCGATTCGGGGTCCGGTCGGCCGAACCAGGCGGGGCCCGCGTACTGGCGGCCGTCGACCTGCCGCCAGGGCAGTTCGAGCCGTCCGACGAGCCGCCGTTCGGTGCGTCCCTCATGCGGTACCGACAGCGTGGAGTTGATGAGCACGAGCCCCAGGGCACTCGTGGCCCAGAGCGTCGCCTTGCCCAGTCCGTAGGAACCGCCCGCGCCGTGGCCCGACTTCAGGCTCTCCAGCTGGCGTCTGACCACCGCGGCGAACTTGCCGTCCTCGTAGTCGTCACCGATGAGTCCCGAGGCGTTGTAGTCGTCGATCCGCAGCAGGAGCAGACGCCCCTTCTCGTACATGTCGCGCACCCCGGCGTCCACGACCCGGCCGACCTTCTGGCTGCCGGCGCTCTCCGACACGGCGGAGTAGTGGGGGAACAACTCGTTCCAGAGGATCGCCTCCCGGAAGGCGTCGAGCGCCTCCCCGGTCAACTCGTGCAGGGTGTAACGGACCCTGACCGGCCGCCCGTTCTCGGTGAGGCGCTCGTCGAGGCTGTTCTGGCAGGTCTCCCGGGCGAGCACCTGTACGTCGGCGTCGAAGGCGAACGCCGCGGCATTGCCCAGGTCACGCCCGCCGTCGGGATAGCCGCGACGGTGATACCAGGTGATCGGCAGGCCGATCTGGGTGTCGGTGGTGCGGGTGTGCACCGTGCCGAGGTCCGTGCCGAGCGCCCTGGCGATGTCGGCCATGACCGTGGGGCGCGGGGTCGACCTGCCGGTGATCCATGCGGAGACGGCGGCCCGTGTCAGTTGTAGTTCCTCGGCCAGTTCGGCCTGCGTCCTGCCCGCGAGTTTGAGCTGCCGGGCCAGCCAGGGCCCGAACTCCTCACCTGTCTCCACGCGCCACCTGCTCCTAGCCGGTAGCCACAGACGGGTCGCCTGCGGCGAACAGGAGGCTAATTTGACGCGAGGAAGGCTGTCAACTGATGGTTGATCGCTCGGCAACCACCCTTGCGGTTCATTCAAGTCATCCAAATGCCCACGATTGCCCTAATTCGCCCCCTTTCGCATTCACTCCGCGAAGGGGCCGTCCGGGTCGGCGGAAGCTCATTGACGGCCTTGCGCTCGACCGGTAGAGTTTGTGTCGGCGGATTTGCCGCCCCGTTCGATCTCTCCACAAGAGAAGTCGCTCGGCGGGCCAGAGCTCTGTCCACAATCCAGATTTCTCGTGCCCGAAGCAATTCCATTAATCGTCGCCGGTCCGCCTCCACCCAAGGCGCTGGCGGAACACCAAGCGGACCCGCTACCGTGGTTCGGAGTGAGCGAAAAGCAGCTCAACCACGGGACTTTGTCATGCCTGAATACAATCCCGTGCCGAAATTCACAATTCCGACAATACGGGGGTTTTCATCTTCATGGACGGGCAGAACGACGACGATTACATGTTTTCGGGTCGCGACCTGAGCTCTTTCGGTTTGAACATGCAGAAGGCAGGAGGTGAGGCACAGAAGAAGGGGGTCATCGATTGGTTCCACACGAGCAAGGAGTACGTCATCGGTCACCACCCCGACCTGGCCAGGGAGGTGATCGGCCTGCCCGACGAGCCTCCCAGTTGCTGAGTTTGAAGTCCTCCTCCACCCACGGAACGCGCTGTTCGGCGGGGCCGAGCATCGTCGTCCCCTGACACAAGTGCGACACGACGGAAGCGGATGGGCCGGCGAGACGTACCCGCCGGCCCGGCGCTCCCCATTTTCTTCCGGACCTTTACGCCACCAGGAGTGCTGGAGCAATGACACCGTCGTCCTCTGCTGTGATCAAGACTGTTCTCGAACAATCCACCCGAGTCCTCCAGACCTATTCCGTCGACCCCGGCCTCGTGGCCGAGCACGCCAACGGAGAACGCCGTATCACCCAGGGCGGATACGGCGACCGTCAACTTTTCGAGCTTGTCCAGAACGCGGCCGACGAAATCGCCCCCGAGCCCGGCGGAAAAGTCCAAGTGGTTCTCACGGATACCCATCTGTACTGCGCGAACGAGGGAAGTCCGGTCACCGCGGAAGGTGCGGAGACAATCCTCCGGATGAGCATGTCGAAAAAACGCGGAGGCCAGATCGGACGTTTCGGTGTGGGCGTGAAGTCGGTGCTCGTGGTGACCGACGCACCTGAATTCTTCAGCAGTTCCGGAAGTTTCGGTTTCGACCGCGCCTGGTCGTACGACCAGATCCGTTCCGTCCCTGATGTGACGGCTCGATACGGCACGGAATTCGACGCGCCCGTACTCCGTATGGCCCGCCCGCTCGACATGGCGGCCGAGCGGGCCGGCGATCCCGTCCTGCACGAGCTGCTGACCTGGGCGACCACCGTCGTCCGCCTGCCACTGCTCCCCGATGCCGACGATCGGCTGGGCAAGGACATGCACGGAGGTCGCGCCAAGGACCACGGTCTGCCCCGCGACGAGTTCCCCACCGGTTTCCAACTCTTCTCCCCGCACGTCGCGACGGTCGTCCTGGAGGACCGTCGCCCCCGGCCCGTGGCCCGTCGGGTCCTGACGACACGGCAGTCCGGTGATCTGCGCACCGTGGTCGAGGAGAGGACCGGGAAGGCCACCGCCTCCGAGGACTGGCGGGTGTTCACCACCTCCCACGAGCCGGGGCCGGCCGCCCGCGCGGACGCGGGAGAACTCCACGACAGGCTCGCCCTCGACCTCTCCTGGGCCGTCCCCGCCCTCCGCGAGGACCCGGAGAGCGGTCTGTACGTCAACTCGCAGATCCGTGGCCGCGGCAGGTTCTGGTCCTTCTTCCCCACGAAGTACGAGATGTCGTTGAGCGGCATCGTCAATGGCGCGTGGAAGACGAACGAGGACCGGCAGAACCTGCTGGACTCCTCTCCCTTCAACCAAGAGATGATCAAGGTGACGGCGGCGCTGGTCGTCGACTCGCTCCCCGCCCTCTCCCCTGCCAAGGACCCCGCTGCCTATCTGCCCTTGCTCCCTGGTCGTATCAAGGAGGCGATCAGCTGGGCCGACGAGTTCCTGACACGGGAGATCTGGACGTGTGTCGCGACCCTCCCGTCCCTACCCGATCAGGACGGCTTCCTGCGCGTTCCCTCCGAACTGCGGGTGCACCCCCGCCTGGACAGGGATCCGAAGAAGACGACTGACTGGCTCCGGATGTGGCACGACTGCACGGGGCGCCCTTCGGACTGGCTGCACCCCAGCGTCGAGGCCGACACCCTGCGCTCCGGGAAGGTCGAGCACATCCTGAGCGCGGCCGGGCACGCGCGGTCGGACGTCCGTGCGTGGCTGGAGGCCTTGACGGAGGCGGGCGGTGTCGAAGCCTCCGCGGTGGCGATCCGGATCCTCGCCGACATGGTCGAGTCCCGTTCTCCGCACGTCGCGGAAGCGCGCAAGGCGCACATCGTGCTCACCGAGGAACACGGACTCGTACCGCCCGTGCCCGGTCGGGTGTTCCGGCGCGCCGACCAGGACGGGCTGCCCGAGTCCACGGTGTACGTGGTCGACGCGCTCGCGCAGGACCCGTCGCTCGCCCACGCGCTCAACGTCCTCGGGATCCGTGAGGCCGATGTCGAGGGACGCTTCGTCAGCGTCCTGGACCAGGGTTTCGACGGCTACCGGGGAGCGGAGTGGGAGCGCTTCTGGCAGCTGTTCCGCCTGGGCGGGATCCGCCGGTTGGGGCACAAGGTGCTGGAGCGGGTGGCCGCTCCCCGTTCGACCCTGCACGTACGGACGGTCGACGGGCGGTTCCGTCCGGTCGAGGACTGCATGGTGCCCGGTCCGGTGGTCGACGCCGGACGCGACAGGACCGTGGCCGTGGACATGTCCTTCCACTCCGACGACGTGCCCTTCTTCGCGCAGATCGGCCTGGTGGACCGCCCCGTCCCGGGAGTGCAGCCCAAGGAGGGAGAGGCCTGGTTCGACGAGTACCGGGAAGCCGTCCACTCCAACTACCTGCGCGGTCTCGACAGCCGTGCCTCCCGGCCCACGCTGAACCGGATGAAGGTGGAGGGTGCCCCGATCGGTGGTCCTCTGCATCTCTTCCGCGCGCTCTCCGAGGAGTCGCGAGCCGCGTTCCTCAAGGCGCTCCCCGACGATGCCGTGGTGGACAGATGGACCCGTCAGATCGGCGCGCAGAGCGCGACACGACAGGCCGTCGTCTCCCCGATCCATTGGATGCTCCGGAAGTACGGGACCGTCGTCACCTCCCAGGGGCTCAAGCCGCTGCGCGAGGCCGTCGGGCCCCAACTGGGCGCCTACCGCGATGTCCTGCCGGTGGCCGACCTCTCACCGGAGAAGGCCCGCAAGCTGCGACTCCCCGCCACGATCGACGAGGTTCCCGGGGACCGGTGGGAGACGCTCCTCGACCAGGTGTCCCACAGCGAGGACGACGCGTTCGTCGGAGCCACCTACGTGATGCTGACCCGGGTCGGCGCCGACTTCCCCGAGGACTCGCTCACCCGCTGCCGGATCGGTGACACCTGGGGCACGCGTCCGGACGGCGAGATCACCGTCGCCGTCGGGACGGTCGAGTACCGGGCCCTGCGCGCCGAGCGGCTTCCGGCACTGCTGGTGCCGAGTGCCGGGGACGCCGAGCTGATGGTCGAGAAGTGGGGCATGCTCCGCCACTCCGACGTGATCAGCAAGGAGACCCGGGAGGTCGTCGACGGCGACCCCGTGCCGCTGGTCGAGCTGTACCCCGGTCTGCGACTGCGTCTCAACAGCGCGAACCGCAACAGCCTCGTGCAGCGCTGCACCGAACTGGAGGAGATCACCCGGACGCCCAACGGCACCCATGCCTCGCCGTTGGAGGCGGTGCGCCAGGACACCGTGGTCAAGGTCCGGGTACCGCTGGCTCCCGAGCCGATGCTGCGTCTGATCGACCGCGAACTCGGTCTGGGGCTCGGCGCGTCCGGTTGCCGGGCCGTGCTGGAGCACCAGGAGCAGATGGCGCGGGACAGCGCGCTGCAGACCGCCCGCAGGGCCGTGCGCGAGGCCGAGGACGTGGTGACGAAGATCGAGCTGCTGATCGGCGCGGACGCCCTCCGGACGGGTCTGCCCGACGGGCTGGTGGAAGCCGAGACGCGGGAGACCGACGGAGCGGAGCCGTCCGACCGCCGGATCGCCCAGATGGCGTTCAACGCCCACGGAGACGGTGTGCTCCATCAGCACGCCAGGGACATCCAGGCCCGGTTCCCGGACGCGCCGGTCTCCTACAACGGCTCGCCGTCCGCCGTCGCCTTCGTGTCGAACCTGCGGCTCCCTGCCGCCTTCGCGGGCTCACGGACCCCGACCCCTCCGCACACCGAGACCATCGACGGCCCCCGGGACTTTCCGAGCCTCCACGACTACCAGGAGGATCTGGCCCGCAACATCACCACCATGCTCGACCGGCTGGCACCCCAACGCGGCATGCTCTCCCTGCCCACCGGCGCGGGCAAGACCCGGGTCACCTCCGAGGCCGTGATCCGCTGGGTCAAGCGCGTCGGGGACCTGAAGGGACCGCTCCTGTGGATCGCGCAGTCCGAGGAACTGTGCGAACAGGCGGTGCAGAGCTGGAAGTTCGTCTGGGGCAAGGTCGGGGCGGACTGCCCGCTGACCGTCAGCAGGCTCTGGAGCAGCAACGAGATCGGCGACGTCGTCGAGCATCCGCATCTCGTGGTCGCCACGGACGCCAAGCTGGAGCGGTGCCTGGAGACCGACGAGTACGCGTGGTTGCGGGAGGCCTCGCTCGTGATCGTGGACGAGGCCCACACGGCCATCTCCAAGCGGTACACCGAGATCCTGAGCCGGCTGGGGCTCACCCAGTACGAGACGAAGCGCCACCTGCTCGGTCTGACCGCCACGCCCTTCCGCAACACGAACGAGGAGGAGACCCGCAGGCTGGTGAGCCGCTTCGGAAACCGGCGGCTCGACGAGGGCGTCTTCCCGTCCGGTGATCCCTATCGGGACCTGCAGGAGTGGGGAATGCTCGCGCAGGTCGAACACCGCACCCTGGAGGGCGGTCACATCGAGCTGACCCGCGACGAGAAGGTCCAGGCCGACCGGATGGCGATGCTCTCCCGGGCCGCCGAGCAGCGGCTGGCCGACGACCACGAGCGCAGTCGCCGTATCGTCGACGCGGTCGCCGAACTCCCGGAGGAATGGCCGACGTTGCTCTTCGCCACCTCCGTGGACCACGCCAAGTACCTGGCGGCCATGCTCAACGACCGCGGGATCCTGTCCGCGGCCGTGGACGCCGGCACCAGCGCCCAGGAGCGGCGGAGGCGGGTGGAGGAGTTCCGCAACGGACGCATCCGGGTCCTCACCAACTACGGTGTTCTGGCCCAGGGTTTCGACGCTCCCGCCACGCGTGTCGTGGTGGTCGCCCGCCCGGTGTACAGCACCAACGTCTACCAGCAGATGATCGGTCGTGGTCTGCGCGGCCCGAAGAACGGCGGCGAGGAGACCTGCCTGATCCTCAACGTCAGCGACAACATCGCCAACTTCGACACCCAGCTCGCCTTCACCCAGTTCGAGCACCTCTGGAGCCGCGCGTGACCGACGCCTACCTCGACAGTCCCCCGCTCACCGACGAGCAGCGGGCGGTCGTCGAACAGCCTTGGGACGCGCGGGTCCTGGTCACCGCCGGGGCCGGTGCGGGCAAGACCCACACCCTGGTGCGCCGGCTCGACGCGCTGTGCGGGAACGAGGATCCGGAGGCGGCACTGGAGGCCGCCGAGATCCTGGTGCTCACGTTCTCCCGGGCGGCGGCCAGGGAACTGCGCGAACGGATCACCCGGCACGGTGAACGCGCCCATCGGGTGCGCGCCCGGACGTTCGACGCCTGGGCCTACGAGGTGCTCCTGCAGTCGCGTCCGGACGTCGAGTGGGCGACGGTCGCCTTCGACGAGCGGATCGCCGCCGCGGCCCAGGCGGTCGAGAAGGGCGCGTTGGAGCTCGGCGACGCCGTCCCGCCCGCGCACGTCGTGATCGACGAGGTGCAGGATCTGCTGGGCGGACGCCGTGAGTTGGTGGAGGCGCTCCTCGACCGGTACCAGGAGAGCTGCGGCTTCACCGTCGTAGGAGACGCGGCCCAGTCCGTGTACGGGTTCCAGATCGAGGATCCCGCCGAACGGGCCGACGAGACGGGCCGGTTCTTCGACTGGCTGCGTTGCTCCTACCCCGACGACCTGGTGGAGCTGCGGCTCACCCGGAACTTCCGCGCCACCACCCCCGAGGCCCGGATCGCGCTGGCGTACGGTCCCCGCCTCCAGCGGCTCGACGACCCGAGCGAGGCGGAGGACCTCTACGACGGACTGCGCGACCTGCTCCTGGACCCGGCGAACGGCATGGTCGACCTCGACGACGAGTTCACCCTGGCGGGCCTCAGGGACCTGACCGACACCTGCGCCGTCCTCACCCGTGACAACCAACAGGCTCTCGTGGTCTCCGAGTTGTTGCACGCGCACGGTGTCGAGCATCGGCTGCGGCGCCCGCTCGAAGAGCGCCCGGTGCCGTTCTGGGTGGCCGAACTGCTGCGCCGTACGGAGGCGACCGGCCTCACCGAGGAGCGGTTCTCCGCCCTGCTCGCGGAGATCCCGCTGCCGTACTCGCCCGACACCGGCGCACTGTGGACGGTGTTGCGTCGGGTGGCGCGTGGCGCCGGACGCGGTGTGCTGGACATGGACCGGTTGCGGCGTGCGGTCGCGGAGGGCCGGTTCCCCGACGAGGGGGCGGACCCGGAGACGGCGCGGATCGTCGTCTCGACCGTCCACCGGGCCAAGGGCCTCGAGTTCGACCGGGTGATCGTCCTGTCCCCGCCGACCGTCGCCGAGCTCCACAAGCGGTACAAGGACGGGCTGGACCTCCCCGCCGAGGCCCGCGCGCTGTACGTGGCGATGACGCGCCCCCGCCAGGACCTGTACCACGTGACGCCGCCCGAGCTGCCGCACTTCAAGCGGGCGGGCAGGCGGCACGACGGCCGCCTCTTCCTGGGGTCGTGGCGGTCGTACGACAGGTTCGGGATCGTCGCCGCGGCGGGCGACGTGTCCCGGGACGACCCTCCCGGTGAGGGGACGGAGGCCGCGGCCACCCAGGCGTATCTGCTGGACCGGGTCCGCCCCGGTCAGGAGGTGGTCCTGCGCAGACGCCACGACCTGCCGATGGGCGACGCACAGAGCCCGCCGTACGTCCTTCTGCACGACGGCCGGGAGATCGGGGAGGCGTCGCGTCGGTTCCGCGAGGGGCTGTTCCAGGTGCAGAAGGTCAGCCGCACCTGGGACCCTTGGTGGCCCGACGAGATCCACGGTCTGCGGATCGACACCCTGGAGACGGTGACGGGCAGCATCGCCGCCGGCGCCAACGCGGGACTCGGTGATCGAGGTGTGTGGATCGCCCCGCGGATCACCGGCATCGGCCGGTACCGCCGAGCCGACACGGACGAGGAGCAGAGCGCATGACACACGGGGCAGGCCGGCACTCCGAGCACTACCGGGTGCGTGACGAGGAGCTTCTGGCGGGACTCCGGCGTGAACTGCTCGGCCCCTCGCCGGACGCGGCACCGGAGGAGCGTGCGGAGGTCCTCGCCCAGGACGCGCCCATCGACCGCTATCTGACCGGTGTTCTCTATCCGCGGGCGACGAAGGCGCTCAGGGACGAGAACGCCGCCGAGGTGGACGGCCTGGACGTCGCTCCGGAGCTGCGGCGTGAGGACGCCGAGGAATCCGGAACCGCGCAGGAGGTCGCGGCCGCCGGGGACCGCCGCCCCTCCTCCATGGGTCTGACCTTCGCGGTCGACCCGGCCGAGAGCGCCTCGATCGTGGTGTCGTCGCGCGCGGCCGTCTACGAGCCGACCGACGCCGACGGCAAGCCGATCCCGGCCGGCCGTGCGGAGGCCCGTACCACCGAGGACCAGCGGGAGCGGTGGCGCCGCAAGGAACTCGATCTCCCGGACTTCACGATCGACGTCACGACACCCGCCGGCGACGGACGGGCGGACCTCGACGAGAGGGTCCAGCTCCGGGTGAACGTGCGCCGCCCCGACCCCGTCACCGGCACGGTCACCATCACCGTCACGCTGGTCAACACCCAGAAGGTGGGCGAGCGGGACCTCCAGGACGCCTTCGCCCTGTTCCAGTGCGCCCTGACGGTCCGGGCCGCCGACGGTTCCACCGCCTTCGTCGAACGTCCCGCCCCGGCCGCCGCGCACGACCCGGAGATGGCCACGAGCAGGCTGCTGCACCGTCATGCCCCGACCTTCGCGGTCGGTCACGGCTGTGCCGCGGCCTGGGACTGGACGCCGCCGCCGATCGGCGTGAGCGACGCCGTGCACGCCGCTGTCCCCGAGATCCGGAGCGTGTTCGTACCCACCGTGGAGGTGCTGCTCACCGACTCCAACCCGGAGATCGACAGCTCGGCGCTGTCCATGCTCGGTCTGGCGCAGCGGCCCGACGACGAGGTTCTGGTCGCCTTGGAGGACCTCGTCTCGGGGTACGAACGCTGGATCGACCGGAAGGCGGTCGAGGCGGACGCCCTGGCGGGCGGCGCGTACGAGAAGCCCGCTCGGGACCAGGTGGCGGCCTGCCGCGAGGCTCTCGACCGGATCCGCGAGGGCATCGGCCTGTTGCGGACCGAGCCCGATCTGATGCGGGCGTTCCGACTCGCCAACCGTGCCATGGCGGACCAACGGGCCCGCAGTGCCTGGGTGAAGGGCGGGCGCCGGGGCGCCCCGGACCCGGCCGCCGGCCGCTGGCGCCCCTTCCAGATCGCGTTCGTCCTGCTGTGCCTGGCCGGCATCGAGGACCCGGAGCATCACGACCGGCAGATCTCCGACCTGCTGTGGTTCCCCACCGGTGGTGGCAAGACCGAGGCCTACCTGGGCCTGATCGCCCTCACCTCCTTCCTGCGCCGCATCCGCCGGGGCGCGGACGGTGGTGGTGTCGTCGTCCTCATGCGCTACACACTGCGGCTGCTCACCCTCCAGCAGTTCGAACGCGCGGCGATCCTGCTCTGCGCGATGGAGCAACTGCGGCGGCACACACCCGAGTTGGGCAGTGAGGAGTTCTCCGTCGGGATGTGGGTGGGGCGTTCGGCCACTCCCAACAAGCTCGCCGAGGCCGACGCCAGGCTCGCGGAGCTGCGCGCGAACCTGGACAAGCGGCTCGCCACCGAGAACCCGGTCCAACTGCACGCCTGCCCCTGGTGCGGGACCCGTCTCGACGCCCGGGACTACGCGGTCGACGAGGAGGCACGGCGGATGCACGTCCGTTGCCCCGGGGAGGGCTGCGACTTCGCCGACGGGCTGCCCGTCCACCTGATCGACGAGGCCGTGTACGCCGCCCGGCCGACGCTGGTGATCGCCACCGTCGACAAGTTCGCGTCGATGCCGTGGCGTCCGGAGACCGCCGCCCTCTTCAACCGCGACGACCCGAACGACTCCACCCCTCCCCCGGAGTTGATCGTCCAGGACGAACTCCACCTGATCTCGGGCCCGTTGGGGACGCTCACCGGCCTGTACGAGACCGCCGTCGACGCGCTCGCCGACCGGCCCAAGGTGATCGCCTCCACAGCCACCATCCGACGGGCCGCCGACCAGGGTCTGCGTCTCTTCGACCGTGAGGTGCGCCAGTTCCCGCCCGCCGGTCTCGACGCCCGTGACTCGTGGTTCGCCGTGGAGACACCCCGCGAGGAGAAGGCGAGCAGGCGCTACGTCGGCCTGCTGGCCCCGGCACCAGCCAGTCCACCCTGTTGATCCGCACCTACGCGACGCTGCTGCATCGGGTGGCGCAGGCGCGGACCACCGACGAGGTGCGTGACGCGTACTGGAGTCTGGTCGGCTACTTCAACAGTCTCCGGCTGCTCTCCGCGGCCGAACTCCAGGTCAACGACGACGTGGTGGCCTACCTCGAACTGCTCGCGGAGCGTGAGGGTGTGTCGGCCCGTCAGGTCACCAACTACTCGGAGCTGACCAGCCGCATCGACGCCAGCGAGATCCCCACCCGGCTCAAGGGCATCGAGAAGAGGCTCCCCGACGAGGACACCGTGGACGTGCTGCTCGCCACCAACATGATCGCGGTGGGCGTGGACGTGGACCGTCTCGGCCTGATGGCCGTGATGGGCCAGCCGCAGACGACCGCCGAGTACATCCAGGCCACCAGCCGCGTCGGTCGCACGCACCCCGGTCTGGTCGCGGTGATGCTCAACTCGGCCCGCTCCCGGGACCGTTCCCACTACGAGAGTTTCCAGCACTACCACTCGGCGCTCTATCGCGAGGTCGAGTCCACCTCCGTCACACCGTTCTCGGCGCGTGCCCGCGATCGGGGGCTGCACGCGGTGATCGTGGCACTCGCCCGCATCCTGATCCCGGCCGCCCGGCCCAACCCGGGCGCGGGTGCGGTCGATTCCTACGAGGACGTCCTGCGGGGACGCATCAAGACATTGCTCCTGAAGCGCGTCCATGAGGTCGCTCCGGAGGAGGAGAACGCCGTGTCCCAGGCCTTCGACGAGTTCGTCGACTGGTGGTGCGAAGAGGCCGACATCCACAGCGGCCTGCTCTTCGAACCCCTCAGGGGCCGCCGTACCCGGTCGCTCCTGAAGGCCTTCGACGACAAGGCGGAGGACGCCGACGCGTGGTCCACGCTGTGGAGCCTGCGCGACGTCGACGCCGAGTCCGCCCTGTTCCTGGAGGGAACCCGATGACCCCGCCACCCGCTCGCCGTCGCCGCGCCGGCGCCGACGGCACCGCTCCGGCCCACAACCTTCCGCGGCGCGGCGCCGTCCGCCGTGCGCAGGCGATCACCACGTACGGCGTCGGATCGCTGATCGCGGTGGACAACGAGTCCTTCGTCGTCTCGGGCCTGGACAGCGCGGACACGAGTTGGAGCACGGAGGAATCCCCCCGGATCCACGAGCGCCGGCTGGAACGGCTGCTCGATGTCGACCACTTCCGACTGCCCCCCGCGTCCGACGACCACAGCAGGGACGGAGTGCGGGTCCGTCGCTTCCCCCTGATGCACTCCTGCCCCGAGTGCAATGAACTGCAGCGCCACCGAGACTTCAACCCGCCACCGGGCCGGAGCGTCTGCGGCACGTGCGAGGTCGATCTCGTGCCCTCCCGTTTCGTGGTGGCGTGCGAGAACGGGCACCTCGGGGAGTTCCCCTACTGGCAGTGGGTGCACCGCTCCACCGAGCGGGGTGCCGCCACGGCGGGACAGTGCGGCGGCCGGCTCAGGCTCCGCACGTCCGGTCGTACGTCGTCGCTCCGGTCGATCCTCGTCTCGTGCACCTGCGGGAAGGCCCCCGAGGTCTCGATGGAGGGCTCGTTCCGCCGGAACGCGCTCCAGGATCTGGGCATCAGGTGCCGGGGCACCCGCCCGTGGCTCGGTTCGTCCGCCCCGGCGCAGGAGTGCGGACTGGTCCTGCGCACGCTCCAGCGCGGTTCCTCGGCGGTGTGGCAGCCGGTGCAGAAGTCGGCGCTCTCGATCCCGCCGTGGAGCGACAGCCGCACGGACCCGCTGGCGGAGCACTGGAACGCCTTGCGCGAGTACGACAACCCCGAGCACGTGAGGATCTATCTCCAGGGTGTGTTCAAGGGGAAGTGCCCGGTGCCTCTGGACGAGGTGATGACGCTGCTCGCCGCCGAGCTCGAGGAGGACCCCGACAGCGAGACGCCTCCCTCGTTCGACCATCGCTACCGCGCCCTGCGCGTCAAGGAGTACGAGAGCCTCCGCTCGGGCAACGACGCGAGCGAGCACTCGCGCGAGGAGCAGTTCGTCTGCGAGACCCCGCTGGGCGACGGCGGCGTGCTCGCCCCGCTCGGCGTCACGGGCCCGATGCTCGTCAAGCGGCTCCGCGAGGTGCGTGCGCTGAAGGCCTTCACCCGGCTCGCCGACCCCGACTCGACGACCGACACGAAGGAGGTACCGCTGTCCGCATCCCCCCTTCGCTGGCTTCCGGCCATGGAGGTACGCGGCGAAGGGGTGTTCCTCCGGCTGTCCGAGGACCGCCTCGGAATCTGGGAGAAGGTCCCGGCCGTGGCCGCCCGGATCGAACGGATGCGTGCCGCCCACCAACGGGTGTTGGACCAACGGGCCGGTGACCTGGGTCAAGCGGTCCCTTCCCCGGCCACCCCCCGCATGGTGCTGCTGCACACCCTGGCCCATGTCCTCATCAACGAGTGGAGCCTGGAGTCGGGATACCCGGCTTCGGCGCTCCGCGAGCGGCTGTACGCGGCCGACGACATGGCCGGCGTACTCGTCTACACGGCGACCAGCGACTCCGCCGGAAGCCTGGGCGGGCTCGTGGCCCAAGGCGAACCCGACCTTCTCGACCGGACGATCCGCTCGGCCGTCCGCCGCGCCGAGTGGTGCTCCTCCGACCCGCTCTGCGTGGAGACCGAGGCGTCAGGCACCGGCGGTACGAACCTGGCCGCCTGCCACGCCTGCGTGATGCTCCCGGAGACCAGCTGCGAGCACAACAACATCCTGCTGGACCGCGCGCTGCTCGTCGGCACCCCGGAAGATCCTCACCTGGGCTTCTTCGCGGACGTACTGCGGCAGTGACATCCAGGAACTCGGGGGAGAGCGCCGGCACCATCTGTTCCGGACGCCGTTCAGAGCCCGGGAGCAAGCACCGTCAACCGGAGCAGCGCTGCGGCACCCAATACCGCCGGTATCGCGTACCACCATCCGCGAAGCCACTCCGCCTTGACGAACACCCAGGTCATTCCAGCGGTCACAGCGGTGAGCGTCAGGGCGGAGCCTGCCGCGAAGTTCGAGTGGGAGACCGACTCGCTGTCCCAGGGGCCCGCCGGGTCCGCCATGTGGGCGAGGAGCGTCAGATACGCCGTCACCAGGTGGCCCAGGGCGAGGACGAGGGCGCAGAGCGCGGACGCGATGCGGGTGCGCCGGGCGCGGGGCTCCCGTACCTCCGAGCGGACAGGGGTGGTCACTTCAAGGCCTCCTTGGCGTCGCCCGGTTCGCGGTCGAAGCCGTAACCGTATGCCTGCGCGGTGGGGTCCTCATCGCCGAAGCCCGGTCGATACCAACTCCCAAGCCCCACTGGTCCGTTACGCACTTATTGCACAAGAGATCTTCACCATTTCCGACCTGAGTCCATATCATGCGGAGATCAACAGGCCCGGCCAAGGCGAGACTTGGGCGGGCCTCTCAGGTTCCTGTGGGGGTTTCATGCGTATACGTGTTGCGGCTGCCGCCGTTGTTTCCGGTGCCGTCGCCCTGTCCGCGCTCGCGCTTCCGGTCGCCGCCCAGGCGGCGGAGCGTCCGGGTACGGCGGCGGGGCTGACTTCCCTCGCCGCGAAGGCCGTTCAGCCCAGAGACTCCTCGGGCAACACCAAGTTCTCGCACGCCGTCGTCAACGGCGGCAAGGACATCGTCCTCGGCACCACCGGCACGAAGTCCGTCACCGTCACGTACACCGCCACGAACGCGAGCGGTATCGCGCTCACCGAGGCCTTCCTGTGGCAGGGGACCGACAGTTCGACCGAGGACGGCATCACCGGCGGCCTGGGAACGGACGACGACCCCGCCTGCACGGAGACGGCGACCCAGGGCACGTACACCTGCAAGGCCGTCTTCAACATCCACCCCGCCACCGACATGAAGGACAACGGCGTGGCCGGGACCTGGAAACTGTTCCTGGGGGCCTGGGACCTGTACGCGAACGCCAGTTACAACGACGACGTCGCCACCGCCTCGATCAAGAAGGCCTCCACGCTGACGGCCGACGCCACGCCCGAGCCGGTCAAGAAGGGCAAGACCATCACGGTCACGGGCAAGCTCGCCCGCGCGAACTGGTCGACGGGCAAGTACGCGGGGTACGTGTCCCAGCCGGTGAAGCTGCAGTTCCGGAAGAAGAGCAGCAGCACCTACACCACCCTCAAGACGGTCAAGACCAACAGCACCGGCGTCCTGAAGACCACCACGAAGGCCACGGTCGACGGCTACTACCGTTACGTCTTCGCGGGCACCGCCACCACCGCCGCGGCCACAGCGCCCGGCGACTTCGTCGACGTCCGGTAAACGGTTCGGCTGCACCTCAACACCAGTACGTCAGCACCTCGGTGCCGGGCCGCCACGCGTCATCGCGCCCGGCACCGCGCCATTTCCCCATCCTCGGTATCGCCGAGTAAGAGATCTACGTGAACCGCCGAGAGGCTCTCCCGGCGACCCCGATCTCCTGTGTACCGTCCTCCCGTGTGCCGATCGGTGATCACTCAACTACCGTTCTACGCGCGAAGATTCACCCCACTCAGCGACACCCGCAGCACCCGCAACGCCCAACACACCCGCACCCGCACCCGCACCCCTGTTCACTCCACCCCCCACTGATGGAATCCCCCCACTCACGGAGGTTCACCGGATGCTCAACCTTGGCAAGTCCATGACACGAACAAGCGCCTTCACGTCACACCACAGGTTCATCACCGCCCTCACCGTCCTCGGCATGCTCGCCACAGGCGCAGCCGTCCAGGCGGCCACCGTCACCCCGGCGCACGCGGCCACCACGCACCGCGTCCTGTTCGACGACGGGCACGCCGAGGAGGCGGGCAACGCCGACTGGATCATCTCCACCAGCAAGCCCGATCCACTCGCCCAGGACTCCTCACCCTCCTCCGACAAGGACTGGACCGGGGCGCTGTCCTCGTGGGGCATCGCCCTGCAGAAGACCGGGGACTACAGCCTCAAGACCGCGACCAGCGCGCTCACTTACGGCGGGTCGTCGGCCACCGACCTCTCGAACTTCGACACGCTCGTGCTGCCCGAGCCGAACATCAAGTTCACGACCGCCGAGAAGACCGCCATCATGAACTTCGTGAAGGCCGGCGGCGGGCTGTTCATGATCTCCGACCACACCGGGTCCGACCGCAACAACGACGGCTACGACGCGGTCCAGATCCTCAACGACCTGATGACGAACAACAGCGTCGACTCGACCGACCCGTTCGGCTTCTCCATCGACTCGCTGAACATCACCTCCGGCTACCCGGCCGCCATCAGCGACAGCAGCAACCCGGTGCTGCACGGCTCCTTCGGCACCGTCACCAAGAGCCTGATCGCCAACGGCACCACGGCCACGATCAAGCCCGCCGACAACTCCGCCGCCAAGGGGCTGCTGTACCGCTCCGGTTACTCGGGC
This sequence comes from Streptomyces sp. N50, assembly GCF_033335955.1. Lineage (GTDB taxonomy): Bacteria > Actinomycetota > Actinomycetes > Streptomycetales > Streptomycetaceae > Streptomyces. The sequence continues at coordinate 3,266,210 of NZ_CP137549.1, forward strand.
AACACCGGCGCCTTCTTCGCCACCAGCACCTTCGGCAGCGGCAAGGTGGCGTTCTGGGGCGACAGTTCACCGATCGACGACGGCACCGGCCAGTCCGGCAACACGCTCTACGACGGCTGGAACGACACCGGCGCCACCAACGCCGCCCTCGCCCTCAACGCCACGGAGTGGCTCTCCTCCTGAGCCCCGAGTACTGAGTTGGGTTGGTAGTGAGCGGGTGCGGTCCGGGGGTCCAACCCCGGGCCGCACCCGTTCACCTCCTCCCTCCCCCTCCAATCCCTCCCCCCTCAATCCCTCACCCCCCGATGCCGGACCTCACCGCCGCCTCGACAAGGTCCGCCGCGTCGGCGGGCCGGATCGTCCCCGCGGCCACCGCGGCCGCCGTCCGAGCCGCCCACTGCCTCACGAACTCCGCGTGCGTGGGGTACAGCGCGGCCAGCTTGGCGGCGGTGAACGGTGTCGTCGTACCGAAGAGGAAGCAGAACTGGGCCGACCCGGTCTGGCCGAGGCCGGACAGGGCGGCGACCGGCGCGTCGACGGCCGGCGTGCGGATTCCGCCGGTGGCGTTGCCGTTGGCGTCCAGGACGAACGCGGGTGTGCCGTCGCTGCTGGTGGTCACCTGCAGCTGAGCAGTCTTGGCTGGCGGGATCCCGGTCAAGACCCAGCCGCGCAGGGCGTGTTGGGCGCCGTCCATGACGTAGTGCGCCGGGCCGGTGTTGATCGGGTCGGCGCAGGAGAAGGCGGGGGTCCCGGTCGGCGGGTCGAGCATGGCGTCCAACTCCCCAGCGCTCACCGCCCCGTTGCCCGTGTCCGCGGCGCCGACATTCGCGACGTAGTCGTCAGCGTGCGCGGTGCCCGCGACCTCCCAGAACCGCAGCCGCCCGGTGTCGGGTTGACGAGCCGTCAGATACCCCAGGAGCATCAGGTCGGTCTCGGTCTGCACGGTGAGCACCGGGACGTCCGTGTCGGTACGGAACTCGACGACCGCGGGGGTGGGTACGTCCGCCTGGGGCGCCTGCGAGAGGGCCGCGGCGAATCCGGCCCTGCTGTGGACGAGGAATCCGTCGTAGGCGTGGGCCAAGGGCTGGACCGCGTCGACGTACGTCGTCAGGCGGAACGCGGACTGGGACTCGCCCTCGGCCAGCACGGTACGGGGCCGGAGCCCGCCGAGGATCTTGGCCGCGGAGTCCCGTACGGCCTGTCCGGCCTGGGTGAAGATGTCGTAGGAGTAGCTGTCCCCCGGGTGGGACAGGGCCGCGTAACGGACCGGGTCGGCGGCCTTGGTGGCGGCCACGCCGACCGCCTGGGCGGAGACGCCGATCCAGGCGTAGCCCTCGCGGATCAGTTCGTTGTGGGTGTAGATCCACTCCGGGGCCGTGTCCAGACCGGCGGAGACGTTGAGCCACTCCACCACGACCGTCCCGTTGAAACGGGTCGGGTTCGATGGCCTGTTCATGACAATCCTGGTCGTGTACGGCGCGGTGCTCGCCGGAGTCACGTCCCAACGGCCGTCCGAGCCCAGCGGGTTGGCCGAGGTGTACGAGGTGGCGGTGCCGGAGAGGAAGAACTCCGACTGCGTGTATCCCACGCCGCCCAGGTCGAACGACGTGCCTTGCAGTACGACGGCACCCTTGCCGCCGGTGACCGGACCGGTGACCTCCGGTCCAACTGCGTTTGCCGCAGCGGAAGTTGACTCAGTGATCCCTGACAACCCTAAGAACAGGCAGGTGCTCGCCACCACGGCCAACACCGCACGTCTCGTGTTCATGAGTGATGCCTCCTCATCGATGTCCCTACGGCTCGGGAAGCCCGGCCCGCAGTCGCGCGAGCGCGTCGGCCGTCACCTCGGCGAGGTCCAGGCCGCCGTCGCTCTCCAGCCACATGAAGACCGCCAGCCTCAACGCGTTGGCTGCCACAACGGCGGTCAGGCGCGGGTACAGATCGCTGCGCGCGTCCGTCCCCGTGCGCTCGGCGATGACCACGGCGAGCTCCTGGCCGAGCCGCTCGAAGATCGCCAGCTGCGAACCCAGCAGAGCCCTGCTCGCCATCACCATCCGTACCTTGACGGCCAGTTGCTCAAGCTGCTCCGGCGGCAGGGAGGCCGAGAACATCAGGGCGTGCCGCAGCGATTCCCACAGCGGTTCACCGGCCGGGCGGGCGCGCAGTCCCTCGGCGATGTACCCCATGCCGTCGACCAACTCGGCGACGATCGCCTCCTCCTTGCCGGAGAAGTAGTTGCGGAAGGTGCGCGGCGACACGTCCGCCGCCTCGGCGATCGCCTCGGCGGTGACGTTCTCCACCCCGCGCTCCAACGCCAGCCGCATCGCCGCGCTCGCCAACGCGGCGCGCGTCCGCGCCTTCTTGCGCTCCCGTAGACCGGTCTCCGTCGCCACGCCCGGACCGTACTCCGACTTGCCGGAAGGGAAAAGATGCCGGGACGGCAAGTTTTTCCGCACGGGCCACCCAGACCCCTCCCCCACTCCCTACGGCACCCTGGAGAGCGCCGATCCGGGTACGGACTCCGCGTCCGCACCGGCGTCCGCCTCCAACTCCCCTGATCTGCACCTGCGTTGGCGATCGACCAACGTCCACACACCCGCCCCGACCGCCGCCACCGCAAGCACCGTCAGCATCCCCGTCGTATGGGACCCCGCACTATCTGCCACCCTGGCCACCGGATTCGGCAACCCCACCCGATCCATCAGCCACCCGACAGCCGCCGTAGCCGTGATCAACGCACCGCCCACCCGCAGCGCGGGCTGCACCCGCAACCTCGCGAGGACCAGCAGCGACGGCAACGCCAGGCAGACCAGCAGGAGTTGGACGAGCTCGATGCCCAGGTTGAAGGCCAGCAGGCTGGTCGCCAACTGGCCTGTGGACAGGCGCATTTCGGCGAGGACGAACGAGAACGCCATGCCGTGCCCCAGGCCGAAGACGCCCGCCACGAGCGCTTCCTTGCCGGGGAACAGAGGGCGGATCGCATGGACCGCGCCCACGAGAATGCTGGCCGCGATGAAGGCCTCGACCGGTCGGCCGGGAATCTCGAAGCGGGTGAGGGCAGTTGCCGCAAGGGCGACGGAGTGGCCGACTGTGAAGGCGAGGGTGATACCGCCGATGCGCCTGAGCGCCGCACGCGGACCGGCCAGCCCCCTCCAGCGTCCACCGACCGCCAACAACGGTGCGGGGAGCAGCAGGATGAGCAGAAACAGCAGATGGTCGGTGCCGGTGAGGATGTGGTTGCCGCCCAGTTCGAGCATGGCGACGAAACCGCGCCAGGCACTCCCCTCACCGAGGTCGACGACCAGCGGTGGAACCTTCATGTGCCGGACATCGAGACGGATGGTGCCCACCTGCGTGGCACCGTCACCCTCGACCCGACCCGCGGCCCAGTCCTGACGAACCGACACCAGCGTTATATGCGTGATCACTTGGTGCACGATCACGTCGTAGCCAAGGATGAAGTGCCGCACATCCGCTCCCGTCGGCGGGGTGAGTACGGCCTTCGCGACCAGCTCGCGGTACGGGCCGGTGGAGGTCTGCTCGGTACGGCTGAGGCTCAGCGCACCGATGGTGACCTGCCACGCCTCACCCTTGAGGGTGGTCGGGCGGATGTGCCCGGCCAGATAGGCACGGATCGCAACGGCCTTACCAGCCAGGGCGGTTGACTTGACCGTGTTGAGATCGATGCCGCTCGCCCGGGAGAAGTCGTCGACCGGCAGCGCCAGCCGCGCGGTCACCGAGGCCTGGTACACGTCGAGTTGGACCACAGAGTGCGGCATCGGGTGCGCGGCGGCCGGCGACGCTCCGAGCAGGAGCGCCGCCGGTACCGCGATCGCGATCCCGGCCACCAGGCGAAGTAGCGCTGTGGTCAGCCAAGTTCGCGGTCGGGTCATGAGAAGGTGAACTCGCTGCCGTAGTCGCGGGTGTGGTCGCGGTACACCGTGTGGTAGTGGACCTTGCCCTGGAAGACCAGGCCGTTCTGGCAGACGAACTCGATCCACACGCCGGGGCCGTCGATGCGGACGTAGTCGCCCTGGGTGTCCAACGCGGTGCCGCCGGAGTAGCCGACGTAGGTCTGGTTCAGCTCATGCTCGTACGTCTTCATGAGCTTCTTCGCGGTGGCGTCGTCCACGTTGGCGATCCAGGGGTGGATGGCCTTCAGGACCAGCTGCTTCTGCTTCGGTGACAGCGAGCTGACCTTGATGCCTTCCTTGGTCGCCGGGAACTGGCCGTCCTGCCCCGGGCCGAGGAGCACATCACTGAACGACTCGGTCAGCTTGGCGGTGGCCAGCTGTTCCGTGCTCAGGCTCCCGGTGAGGGCGAGCATGCCGTTGCGCTGCGCCTCAAGGGGCGAGTACGTGGTGCCGTCGTCGGCGGTCCAGCTGCTGGGCTCGACCCCGACGAAGAACGGACTGGCGCCCGCCACCTTCCCCTTCTTGTAGGTCTCGTTGACGGCGAGGTGGTGCCCGCCGAAGTGCAACTGCCAGGTGCCGTCAACCGAGGGGGTACCGAGGAACGCCAGGAAATAGACGCCGCTTCCGTAGCCGCCCATGCCACCGCCGCCGGCGCCGCCGGAGGGCGGGGTGCCGGTCGGAACGTCGGTCGGAGCATCCGTGGCAGTCGAGCTGGCGGACGGGTCGGCGGAGGCCGTGCTCGACGCGGTGTCCGACGGCGCCGGACCCGCGGAGCTGGTGCTCTGTGCGGCGTTGAGCACGTCGTCGGCCTTGATGATCTGCGTGATCTGGTCGTACCCGGTGCCCTTGCCGGTGCCCGTGGCGAGCTTCACCACCTTCATGGCGGCGGCGAGTTGAGTGTCCGTCAGGGACCCCAGCTGGATGCCGGGACGGCAGGACGAGCCGCACGGGAGGTTCGACCACGCGGTCGCGTTCGCCTGCGAGAAGTCCAGCAGCACCTCCGCCTGCTGGTCGGCGTCCAGCGTGTTCAGGAACGCGTTGGCCGCGCTGACCACGGCACCGACGCCGGTGGCCTTCTTGTCGACCGGCCGCTTGACGCCTGCGGCCGACTTACCACCCTGGCTGTCCGTCGAGGCATTAGCCACGGCGAAACCACCACCGACCAGCACAACCGCCGTAACAGCTCCGGCAATTCCACGCCAGGTCCGTCTCGTACGCACGAGACGGGTTCTTTCTCTACTCACGGACCACTCCTTCAATTCCAGAAAGATGTCCCAGCCGCATGGGCAGCACCCATCGCCGCTCGTCAGCGGTCGCAGGCAGGGGTGAGACACGCAGGGGGCGGCGCCGGTCGGCCGCTCGCGCGATCGTTGGCAAGATTATCGACGTTCTTACCTGAATCTCAATGGATGGTCACGCAGGTAAAATAAGTTTCAGGTTGCACAGCAATACAGCATGAATTCAGAGAATCCACTCAGGCATTTGCCAGTCTATTCTTATCGCCTGAATAGGATTACCTGCTACCAGGAAGCGGCAGCTCGGCGGTGTCGTACTGGCCGTGGCCGGAGCACTCACGGTCGCCTACGTCACCGCCTTCGCCGGCTCCCACCCCCTGGCCAAGAAGATCGGCGCCTGGCCCGCCGTCTTCGGGGTCGCCGGCGCCGTAGCCCTCGCGTCCTGGGCGGTAGCCGACCGGCACGCGTGACTGTCGGCCGCGTACGGCGGCAAGGCGACGTGTCGGGGGGTGTCCGCCCGCAGCGGTCGGCGCTCACCCAGCCGCACTCCCAAGAAACGCCCCCGCGCCGATCCGAGGACGGATACCCCCCGGCGCGGCGCCGACCCACAACGAACCGCAGGCAACCCACAACGCACCCGCACCCAGCCGCAAAGCCGCACCCCCAAACCACCCAGGGGCGCGAGGCTGTGACATCAGCGGCTCCGCCGCGGGGCGCGACCAGCCCCCACCGGACCCGCACCCGAAGACGACGCCTCAGCGCCGATGCCCCAGCACGTTCACCACCCGCCCACCCGGATCCCGCACAAAGAACCGCCGCACCCCCACTCCTCGTCCCGCAACTCCCGCACGATCTCCGCACCGGACGCGACGACCTCCGCCCACACCGCGTCCACGTCCTCGACCTCCACACTCAGGTCGGGAACGACAGGGGCGGTACGTTCCTCCGTGAGAAAGCTGATCTGGGCGGTGGGGTTCGAAGGGGACGCCAGGGTCATCACCCACCCCTGGTTCATGACTTCCTCGAATCCCAGCAACCCATAGAAGTCGGCGTTCGCCGTCATCGAGTCCTCGCCCTCCGCCGCGACCCAGAAGTCGGGGACGATCCTGCGGATGGTCATCAGCTACGGCTCCTCACTATCGGTGGGCGGCGCCGCACAGCACACCATCGGTCGAATCCTCCGCGCCGCGCGGCCGGAAACAGCGTCCCACCGTCGCCGCGACCAGCACCCCCGCCGCGACCACCAGCGTCGCGAACGCCCACGCCAGCGGCTGTTCCGACTCGAACGACACGTACATCTGCACAGCCGGCGGCACCGCCACCACCAATAACGGCCAAGCCAGGTCGTCCCGATGACCGAAGTAGCCCGCCAGAACCACCAGGATCACCCCGAGCGCCACCCCACCACCACCGGACACCTCACCCGCCACCGACACCGGCACCGCTCCCGACGGCACGCAGAAGACATACGCCACCGCCGCACCCCCCGCACCGAGCATCCGGGTCAGCCAGCGTTCCGGCCAGGGGCGCGTCCGCAGGGGGCTCAGCAGCTTCTCGGTCATACGTACGAGGGTTCCCCCACCGCCAGGCCCGCGACAGAGTACGAGTACTCAGATCCCCAGGGTCACGGAGACGCCGGCGCGACTTTCGCGTCAACCGCAGTCAACGGCGTAGCCACATCCTCCAGCGACCGCCCCTCCGCCCGCACCGCCAACACCGCCGCCACCAGCCCCGCCGCACACATCAACCCGGCCCCGATCTGGAAGGCGAGCACCGTGTCCCCCACCTTCCCCGTCCCCGTGAGATCCGCGAACAAGAGCGGCCCGCTGATACCCCCCGCCGCCGTACCCAGCGCGTAGAAGAACGCGATCGACATCGCCCGCGTCTCCATCGGAAAGATCTCCGACACCGTCAGATACGCACTGGACGCACCCGCCGACGCGAAGAACAGCACCGCGCACCAGCACGCCGTCATCGTGGTCGCGCTCAGCGACCCCCGGTCGAACAGCCACGCCGTACCGAACAGCAACAGCCCCGACAGCAGATACGTCGACGAGATCATCACCCGGCGCCCCACCGTGTCGAACAGCCTGCCCAACAACAACGGCCCCATGAAGTTGCCGACCGCGATGACCGCGAAGTAGTAACCGGTGTTGCCCGTAGGCACGTTGAAGAACTTCGTCAGGATCGCGCCGAAGCCGAAGGTGATCGCGTTGTAGAGGAACGCCTGCCCGATGAAGAGCGAGAAACCAAGCGTCGCCCGCTTGGGATAGTCGTGGAAGATCGTGCGGGCGATCTCCGCGAACGAAACACTCCTACGCTGATGGATGGTGATCTCGCCCTCGGCGGGCGGCAGTTCGCGCCCCCGCTCCGCCTCGATCCGGCGCTCGATAGAGGTCACCACCTCGTCCGCCTCCCGGTCCCGCCCATGGATCAGCAGCCACCGCGGACTCTCCGGCACATGCCGCCGTACAAGAAGAATGACCAGCGCGAGCACGGCACCCAACGCGAAGGTCAGCCGCCACCCCACGTCCGCCGCGAAGATGCTCGTGTTCAGCGCGACGATCGACAACAACGACCCGCCCACCGCGCCCACCCAGAAACTGCCGTTGATGATCAGGTCCACGCGGCCCCGGCAGTACGCCGGGATCAGCTCATCGATCGCCGAGTTGATCGCCGCGTACTCGCCACCGATCCCGAAGCCGGTGAGGAAACGGAACGTGAAGAACCACCAGGTGGAGAAGGAGGCCGCAGTGAGAGCCGTCGCCGCCAGATACACCACCAGCGTGATCATGAAGAGCTTCTTACGACCGTAGAGATCGGTCAGACGCCCCCAGAACAGCGCACCCGCGCACGCCCCCGCCACATACAGCGCCGCCGCGATACCGGTGATCTGACCGGAGCTGATCGGCAGCCCGCTGCCGGGCTCGGAGAGGCGCCCCGCGATGTTGCCGACGACCGTGACCTCCAGGCCGTCGAGGATCCACACCGTGCCGAGGCCGATGACGATCGTCCAGTGCCAGCGGGACCACGGAAGGCGGTCGAGCCGGGCCGGGATGGACGAGGTGATCGTCCGACCACCGCCACTCCCACCCGGAGTCTCGGCACCCGCACCCGCACCCGCACCCCCACCCGCACTCTCACTCCCACCCGCACGCGCACTCTCACTCGCACTGGCCATCGGGGTCCCTCCTCGTCGAGCGAACCCCCTCCGGGTGCCCCCGCGAATCGCCCCCTACACCCGCCCCTGCACCCGCCTCCGCACCCCCGCCTACACCCCCACCAGCCGCGTCACCGTATAGATCAACAACCCCACCAACGACCCCACCACCGTGCCGTTGATCCGGATGAACTGCAGGTCACGCCCGATGTTCGCCTCGATCTTCCGTGTCGTGTGCTCGGCGTCCCAGCCCGCCACCGTGTCCGTGATCAGGGAGGTGATCTCCTTGCGGTACGTCGTCACGACGTACACCGCCGCCCCCTCGACCCACCCGTCGACCTTCGCCTGCAGCTTCGGCTCCACGGCCATCCGCGCCCCCAGCGACAGCAACGACGCCCGCACCCGCAGCCGTAGCTCACTGCGCTCGTCCTCCGCGGCCGACACGATCATCGAGCGGACGGACGTCCACGCGCTGGCGATCAGGTCCTGGACCTCGCCGCGGCCGAGGACCTCGCCCTTGAGGCGCTCCACGCGCGCGCGGGTCTCCGTGTCGGACTGGAGGTCGGCCGCGAAGTCGCCGAGGAACCGGTCCAGGGCACCGCGGGCCGGGTGGGAGGGCATGTCACGCATCTCGGTGACGAAGCGCAGCAGCTCCTTGTAGACGCGCTCGCCGATGCGCTTGTCGACGAATCTGGGGGTCCAGCCGGGCGCGCCGCCCTCGACCGCGTCCATGACCTGCTCGTCGTGCAGGACCAGCCAGTCGTGCGCGCGGGCGACGATCAGGTCGACGACCCGCTTGTGACCGCCGTCGGCGACGATCTTCTCCAACGTCTTCCCTATACTGGGCGCGATCTCCTGGGCGTCGGCCCGGCGGGTGATCGCCTCGCCGACGATCGCCTGGACGTCGGAGTCCCGCAGGACCGTGAGCGCGCCCCGGAGCGCCGCCGACAGTTCCGCCGTCACGCGGTCCGCGTGTTCCGGTACGGCGAGCCAGGCGCCGAGGCGGCTGCCGATGCCGACCGCGCGCAGGCGCTGCCGTACGACCTCCTCGGAGAGGAAGTTCTCGCCGACGAACTCGCCCAGGGAGACGCCCAGTTGGTCCTTCTTCGTGGGGATGATCGCGGTGTGCGGGATGGGCAGGCCCAGCGGGTGGCGGAAGAGGGCGGTGACCGCGAACCAGTCGGCCATCGCGCCGACCATGCCCGCCTCGGCCGCCGCCGCGACATAGCCCGCCCAGGGTCCCGCGCCCGAGTGCGACGCCCATTTCGCGAGGACGTAGACGACGGCCACGAAGAGCAGCAGGGCGAGCGCCGTCAGTTTCATCCGGCGGACGCCGCGCTGCCGCTCCTGGTCGGCCGCGCTGAAGGTGGTCATCGTGCGGCGCGACCCGTCACGCTCGGTCGCCGCCCCCAGCCCCGCCTCTGTCCGTTCCATCCGCTCCACCCGTTCGCCGGTACCGTACATATTGTCCCTTCCTGACCGACTCCCGGAACGGGACAGGAGTTCCCACAGTCACCCGATCGGGCAAAATGGCAGGGCCCTGCCACTCACCCGAGGAGATCCGTACCGCGTGACCAAGCGACGTGGTTATGCCCTGCTTACCGCGATCATCACCTTGATCGCGGTCCTTTCGGTCTGCATATACGTCGGGGCCGCCGCGGGCGACGGAAGCCGGGGCGACGACGGGAAGAACTCCGCCGGCTCACGCTCCGGCGGCAACTCCGCCGCCCCCGCCTCGGCCGGCACCTGGGTGGGCGCCTGGGCCGCCGCCCCGGTGCGCGCCGAGACCGGCACGGAGCAGACCGGCATGGCGGGCCGCTCGGTGCGCAACGTCGTGCACACGAGTGCCGGCGGCGCGGGCGCCCGGATCACCCTCTCGAACCTCTACGGCCAGGCCCCGCTCAGCATCACGCACGCCTCGATCGCCGTCGCCGCCGCCCGCAACAGCTCCGCCGCGGCCGCGGGCACCATGCGGCGGCTGACCTTCGGCGGCGGCGCGACCTCGGTCACCGTCCCGGCGGGTGGACAGATCCTCAGCGACGCCGTGCGCCTCCAAGTCCCGGCGGGCGCCGACCTGTTGGTCACCACCTACGCCCCCACCGCGTCGGGGCCGGTCACCTACCACCCGTACGCGCGGCAGATCTCCTATCTCGCCGACGGCGACCACGCCGAGGACGCGACCGGCACGCCGTACCGCGAACGCACCGCGATCTGGCGGTACTTGACGGCCGTGGACGTGCTGAGCGAGCAGGCGAACGGCACGGTCGTGGCGTTCGGCGACTCGATCACCGACGGGTCCACCTCGACGGAGGGCGCCAACCGCCGCTGGCCGGACGCCTTTTCGCAGCGGCTGCGCGCGGCCGTGGCCGCCGGGCAGGACGTGCCGCGCTACAGCGTCGTCAACGAGGGCATCAGCGGCAACCAGATACTCACCAGCCTCGCCGGCCGCCCCGCCGAGAACCAGAGCGGCCTCGTCCGCTTCGGCCGTGACGTGCTGGGCCGCCCGAACGTCAAGGCCGTCGTCATCGACCTCGGCGTCAACGACGTCCTGCACGGCGCCACCGCCGACCGGGTCCTCACCGGCCTGCGCACCCTGGTCCGCCAGGCCCACGCCCACGGCATCAAGGTCATCGGCGCGACCCTGATGCCCTTCGGCGGCCACCCCCGCTACTCGGCGGGCCGCAACGAGGTGCGCCGGCAGGTCAACGCGGCGATCAGGAGCGGCACGGTCTACGACGCCGTCGTCGACTTCGACAAGGCGCTCCGCGATCCGTACGACCCGCGCCGGTTCGCCTCGGAGTACGACTCGGGCGACCATCTCCACCCCAGCGACCGGGGCTACCGGAGGATGGCCGCGACGATCGACCTGGCGGATCTCAAGGGCGCGGTCCCGGCCCAGTTGTAGGTCCGGGCGGTGAGGGGGCGGCTCGGCACCCTCCCGAAAACCTGAGACCTACGGAACTCAGTCCCAGTCCCGGTGCCTGCGCTCCCGCCGGTCCCGGTGCCGCTCGCGGCGCTCCTCGTGCCGTTCCCTGCGCTCCTCGTGCCGGCGCCGGATCGCCTCGCGGTACTCGTCCATGGCCTCGCGGTGGGCGTCGTGCACACCGGACAGCGCGTCGCGGTGGGAGCCGTAGAGCTGCTTGGCGGACGAGCCGCGCTCCAGCTTCTCCTGGCGGCGCTCCTCCTTGAGGCGTTGCCGCTCCGCGCGGGTCACCTTGCGTTCCACGCCGACGCCGCCCCAGAAGGCGAAGCCCGTGAGGATCACGCGCGGGGCGCCCGGGTCGCCCGGCACGCCCTCCTGGCTGTGGTCGAAGGCGCCCATGATGCCGATGCCGCGGACGACGACCTCGACGCCCGGCGGCACGACCACCTGCGCGCCGCCCATGATCGCGATGCAGTTGATCTCGACCTCTCGGTCCGCGAAATTCGCCTCGCGCAGGTCGATCTCGCCACCGCCGAAGAAGGAGAAGCAGGTGAACTTCTTCGGGACCGTCCACCGCCCCTTGCGCTGGAACCCGGACAGGATGGCCACGGCCCAGGTCGAGGACCCCTCGCCGCCGACGATCCGCCCGGCCCAACTCCCGCTGTCCACCGGCTCCTTGACCATGTTCACCCGCGGCGGGGCGACTCCGGGGGCGGGCAGGTCCTGGGTGATGGGGGTGAGTTCGCCGTACGTCCGCGCCTTGTAGGTCGCCTCCAGCCGCTCCTCGAACTCCTCCATGTCGAGGCGGCCCTCCGCGACGGCGTCGCGCAGCACCTCGGCGACTCGCTCACGGTCGGCGTCGGATGCGCGGAGCTCCGGGACTGCGTCGTCGGTCATACGGAGCAGCCTACGAGGTCACTTCCTGAAGGGCTACGACACCGCTTTCTCCGCCTGCTCGGCGTACATCTTCGCGATGACCGCCTCGATGTCCGGCTCCCGCACCGACAGGTCCACCATCGGGTACTCCGCCGCGATCCGGGCGACCAGCGGAGCCGCCGACTCCGACGCCGGGAACGCCAGCCACTGCCTCGGGCCCTCCACCTTCACGACCCGCGCGTCCGGCACCTCGATCGGGGGCAACTCCCGCTCCAGGTCCACCACCAGCGTCCGCTCGCTCTCCCCCGCCTCGTGCAGCCCGACGAGCGGGCCGTCGTACATCAGGCGCCCGTGGTCGATGACCATCACGCGCGAGCAGAGCTGCTCGATGTCCTGGAGGTCGTGGGTGGTGAGGAGGACCGTGGTGCCCTGCTCGGCGTTCAACTCCCGCAGGAACTCCCGGACCTTGGCCTTGGAGATGACGTCCAGGCCGATGGTCGGCTCGTCGAGGTAGAGCACCTCGGGGTCGTGCAGCAGGGCCGCCGCGATGTCGCCGCGCATCCGCTGGCCGAGGGACAGTTGGCGTACGGGGACGTCCAACAGGGCGCCCAGTTCGAGGAGTTCGACACAGCGGTCGAGGTTCTCGGTGTAACGGGCGTCCGGGATGCGGTACATGCGGTGCATCAGGTTGTACGAGTCGATCAGCGGGAGGTCCCACCAGAGCGTGGTCCGCTGGCCGAAGACCACGCCGATGCGGTGCGCGAGCCGGGTGCGCTCGCGGGACGGGTCGATGCCGGCGACCCGCAGCCGGCCCCCGGACGGGGTGAGGATTCCCGTCAGCATCTTGATGGTTGTGGACTTCCCGGCGCCGTTCGGGCCGATGTAGCCGACCATCTCGCCGCGTGCCACGGTGAAGGAGATCGAGTCGACGGCCCGCACCTGGCGCCGCTCCCGTTTCATGAACCCGGTCTTCTTGCGCACGTCGAAGACCTTCTCGACGCGGTCCAGTTCGATGAACGCCTGCTCTGTCACCGTCAACTCCCAGTGCTTCGGTACGACTTGAGCCCGGCGCGCCAGGCCAGTCCGGCCAGCGCGCAGAAGGCGAGTGCCACCAGCGGGGAGGCGAACTCCGCGCCCGGTGGCAGGTCCAGCGGGTACGGCCGCCCCAACACATAGGAGGCGGGCACCCAGTTGACGAAGGCGAGCGGCAGCATGAAGGTCACGCCCCGCACGAAGTCCTTGCCGAACACGGCCGGCGGATACTGCAGCAGCGTGGTGCCGCCGTAGGTGAACGCGTTCTGCACCTCGGCCGCGTCCTGCGCCAGGATCTGGAAGGCCGCGCCCGCCACGAACAGCGCCCCGAAGATCGCCGCGCCGCAGAGCAGCATCACCGGCACCAACAGCAGCTTCCCCACGGTCCAGTTGACGTCGATGTGGAGCAGCGCGTACCCGAGCACCAGCGCGCCCTGGGTGATCCGGCCCAGCCGGCGCAGCGCGAACCGGTCGGCGCCGATCTGGGCCAGCACCGGCGCGGGGCGTACGAGGAGGGTGTCGAAGGAGCCGTCGCGGATGCGGGCGCCGAGCACGTCCATCGAGCCGAGCACCAGGTCGGAGATGCCGAACGCGGTCGCCGACAGGCCGTAGAGGAAGGCGACTTCGGGCAGGGACCAGCCGCCCAGCGAGTGGACCTGCGAGAACATCAGCAGGATCGTGACGAAGTCCAGGCCGGTCACCAGCAGGTTGCCGAACACCGTGATGACGAAGGATGCGCGGTAGGTCATGCTCGACCGGATCCACATCCCGGCGATCATCCCGTAGGCACGCAACCCCTCGCGCCAGCGCGGCAGTTCGCCCAGCGGGTACTCACTCGTTCGGGTCGTCTCAGCCACCCTGCACCACCACTCTCCGCGTCGCCGCCGACTGCATCAGCCGCCCCGCCGTGAGCAGCGCCACCGCCCAGGCCGCCTGGAAGGCGTACGCGTGCAGCGGATCCGTCTTCCCCATCAGCACGTCCGCCGGCATCTGGATCTGCGCCGCCCACGGCAGCGCGCGGACGATGTCGCCGAGCGCGCCCGGGAAGGCGTTCAGCGGAAGCACCATGCCCGAGCAGAAGATCCCCAGGATCATCGTGGCCTGGTTGACGCCCGTGCCGTCCATCAGCCAGAACACGCTCAGGGCCGCGAGGTAGCGGAGGCCGAAGCTGACGAGGATCGCCAGCAGCAACGCGACCAGGAGAGCCGCCCAGGACATCACGTCCGTGGGAAGCGCCATCGGGAAGAACAACGCGCCGAACACGAACGGGATCACGCCCCGCCCCAGCATCTGGAACATGGCCCGCCCGAAGTCGCTTGCCAGCCACCACAGTTGGAGGTCGGCGGGCCGGTAGAGGTCGACGGCGATGTCCCCGGTCCTGATCCGCTCCATCAGGTCCTTCTCGAACCCGCCGCCCTGGATCGCCAGCGTCGCGTACAGACACTGCCCCAGCCACACGTACGTCACCGCCTGCGCCTGGTCGTACCCCCCGAGATGCGGGCGCTCGTCCCACAGCGCCAGATACGTGTAGACGAGGACGACACCGAAGACCGTGTTGGTGAAGACCCCGGCGAGCGTCGCCGCCCGGTACGTCGCGTACCGCCTGAAACCCCCCGCCGCGACGGCCGCGTACAACCGCCCAGCGCCCACAGAAACCACCCTCCACCGCCTCTTGACACCGAAGCGCAGGAGCCTAGTCCGCAGGTGGTGACGCACGCCACGCATTTTCCGGGCAAGTGCGTGCCGATGGGCGGGAACGGAACGCATGGTGCGAGAGTCTTCGTCTGGGGGCGCAGAAGCGCACAAGGCCGTACAGGAACGTACGAGGCAGTGCGGGACGGTACGACGCGAAACAGGAGTCCGTGCACGACATGAGCGACCAGCCGCAGCCGCAGCAGCCGAACCAGGGCTGGGCACCGAGAGAGCCGGAAGCGGCCGCCGCACCCGAGGCCCCTGGGGCGTCCGGGGCGGCCGGGGGCGAGAAGCCCAAGAAGGCCAAGCGGCCCAAGCGCACCGGGTGGCGGCGGGCGATCCCGACCTGGCGGATGACGCTCGTCGGGTTCATCGGGCTCGTGGCAGTGCTGATCGGCGCGTTCTTCCTCGGCTACTCGCTGGTCAAGATCCCGCCCGCCAACGCCCTCGCGATGAAGCAGTCCAACGTGTACCTCTACGCGGACGGCTCCCAACTCGCCCGCGACGGCGAGGTCAACCGCGAGAACGTGAGCCTCGCCCAGGTCTCGGCGAACGCCCAGCACGCCGTACTGGCCGCCGAGGACCGGGACTTCTACTCCGAGTCCGCCGTCGACCCCAAGGCGATGGTCCGCGCCGCGTGGAACACCGCGACCGGCAAGGGCACCCAGTCCGGCTCCACGATCACCCAGCAGTACGTCAAGAACTACTACCTGGGCCAGGAACAGACCGTCACCCGCAAGGTGA
Source organism: Streptomyces sp. N50 (assembly GCF_033335955.1). GTDB lineage: Bacteria > Actinomycetota > Actinomycetes > Streptomycetales > Streptomycetaceae > Streptomyces. The sequence continues at coordinate 3,281,786 of NZ_CP137549.1, forward strand.
AGGAGTTCTTCATCTCGATCAAGCTGGACCGCGAGGAGTCCAAGGCCGAGATCCTGGAGGGCTACCTCAACACCAGCTACTTCGGCCGCAACGCGTACGGCATCCAGGCCGCCGCCCAGGCCTACTACGGCAAGGACGCCGCCGACCTCGACGCCGGCCGCGGCGCCTACCTCGCCGCGCTGCTGAACGCGCCGAGCGAGTACGACGTCGTGGCGCATCCGGAGAACAAGGCCGCCGCGGTGGCCCGTTGGAACTACGTCCTCGACGGCATGGTCAAGAAGGGCTGGCTCACCCAGTCCGCGCGCGCCGGCATGAAGTTCCCCATGCCGAAGGAGGCGACGGCCTCAACGAGCATGTCCGGACAGCGTGGTTACATCGTCGGCGCGATCAAGGACTACCTCACCACGAACAAGATCATCGACGCGGACACCCTCGAAGCCGGCGGCTACCGCATCACCACCACGCTCCAGAAGAGCAAGCAGGACGCCTTCGTCAAGGCCGTGAACGACCAGGTCATGTCCAAGCTCGACAAGAAGAGCCGCAAGGTCGACAACTACGTGCGCGCGGGCGGGGCTTCGGTCGATCCCAAGACCGGAAACATCGTCGCGATGTACGGCGGCATCGACTACGTGAAGCAGTACACGAACGGCGCGACCCGCGGCGACTTCCAAGTCGGCTCCACCTTCAAGCCGTTCGTCCTCACCTCGGCCATCCAGAACGACTCGCAGACCCAGGACGGCCAGACCATCACGCCCAACACCTACTACGACGGCACCAACAAGCGCCCCGTGGAAGGCTGGAGCGGCGGCTCGTACGCGCCGGAGAACGAGGACGAGGTCTCCTACGGCGACATCACCGTCCGTACGGCGACCGACAAGTCCGTCAACTCGGTGTACGCGCAGATGGCGGTCGACGTGGGCCCCACGAAGGTCAAGCAGACCGCCATCGACCTCGGCATCCCGTCCGACACCCCCGACCTGACCGCCACCCCGTCGATCGCGCTCGGCCCGTCCACCGCGAGCGTCCTCGACATGGCGGAGGCGTACGCCACCATCGCCAACCACGGTCAGCGGCACACGTACACGATGATCTCGAAGATCACCAAGGACGGCACGAACGACATCAAGCTGCCGGAGAACAAGACGACCCGCGCGGTGAGCCGCGAGGCCGCCGACACCACCACCTCGGTCCTGCAGAGCGTCGTCGACAACGGCACGGCCACCGCCGCCCAAGGCGCCGACCGCCCCGCGGCCGGCAAGACCGGCACAGCTGAGGAGGACACGGCGGCCTGGTTCGCGGGCTACACCCCCGACCTCGCCACCGTCGTCTCGGTCATGGGCCAGGACCCGACCACCGCCGCCCACAAGTCGCTCTACGGCGCGATGGGCCTCCCCCGGATCAACGGCGGCGGGGCGCCCGCCGAGATCTGGGCCCAGTACACCAAGTCCGCCCTCAAGGGCACCGAGGCGAGCGACTTCGACCTCCAGCTCCAGGACGGCGCCGAGACCGTCGCACCCCCGAGCCTCCAGCCCAGCCAGCCGGCGACGACGGGCAACCAGGACAACGGCGGCACGACCACCACCGGCGGTCAGGGCGACCAGGGCGGCACGCGGGGCGGCCAGACGGACGGCGGCACGACCACCACCGGCGGCGACACCACGACGACCGGCGGCACGACGGGCACGACCACGGACGGCGGGACCACGACCACGGGCGGCACGACGACCGACGGCGGCACCACGACCACCGGCGGCACCACGGGCACGACCACGGACGGCGGGACCACGACGACAGGCGGCACGACGGGGACGACGACGGACGGCACCACCGGTGGCACGACGACCGGTGGGACGACGGCGGGCCCGCAGAGCACGGGCCGCAAGAAGGAGTGACCAACTCCCCCGGCTAGTGACCGGAGGTCGCCTTCAGCCCCACGACGGCGACCAGCAGCAGACACACGAAGAAGATCCGGGCGGCGGTGGCAGGCTCCCCCAGCACCACCATGCCGAGCACCGCCGCCCCGGCCGCGCCGATCCCGACGCACACGCCGTAGGCGGTACCGATGGGCAGCGACTTCGCGGCGTACGAGAGCAACAGCATGCTGGCGACGATCCCGGCACCGGTGAACACGCTGGGGACGAGCCGCGTGAACCCGTCGGTGTACTTCATCCCGATCGACCAGCCGACTTCGAGCAGACCGGCGACGACAAGCAGAACCCAGGCCATGACAGGCACCTCCGAGACGTACGTACTGAACGGGGGTGCGTCGTCTTTCCGTGTCGCTGCCCCGGTACGGCGCGTCTCGTCGGGCTCCTTTCCAACGTAGCAAAGGAACGGCAAAAGGAGCTGGTGACGATGGTCACCAGCCCCTTAGAGCCTTGCTGCTACAGGTACAGGTACAGGTCCTACAGATACAGACCGGTCGAGTCCTCGGACCCCTCGAACCGGTCGGCGGCGACGGCGTGCAGGTCCCGCTCGCGCATGAGGACGTAGGCGACCCCGCGCACCTCGACCTCGGCGCGGTCCTCGGGGTCGTAGAGAACCCGGTCGCCGGGCTCCACGGTCCGCACGTTCTGCCCTACGGCGACCACGTCGGCCCAGGCCAGTCGGCGCCCCACGGCCGCCGTCGCGGGGATCAGGATCCCGCCACCCGAACGCCGCTCGCCCTCGCTCTTGTCCTGCCGCACGAGCACACGGTCGTGCAGCATCCGGATGGGCAGCTTGTCGTGCTGGGTGCTCTGCTCGTCTCTCTTGGCGCTCACGCCCACGAACCTACCTGCCCAGGACCCGTCCGTACGCGGCCGGGTGGCCCACGGTTTCAGCCCTTACGACCGCTACGACGCCGGGACCCGAGGACGAACAGCCCCACGACCCCGACAGCGACGAGGGCGACAGGAACGATCCGCTCGACGCGCGGCGCGCCCTCTTCGTCCACGAACTGACCCTTGACGTCACCGACGACCCGGTTGACGCCGACGTACGCCCTGCCGAGGGTGTGGTCGATGCTGGACGCGACCTTGGCCTTCGCGTCACCCACGATCGTCTTCGGGTGCACCCGCACCCCGATCTCGTCGAGCGTGTCGGCGAGGACATCGCGGCGACGCTTGATGTCCGCCTCGATCTGCGCCGGGGTTCTGGTGTCCGGCGTGTTCGACGTGTCCGTCACCGTACGGCCTCCGAAGTCTGCTGGTACTTGTGCCGGACAGTCTGTCAGCTCTCGCGCGGAGTGCACTGTCAGCACCCCCGGTTACGCTAGCGCGATGAGTGAACGACTCCAGCCCGGGGACGTTGCCCCCGCCTTCACGCTCCCCGACGCCGACGGCAACGAGGTGTCCCTCGCCGACCACAAGGGCCGCAAGGTCATCGTCTACTTCTACCCGGCGGCCCTGACCCCCGGCTGCACCAAGCAGGCCTGCGACTTCACGGACAACCTGGAGCTGCTGACGGGCGCCGGTTACGACGTCATCGGCATCTCCCCCGACCAGCCGGAGAAGCTCGCCAAGTTCCGCGAGAAGGAGAACCTCAAGGTCACCCTCCTCGCGGACCCCGACAAGAAGACCCTCGACGCGTACGCGGCCTTCGGCGAGAAGAAGAACTACGGCAAGACCTACCTGGGCGTGATCCGCTCCACGATCATCGTGGACGAGTCCGGCAAGGTGGAGCACGCGCTGTACAACGTCCGGGCGACGGGCCACGTGGCGAAGATCATCAAGGACCTGGGGATCTAGCCAGCCCTTCCGTTCCCCGTTCCGTACCCGAACGAGATCCACACGTCAGGAGGCAGGTCGGCCCGCCCCGGCACCGGCCTGCGCTCCTCGGTCCAGCCTTCCGGGGCAAGCTCGTCGCCCACCCGCCGCCAGAACGCCACGGCCCCCGGATTGGCATCCTGGAACGCGACCTCCCAACTCCCCGGATACTGCGCGACAACATCCCGCGCGGCCCGCATCCCGACCCCGGCCCGCCGGGCACCGCGCACGACGAAGAAACTGTTGAGCACGCGGGTGGCGGAGTTGACCCCCCGCACGAACGCGAACCCGACGGGACACTCCCCACTCCAGAAGAGATACGGCGCCCAGTCCCCGCCCCCCTCGCCGAACGCCGCATCCACCCGCTCACTCCGGAACGTCCCGTCGGGCTTGGGCAGTTGAGCCTGCCCGCCGATCCCGATCCCGGACAGATCATGCCGAAACATCAGCCAGAGCCGCTCGACGGTGGGGCGGTCGGCGAGGGTGGCTGGTCGTACATCTACTGCTACTTCTGCTGCTCCCACAAAAGAGGTCATGAAAAAAGCCTCCCGAGCGGACAAGAGTCCGCGCCCGGAGGCTTCAACGACCGACAGGCTATCAACTGCTTTACGTTTCAGGAGTGACTGTTCGAAATGCCTCTCGTTACTCCATTCGAGACCACGAACGTGTGGTCGAGATCGGAGGGAAACGGTGGGAGTCAGCGCGTATTCGCGGGAGCGGCTGGAAGAGGCGGCTCAGGGGGCTCGGACGTTGTCCGAGGCGTTGGTGAGGTTGGGGGTGGATCCGGGGAGTTCGACCCGGCGCTATGTCCTTGGGCGGATGAAGAAGCTGGGGGTGGATGTCTCGCACTTCGAGCGCGAGGGCGTGAAGTGGACGAAGGAGATCCTCCAGGCGGCGGTTTCGGCGTCGACGAACATGTGCGACGTGCTGCGGCGTCTCGGGCTGGAGGTCGTGGGCGGACACCACACGCACATCAGCCGTCGTATCAAGGCGTACGACATCGACATCTCGCATTTTCGGGGGCCGACCCGGCGGGGTGAAACCCGGCGCCCCCGGACACCTGAGGGACTGCTCGTCGAGCAGCCGACCGGTCAGGCTCGGCGCATCCCGAGCGATCGGCTCAAGTGGGCGATGAAGGCATCGGGAATGCAGGAGCGGTGCGCTCTGTGCGGGGCGGAAGCGGTCTGGCGAGGGCATCCGCTCCCGCTGGAGGTCGATCACATCGATGGCAACTGGCGCGACGACCGCATCGAGAACCTGCGGTTCCTGTGCCCCAACTGCCACTCGACGACGGACAGTTATCGAGGACGTGGAAAGGGACGCGGCAAAGGCGGCACGTCATGAGCAGCGGTGTGCAGTACACCCGCGAGCGACTGGCCGAAGCCGCCGCACGCTGCTCCGACATCGACGAGGTCATCGCTTTCTTCGGGACGCAGCCCTATGGCAACCTTCGCCGCCATCTCTTTGGGCGCTTCGACCACTTCGGAATAGATGTCTCCCACATGCCGCGCCAGAGACGATCGAACGCGGCACCACCCAAACCGGCCACCGATGAACTGCGCCGCGCCGTCGCGGGAGCCACATCCATCGCGGACACGCTTCGTGCGCTGGGGATGGAGCCGTACAACAGCCGGCTGCGCACGCTGCTCCGCGAATGGCTGACGGAAGACGGCCTCGACACCTCCCACTTTCTGGGACAGGCGCACCAGCGAGGACGGTCAGGCGGTGTGCTTCTTCGGAGCGCCGAAAACATCCTCGTCCAGCACGACGGCAATCGCCGAACGAGAACCCACCTGCTCCGTCGGGCGCTCCTGGAGGTAGGTACACCAGAGGTGTGCGCCGAATGCGGGATCGGGCCCGAGTGGCTCGGCAAGCCCATGACGCTGGAGGTCGATCACATCAACGGGGACTGGAGCGACGACCGGCGCGAGAACCTCCGGCTGCTCTGCCCCAACTGCCACGCGATCACCAGCACCTGGTGCAGAGGTGGGAGCCGCAGTCGGGCACATCCCCGGTAGCATGGTCGGGCACGCGGCCGTTGCTGAATGGTATAAGCAGAGGTTTTAGGTGCCTCGGGGCATTTGCCCATGTGGGTTCGACTCCCATCGGCCGCACGCCCGGAGGGGCCGTCCGCAAGGACGGCCCCTCCTTCGTCTCAGCCCAACAACTCCCGAACCACCGGCACCAACGCCCGAAACGCCTTCCCTCGATGGCTGATCGCGTTCTTCTCGTCGGCCGTCAGTTCCGCGCAGGTCCGCGTCTCCCCCTCCGGCTGGAGGATCGGGTCGTAGCCGAAGCCGTTCGTGCCGACCGGGGTGTGGCGGAGCAGCCCCCGCAACTGCCCCTCGACCACCCGTTCCGTGCCGTCCGGCAACGCCAGGGCCGCCGCGCACGCGAAGTGCGCTCCCCTGTGCTCGTCCGCGATGTCCGACAACTGGGCCAACAGCAAGGCCAAGTTGGCCTTGTCGTCGCCGTGCTTACCCGACCACCTCGCCGAGAAGATGCCCGGCGCGCCGTTCAGGACGTCCACGCAGAGGCCCGAGTCGTCCGCCACCGCCGGGAGGCCCGTTGCCTGGGCCAGGGCGTGGGCCTTCAGGAGGGCGTTCTCCGCGAAGGTCACGCCCGTTTCCTTGACGTCGGGGATGTCGGGGTAGGACTCCGCACCGACGAGGTCGTGGGGCAGGGCCGCGGCGGTGAGGATCGACCTCAGTTCGGTGATTTTGCCGGCGTTGCGGGTGGCGAGGATCAGGCGTGTCATGGCGTCCAGTATCCCAACCCCCACCCCGCACCTACGACGTGCAGACCTTCGTCAGTTCGCCCGCCGCGTCCGTCACCGGGCTGATGTCAGGCGTGTTGTCGCCGTTCTTGACCGCCGTACGGACGTTGTCGACGGCCGTCCTCAAGTGGTCCACCGCCTTGTTGACGTCGGCGTTGTCGGTCTTGTCGCCGATCTTGTCGAGGTCCTTCTCGATGGAGTTGAGGGACTGGTCGGTCTGGGTGGGGTCGTTGGCCGCGTTCTCCACCGCCTGCTGGAGGCCGGTGACGCTGTCGGCGATGGTGTCGGCGGTCTGGACGCAGTCGATGGCCTTGTCGACGGCGTCGCAGCCGGTGGCGAGCCCGGCGGTCAGGCCGATCACCGCCACGGTGGCGGCTATGGCGATACGGCGTCGACTGCTGCGGCTTCGTCCGCTTCGTCGGCTTGCGGCCATGGTTCGGTGCCTCCCCCTGGGGTGGGCCTGGGCGGCCGTCCCCGTTTCCGTTCCGTATGCGTAGGGACGCGGGGGCGGGCCGCCGGGTTGACCCCGCAGCCCGCCTCTCTTGGTGCGCCCTTTACTTGACCGTGCCAGCCTCTTACTTCTCCAGCGCGGCCTCAAGTGCCTTTCGCTGTACGGCGGTCAGCTCGTCGCAGCCGGCGACCGCGAGGTCGAGGAGGGCGTTGAGCTCGTCGCGCGCGAAGGGCTCCGCCTCGGCGGTGCCCTGGACCTCGACGAAGCGGCCGTCGCCGGTGCAGACGACGTTCATGTCGGTCTCGGCGCGGACGTCCTCCTCGTAGCAGAGGTCCAGGAGGGGGACTCCGCCCACGATGCCGACCGACACGGCGCTCACCGTGCCGGTGAGCGGCTGGCGGCCGGCCTTGATGAGCTTCTTGCCCTGGGCCCAGGTGACCGCGTCCGCCAGCGCGACGTACGCGCCGGTGATGGCCGCCGTACGGGTGCCGCCGTCGGCCTGCAACACATCGCAGTCGAGGACGATCGTGTTCTCGCCCAGGGCCTTGTAGTCGATGACCGCGCGCAGGGAGCGGCCGATGAGGCGGCTGATCTCGTGGGTGCGGCCGCCGATCTTGCCGCGGACGGACTCGCGGTCGCCGCGGGTGTTGGTGGCGCGGGGCAGCATGGAGTACTCCGCGGTGACCCAGCCCTCGCCGCTGCCCTTGCGCCAGCGGGGGACGCCTTCGGTGACGGAGGCGGTGCAGAAGACCTTCGTGTCGCCGAAGGAGACGAGGACGGAGCCCTCGGCGTGCTTGCTCCAGCCGCGTTCGATGGTGACGGGGCGGAGCTGTTCGGGGGTGCGGCCGTCGATTCGAGACATGGCGAAGAGCCTAGTGGTAGGTCCGGCCCGCACAGAGGGGAAGGGGCTCCTCCCGCGGTGGGAAGAGCCCCTCAGTGCGTGACGCCGTAGGTGAAGCCGGAGTCGGCGCTCGGGTCAAAGCCGGGAACGATCCCCGCGCTTCACATCATGTCTTCGATGTCCGCCGCGATCGGGTCCGCGTCCGTGCCGATGACGACCTGGACGGCCGTGCCCATCTTGACGACGCCGTGGGCGCCGGCGGCCTTCAGGGCGGCGTCGTCGACGAGGGCCGGGTCCTTGACCTCGGTGCGCAGGCGGGTGATGCAGCCCTCGACCTCTTCGATGTTGTCGATCCCGCCCAGCCCGGCAACGATCTTCTCAGCCTTGGTGGCCATGTTGTTCTCTCCCTGATCCGAACCGCTTTGTCGCAGTAACCCACAGTTGGCCCAGCTTCGCGAGCGGTCATGTCGTGCGTGCCGAATGATGGTGACGATCACGTCGCCAACTGGTCTACACCACATTACCGAGGGGCGTCCATGAGTGCCGACAGTGCCGCCGCCCGTCCTGGGCGGACCCTTTGGGGCAGCCTGTTCCAGGGGCTGCAGAAGATGGGCCGCAGTCTTCAACTCCCCATCGCCGTACTGCCGGCGGCCGGCATCCTCAACCGGCTCGGGCAGCCGGACGTGTTCGGGGACGACGGCCTGGGGTGGACCAATGTCTCGAAGGTGATGGCGGGCGCCGGCGGGGCGCTGCTCGACGGGCAGCTCGGGCTGCCGCTGCTGTTCTGCGTGGGTGTCGCGATCGGGATGGCGAAGAAGTCGGACGGGTCGACGGCGCTGGCCGGAGTCGTCGGCTTCCTCGTCTACTACAACGTGCTGCGCCAGTTCCCGAAGGACTGCACGGGCGCCACGACGGTGGTGCCGGGCATCGGCTGCCAGGCCCTCGATCACTCGGTCTCGGCGTTCACGTACCAGAATCCCGGGGTGTTCGGCGGGATCGTGCTGGGGCTGCTGACCGCGTTCTTCTGGGTGCGGTTCCACCGTACGAAGCTGGTGGACTGGCTCGGCTTCTTCAACGGCCGCCGTCTCGTCCCGATCATCATGTCGTTCGTGGCGATCGCGGTGGCGGCGATCGCGCTGTGGGTCTGGCCGCCGATCGGCACCGGCCTTGAGCACTTCAGCGACTGGCTGAGCGCGCGGGGTGCGCTGGGTGCCGGGGTGTTCGGTCTGGCCAACCGGGCGCTGCTGGTCGTAGGGCTGCATCAGTTCCTGAACGTGCCCATCTGGTTCCAGTTCGGGAGCTACACGAAGCCGGACGGGACCGTGGTGCACGGTGACATCAACATGTTCCTGGCGGGTGACCCGAACGCGGGGCAGTTCACCTCGGGGTTCTTCCCGATCATGATGTTCGCGCTGCCGGCGGCGGCGCTCGCGATCGCACACTGCGCGAAGCCGAGCCGCCGCAAGGAGGTGAGCGGCCTGATGCTCTCGGTCGCGCTGACCTCGTTCGTGACCGGCATCACCGAGCCCATCGAGTACTCGTTCCTGTTCATCGCGCCCCTCCTCTACGCGGTCCACGCGGTGCTGACCGGGGTGTCGATGGCGGTGACCTGGGGGCTCGGGGTGCACGACGGTTTCAGCTTCTCCGCCGGTCTGATCGACTACGCGATCAACTGGAATCTGGCGACGAAACCGTGGGCGATCATTCCGATCGGGCTGTGCTTCGCGGCGGTGTACTACGTCGTCTTCCGTTTCGCGATCACGAAGTTCGACCTGAAGACACCGGGGCGGGAGCCGGAGGACGAACGCGAGGACGTCACGAAGGCCTGACGGAACAGGCAGGCGCAGTACGCGAGTTGGCCCCCGGACCAGCGGTCCGGGGGCCTTTTGGCGTGCCCCTCGGGGATTGCCTCGCCGTGTACGTCGCGTAGCGCTTCGGTCGCAGATTCAGCGGGTTCCTTTATGCGGACTTCATCTGCTACAACAGGTCTACACCACTGAGTGGTGTAGACCACCACCCGATGGAGGAAGTCCATGAGCACTGCCACCGCGCCAACGGCGGCACCCACGAAGAAGTGGGGATCCGGCCTGTTCCAGGGCCTGCAGAAGATCGGTCGCAGCCTACAGCTCCCGATCGCTGTGCTTCCGGCGGCGGGCATCCTGCTCCGGTTCGGCCAGGCCGACATCCACGACAAGCTGCACCTGCCGGACAAGGTGACGGCCGTCTTCGCCACCGCCGGTGGCGCGATCTTCGACAACCTGCCGCTGCTGTTCTGCATAGGTGTCGCGATCGGCTTCGCCAAGAAGTCCGACGGCTCCACCGCGCTGGCGGCGCTTGTCGGCTTCCTCGTCTACAGCAATGTGCTCAAGGCCTTCCCCGTCACCGAGGCGCAGATCCTGAAGGGCGCCGACGTACCGGCGACCTACAACAACCCCGGTGTCCTCGGCGGCATCATCATGGGTCTGCTCTCCGCGGTGCTGTGGCAGAAGTTCCACCGGACCAAGCTGGTCGACTGGCTCGGCTTCTTCAACGGCCGCCGGCTCGTCCCGATCATCATGGCGTTCGTCGGCACGCTCATGGGTGTCTTCTTCGGCCTGATCTGGAAGCCGATCGGCGAGGGCATCTCGAACTTCGGTGAGTGGATCACCGGTCTCGGCGCGTTCGGTGCCGGTCTGTTCGGTCTGATCAACCGCGGTCTGATCCCGGTCGGCATGCACCAGTTCGTCAACTCGGTGGCCTGGTTCCAGATCGGCGACTTCACCAAGCCGGACGGGACGGTCGTGCACGGCGACCTCACCCGCTTCTTCGCCCACGACCCGACCGCCGGACAGTTCATGTCGGGCTTCTTCCCGATCATGATGTTCGGCCTCCCGGCCGCCGCGCTCGCCATCGCGCACACCGCCCGCCCCGAGCGCCGCAAGGCCGTGACCGGCATGATGATCTCGCTCGCGCTGACGTCCTTCGTGACCGGTGTGACCGAGCCCATCGAGTTCTCGTTCATGTTCATCGCCCCGGTCCTCTACGCGATCCACGCGGTGCTGACCGCCCTGTCCATGGCGATCACCTGGGCCCTCGGCGTCCACGCGGGCTTCACCTTCTCCGCGGGCTTCATCGACTACGCCCTCAACTGGAACCTCGCCACCAAGCCCTGGCTGATCATCCCGATCGGTCTGGTCTTCGGCGCGATCTACTACTTCGTCTTCCGCTTCGCCATCACGAAGTGGAACCTCCCCACCCCGGGCCGCGAGCCCGAGGAGGAGGTCGAGGACCTCACCAAGGCGTGATCCTCGTACGGCCATGACGAAGGCCCCGGCACCTAGAAGGTGCCGGGGCCTTCGCGTACGCGGGACTAGATCTCGTACGACGCTCTCGGCGCCGCCAGTTCCACCGGCCCGGCATAGACCTCGCGCGCGTCGGCCAGGTTGGCCTGGGGGTCGGTCCACGGGGGGATGTGGGTGAGGACCAGGCGGCGGACGCCGGCGCGGGTGGCCGTCTCACCGGCCTCGCGGCCGTTGAGGTGGAGGTCCGGGATGTTCTCCTTGCCGTGCGTGAACGCGGCCTCGCACAGGAACAGGTCGGTGTCCCGGGCGAGTTCGTCCAGCGACTCGCTGACTCCCGTGTCGCCGGAGTACGTCAGGGACCGCCCGCCGTGTTCGACGCGGATGCCGTACGCCTCGACGGGGTGGCGGACCCGCTCGGTGTGCACGGTGAAGGGGCCGACGTCGAACGTGGACGGCTTCACCGTGTGGAAGTCGAAGACCTCGCTCATGGAGGAGGCGGTGGGGGTGTCGGCGTAGGCCGTGGTCAGACGGTGCTCGGTGCCTTCGGGGCCGTAGACCGGGATGGGGTCGCAGCGGCCGCCGTCGTGGCGGTAGTAGCGCGCGACGAAGTACGCGCACATGTCGATGCAGTGGTCGGCGTGCAGATGGCTGAGGAAGATCGCGTCGAGGTCGTAGAGACCGCAGTGGCGCTGCAGCTCGCCAAGGGCGCCGTTGCCCATGTCGAGGAGCAGCCGGAAGCCGTCGGCCTCTACGAGGTAGCTCGAACAGGCCGATTCCGCGGACGGGAACGACCCCGAGCAGCCGACGACGGTGAGCTTCATAAAGCAGAAACCTCCGCTGGCGGGAACTTCTGGAGTTGGGTGACGGGGGTCGTGCGGTCCGTCGAGCGTAAGGCGCAAAAGGGCCGGTCGCTCCTCCGCCAAGGGCTGTTGTGGGGGAACTCACCTGTGGTGTCACCGGTTCGGCTGGAACCGGGGCGCGTGGGGTCTGTAAGAGGGCGCGCGGCTTGGATTGCGCGCCGGTACGGTCGTTCGTATGAACACGTACTGGTGGCTCGCGCTTGCGGTGGTGGTGTTGCTGGCGCTGGTCGCGACGCTGGTCGACGGGTGGGGGCGGGGGTCGTCCCGACGGGTTCGGGGGGATCGGCCTCGGCCCGCGGAGATCTGGTGGGCGAACGTGCCCTATGAGGATCAACCCGGGGCTGCGAAGGATCGGCCTTGTCTGGTGCTGGCGGTGCGGGGGCGGAAGGTCACCGTCGCGAAGATCACCAGTAAGTATCACGATGGGCGGGGTGGGGTGATTCCCTTGCCGCCGGGGGCCGTTGGCGATTCTCGGGGGCGGGCCAGCTATCTGGAGACCGACGAGTTGCGGAAGGTAGCTGTGTCCGACTTCCGGCGGAGGGTTGGGGTGGTGGACCCGGTCCTGTGGGATCAGGTCCGTCACCTCAGCGGATGAAGGTTGTTCTTTGACTGCCGGCCCGGTGGGGGCTGGGCGCGCAGTTCCCCGCGCCCCTGACCTAGTTGCCCTCAGCCTCTTTTCATCATGCCCAGAGTTGGCCCTGGAGGGTTGCGATCGCCTCTTCTGTCGTTGCCGCCGTGTAGACGCCTGTCGACAGGTACTTCCAGCCGCCGTCCGCCACCACGAAGGCGATGTCGGCGGTCTCCCCCGCTGCTACGGCCTTCTTGCCCACGCCGATTGCCGCGTGGAGGGCGGCACCCGTGGAGACGCCGGCGAAGATGCCCTCCTGCTGGAGGAGTTCGCGGGTTCGGGTGACCGCGTCGGCCGAGCCGACCGAGAAGCGGGTGGTGAGGACCGAGGCGTCGTAGAGCTCGGGGACGAAGCCCTCGTCGAGGTTGCGGAGGCCGTAGACCAGGTCGTCGTAGCGGGGTTCCGCGGCGACGATCTTCACGTCCGGCTTGTGTTCGCGGAGGTAGCGGCCTACGCCCATGAGCGTGCCCGTGGTGCCGAGGCCCGCTACGAAGTGGGTGATCGACGGGAGGTCGGTGAGGATCTCCGGGCCCGTGGTCGCGTAGTGGGCGCCCGCGTTGTCCGGGTTGCCGTACTGGTAGAGCATCACCCAGTCCGGGTGTTCGGCGGAGAGTTCCTTCGCTACGCGGACCGCCGTGTTGGAGCCGCCGGCCGCGGGGCTGGGGATGATCTCCGCGCCCCACATGTTGAGCAGGTCGCGGCGTTCCTGCGAGGTGTTCTCGGGCATCACGCAGACCATGCGGTAGCCCTTGAGCTTTGCCGCCATGGCCAGGGAGATGCCGGTGTTGCCGGAGGTGGGCTCCAGGATCGTGCAGCCGGGGGTCAGGCGGCCGTCCTTCTCCGCCTGTTCGATCATGTGCAGGGCCGGGCGGTCCTTGACCGAGCCGGTCGGATTGCGGTCCTCCAGCTTGGCCCAGATGCGGACGTCGGTGGACGGCGAGAGCCGCGGCAGGCGCACCAGAGGGGTGTTGCCCACCGCGGCCAGCGGGGAGTCGTAACGCATCAGCGGTCAGCGGGCCTTAGCGCATGCCGCCGGCGACGGCCGGCAGGATCGTGACGTTGTCGCCGTCCGACAGCTTCGTGTTGATGCCGTCGAGGAAGCGGACGTCCTCGTCGTTCAGGTACACGTTGACGAAGCGGCGCAGTTCGCCGCCGTCCACGATGCGGGCCTGGATGCCCGCGTGCCGGGTCTCGAGGTCGGCGAAGAGCGCGGCGAGGTTCTCACCGGCACCCTCGACGGCCTTCTCGCCGCCGGTGTAGGTGCGGAGGATGGTGGGGATGCGGACCTCGATGGCCATGGCAAGGGGCTCCTGTCGGAAGCGGGAGGGGTCTGGTCTCGGTGGGCGCGCGGCACGATCGTGGGCGCGCCTCGGCGCGCGGCCGTACGGCGACTGCGCCGCGGTTCAACAGATGGCGCTGCTGAGCCGGCACAGGTCGACGTGCAGCCGCGCCACGAGCAGTGTGCCCGGCGCCTTGTCGCTCACGTCGAGAAGAACCATGGGCTCATCGTATCGATTCCCTGTCCGGTCCTCGGTAGGGGATCTCACACTTCGGACGGATTTCATCCGGAGTACGAGATCGGGCCCGGATCAGGACCGCGTCAGTACGACTCCACGACCTTGACGTCCTCCTCCGTGACCACGCCTTCCAGGATCTGGTACGAGCGGAACTGGAAGGGGCCCGCCTCGTCCGAGTCGGCGGTGGAGACGAGGACGTAGTGGGCGCCGGGCTCGTTGGCGTAGGCGATGTCGGTGCGGGAGGGGTAGGCCTCGGTCGCGGTGTGGGAGTGGTAGATGATCACCGGCTCCTCGTCGCGGTCGTCCATCTCGCGGTAGAGCTTCAGCAGGTCCTGCGAGTCGAACTCGTAGAACGTGGGCGAGCGGGCCGCGTTCAGCATCGGGACGAAGCGCTCGGGGCGGCCCTCGCCCACCGGGCCCGCGACGACTCCGCACGCCTCGTCGGGGTGGTCCGCGCGCGCGTGGGCGACGATCTGGTCGAAGAGGGCCTGGGTGATGGTCAGGGTCGGCATGGTCGTCAGGATAAGCAGAAGGGCCGCCTCGTACCGAGTGGTGGTACGGGGCGGCCCATATGCCGGGATCGGACGGGTCAGCCGACCTTCTCGAACTGCGGGTCGCGGCGCTCGGTGACCTGCGGGTTGCGGGACTTGAGGGCGAACCAGCCGGCGGCCAGGGCGATGGTCCAGCCGGCCATCACGTAGAGGCAGACGCGGGAGTCGGGGTCGTAGGCGATGAGGCCCGTGACGAAGAGGAGGAAGGCGATGGCCACGTAGGAGAACTTCGCGCCGCCGGGGGCCGGGAAGGGCGAGGCCGGGAGACGGCCCGCGTCGACGGCGCGGCGGTAGAGGACGTGGCTGATCAGGATCATCAGCCAGGTCCAGATGCCGGCGGCGGTGGCGACCGAGGTGACGTAGCCGAACGCCTTCTCCGGGACGACGTAGTTGAGGACCACGCCGATGCCCATGAAGGCGACGGAGATCGTGATGCCGGTCGCCGGGGTCTTGGACGCGGAGAGCTTGCTGAAGACCTTGGGGGCCTCGCCGTTGTCCGCGAGGGTGCGGAGCATGCGGCCCGTGGAGTACATGCCCGAGTTGCAGGAGGACAGGGCTGCCGTGAGGACCACGAAGTTGACGATTCCGGCGCCCGCCGGGATGCCGATCTTCGCGAAGGCCTCGACGAACGGGCTGACGCCGGGGGCGAATTCGGTCCACTTGACGACGCAGAGGATGACCGTGAGCGCGCCTACGTAGAAGAGGGCGATGCGCCACGGGAGGGTGTTGATCGCCTTGGGGAGGGTCTTCTCCGGGTTCTCGGACTCGCCCGCGGTGACGCCGACCAGCTCGACGGCGAGGTAGGCGAACATCACGCCCTGGAGGGTCATCAGGGAGGAGCCGATGCCCTTGGGGAAGAAGCCGTCGAACTGCCAGAGGTTCGCTACGGACGCGGTGTCACCGGCGCTGCTGAAGCCGAAGGTGAGGACGCCCAGGCCGATCACGATCATGCCGATGAGCGCGGTGACCTTGACCATCGAGAACCAGAACTCGATCTCGCCGAACAGCTTCACCGAGATCAGGTTGGCCACGAAGAGGATGACCAGGAAGGCGAGCGCGGTCACCCACTGGGAGACGGCGGGGAACCAGTAGTTGACGTAGATGGCGGCGGCCGTGAGTTCGGCCATGCCGGTGACCACCCACATCAGCCAGTACGTCCAGGCGGTGAAGTAGCCGAAGAACGGGCCGAGGAATTCGCGCGAGTACTCCGCGAAGGAGCCCGACACCGGGCGGTACAGGAGCAGTTCGCCCAGCGCCCGCATGATGAAGAAGATGATCACGCCCGCGAGGGCGTACATGAAGATGAGGCTGGGACCGGCCTTGGCGATGTTCGCCCCGGCTCCCAGGAACAGTCCGACGCCGACGGCGCCGCCGATCGCGATCATCTGGACCTGACGGCTGCCGAGCCCGCGCTCGTACCCCTCCTCGGGGGTCTTGTCCGTCTCGTCGACCTGAGCGGAGGTCATGTGTGTGGTGCGCCTTTCTCCGAATCCCCCCATGGACTGGAGCTGCCCGGCCGAGGTCCGTCGGCCGTACGGCGAACCCGGCGGGACATGGGTGGCGTCCGCCGGGCGTCGTGAAGATTTATCACGGTCGCAATGGTGATCGAAGGGGATGTCTGTGGCGCACACCACAAGAAGAAGCGGACAAAAAGATGCGACGGCCAGCATTCCTGGCCGTCGCGGTGACGTGATCGTTATCCGGATTTGAGCGTCCTCTGAGCGAACGGAACGGGACGCTTCGCTGGGAGTGGGGGGTGGGGGTTGTCGGTTTGCTGCGGCGGCGTTGTGGCTGGTCGCGCAGTTCCCCGCGCCCCTATCGGGGCGCTACCGAACCGCGATCGCCTTCGCCGAGGCCGCTTAGCGCATCAGCGTCGTAACCAGCGTCTCCTGGAGGCCGCCCAGCCAGAGGTACGCCATCACCATCGGCTTGCGCGGGTCCTCGTCCGGGAGCCGGTAGAGGTCGTCGGTGTCGTCCTCGTCGGTGATGTCGAGGCGTGAACCGATCGCCAGGCGCAGGTCGTTGAGCGAGCCGAGCCACTGCCGGGACTCCTCGGCGGTGAGCTTGAGGATCGCGCCGCCGTCGCCGCCGGGGGTGAGGGAGTCGAGGGTGCGGACCACCGCGAGGGCGTTCTCGCGCTTGCCGGCGCGGAGGTCGTTCTCGGTGAAGCGGCGGAACTCGGCGGAGTGCGCCATCCGTTCCTCCGCGTCCTGCGGGGAGTCGGGGGCCTGCTCCGGGTCCGTGTAGGCGTCCGGGAAAAGGCGCCGGAGCACCGGGTCGGCGGGCGGTTCGCTCGGGCCCTCGGCGAAGAGTTCGGCGAGGGGGTCGTCGGAGGCGTCCTCGCCCGGTCCTGGCCCGATCAGCTCCAGGAGCTGCACGGCCAACGACCGGATGATGGAGATCTCGACGTCGTCGAGCGCGACGGCGGCGCCGCCGCCGGGGAGCGGTTCGAAGTGTCCTGGCATCGGGATGGGTCGCTACTTCCGGTCCTGCTGGAGGGTGGCCCACAGACCGTAGCCGTGCATCGCCTGCACGTCGCGCTCCATCTCCTCGCGGCTTCCGCTGGAGACGACCGCGCGGCCCTTGTGGTGGACGTCGAGCATGAGCTTGTGGGCCTTGTCCTTGGAGTAGCCGAAGTACGTCTGGAAGACGTACGCGACATAGCTCATGAGGTTGACCGGGTCGTTGTGCACGATCGTGACCCAGGGGACGTCCGGCTCGGGTACGGCGAAGACCTCCTCCGCCGACTCGGTGCGTTCGATCTCCAGGGGTGCGGGTGACGTCACCCGGCCCATGCTGCCACCAGAAGGGGGCCTCCGCACAAATGGACCCCACAAATCGTCAGAGTGACGAGATGGGAGTACCATCACTCGTCATGAACACAGCGGACCTTGGGCTGCCGGTGGACGTTCCCTCGACGGCGCTCTTCACCGACCACTACGAGCTGACGATGCTGCAGGCCGCCCTCAAAGCGGGGACGGCCGACCGGCGTTCGGTCTTCGAGGTCTTCACCCGGCGACTCCCCGAAGGGCGGCGCTACGGCGTCGTCGCGGGCACCGGACGCGTCCTGGACGCGGTGGAGAACTTCCGGTTCGACGCGGACGTCCTCGGCTTCCTGCGCGAGCGGAACGTCGTCAACGAGGAGACCCTGGAGTGGCTCGCCGCGTACCGCTTCAGCGGTGACGTCTGGGGCTACCCGGAGGGCGAGGTGTACTTCCCGGGCTCGCCGATCATGCGCGTCGAGGGCTCGTTCGCCGAGTGCGTGCTGCTGGAGACGGTGATCCTCTCCATCCTCAACCACGACTCCGCGATCGCGGCCGCCGCCTCCCGCATGGCCTCCGCCGCCGGGGACCGCCCGCTGATCGAGATGGGCGCCCGCCGCACCCACGAACTCGCCGCCGTCGCCGCCTCCCGCGCCGCCTACGTCGGCGGTTTCGCCACCACCTCCGACCTCGCGGCCGGTTTCCGCTACGGCATCCCGACCGTCGGCACCTCGGCGCACGCCTTCACCCTGCTCCACGACAACGAACGCGACGCGTTCCAGGCCCAGGTGGACTCGCTCGGCCGCAACACCACGCTGCTCGTCGACACGTACGACGTGACCGAGGCCGTCCGTACGGCAGTTGAGGTCGCCGGGCCCGAACTCGGCGCCGTCCGCATCGACTCCGGCGACCTGCTGCTCGTCGCGCACCGGGTGCGGCAGCAGTTGGACGAGCTGGGCGCCGTCGACACGAAGATCGTGGTGACCTCCGACCTGGACGAGTACGCCATCGCCTCGCTGGCGGCGGCACCGGTGGACGCGTACGGCGTCGGCACCCAGCTGGTGACCGGCTCCGGGCACCCGACCTGCTCCATGGTCTACAAACTGGTCGCCCGTGCCGAGTCCGCCGACCCGAAGGCGCCGCTCGTGCCGGTCGCGAAGAAGTCCAGCGGGGGCAAGACGTCGATCGGCGGGCGCAAGTGGGCGGCGCGGCGGGTCGACGGCGACGGGGTCGCGGAGGCCGAGGTGATCGGCACGGGGGCGGTCCCCGCCGAGCTGGCCGACCGGCAGCTGCTGGTGGAGCTGGTCAAGGGCGGCGAGGTCGTCGCGCGCGAGCCGCTGGACGTCGTACGGGACCGGCATGCGGTCGCCCGGGGCAACCTGCCGTTGTCGGCCACCCAGTTGTCGCGCGGGGAGGCCGTGCTTCCTACGGAGTACGTGCATCTGCGGTCGGGTAGTTAAGACCCGCACGAAAATCGGGGGTGCGCCCTCCCGTAGTGCCGCCGGAGTCTCTAGGCTCGAATCTCACTCACTGTCGAAGGACACCACCATGCGCCGCGCCTTGATCGTCGTTGACGTGCAGAACGACTTCTGCGAGGGAGGCAGTCTCGCGGTGGCCGGGGGCGCGGATGTGGCCGCCGCCGTCACCGAGCTGATCGGGCAGGCGCCTGCCGGGTACCGGCATGTGGTGGCCACCCGCGACCACCACATCGCGCCAGGCGGGCACTTCGCCGACAACCCCGATTACGCGCACTCCTGGCCCGCGCACTGTGTCGCGGGTACGGAGGGGGTGGGCTTTCACCCGAACTTCGCGCCTGCGGTTGCCTCCGGGGCGATCGACGCGGTGTTCGACAAGGGGGCGTATGCGGCGGCGTACAGCGGGTTCGAGGGGCGGGACGAGAACGGGGTTTCGCTCGGGGAGTGGTTGCGGGCGCGGGAGATCGATGAGGTGGATGTGGTCGGGATCGCCACCGACCACTGCGTGAAGGCGACCGCGCTTGATGCGGTGCGGGAGGGGTTCCGTACGCAGGTGTTGCTTGATCTGACGGCCGGGGTGGCGAAGGAGACCACCGACCGGGCGCTGGAGGAACTGCGTTCGGCCGGGGTGGAGTTGACCGGGAAACCCGTCGTCTAGTTGTTTTTTGACTGCGCGCCGGTGGGGGCTGGTCGCGCAGTTCCCCGCGCCCCTGACGGGGCGCTGCCGCTCACCGGGTGTTGGCGGCTGAGGCTCTCGCCCTCGATGTCCACGTTCGGGAGGAGGCGGTCCAGCCAGCGCGGTAGCCAGGAGATGCGGTCGCCCAGGATCGCGAGGACGGCCGGGACGAAGGCCATGCGGACGATGAAGGCGTCGAAGAGGACGGCGATCGCGAGGCCGAAGCCGATCATCTTGATCATGGAGTCGCCGGCGGTGATGAAGCCCGCGAAGACGGAGATCATGATGAGGGCGGCGGCGGTGACGACGCGGGCGCTGTAGCGGAACCCGGTCGCGATCGACGCGTGGGCCGCGCTGCCGTGGACGTAGGCCTCGCGGATGCGGGAGACGAGGAAGACCTCGTAGTCCATGGCGAGGCCGAAGACGATGCCCACCAGGAAGATCGGCATCAGGCTCATGATCGGGCCGGTGCTCTCCACGCCCAACAGGCTTGCGCCCCAGCCCCATTGGAAGACCGCGACCACGCAGCCGAGGGCGGCGAGCACCGAGAGCAGAAAGCCCACGGCCGCCTTGATCGGGATGACGATCGAGCGGAACACCAGGAGCAGGAGCAGTACCGCCAGGCCCACGACCACGATCAGGTACGGGACCAGGGCGCCGCTGACCTTCTGGGCGACGTCGATGTTGAGGGCGGTGGTGCCGGTCACCTCGAAGGTCGCGCCGGGGGCCGCCGACTCGATCGCGGGGCGGTCGTCGCGGATCGTGTGGACGAGGTCCACGGTCTTCTCGCTGGTCGGTGCCTCGGCGGGGACGGCGGTGAACAGGGCTGTGTTTCCAGTGGAGTTGAAGCGGACTGGGGTTACCGACACCACGCCCGGGACCGCCGCGATCCGTCGCTCCACCGTGGCTACGGCCGCCTTCGGGTGGGTGGAGTCGGTTACGTCCACTACGACCGTCAGGGGGCCGTTGAAGCCGGGGCCGAACGCCTTGGCGAGGTCGTCGTAGGCCCGGCGTTCGGTGGTCGCGGTGGACTTGGCCTCGTCGCCGGACTGGCCGAGTTGGAGGCCCAGTACGGGGAGCGCGAGGACTATCAGGCCTACGACCGTGCCGAACAGCACCGGCCAGGGGTGGCGCAGGACGAACCCGGCCCAGCGGCTGCCCATGTTGCCGGCCACGCCCTGGATGCGGCGGCCGGTGGTCTTGTAGCGACGGGAGAGGACCGCGCGCGGCCAGAAGCCGAGCAGGGCGGGCACGAGCGTCAGCGCGATGAGCACGGCGAGGGCGACCGCTGCGGCCGCGCACAGGCCCATCTTGGTGAGGAGCGGGATGCCTACGACCGAGAGGCCGGCGAGGGCGATGACGACCGTGAGGCCCGCGAACACGACCGCCGAGCCCGCCGTGCCGACGGCCAGGCCCGCCGCTTCCTCGGTGGTGTGGCCGTTGGCGCGTTCCTCGCGGTAGCGGAAGACGACGAACACCGCGTAGTCGATGCCGCAGGCCAGGCCGAGCATCGTGGCGAGGGTGCCGGTCGTGTCGGAGAGGCCGAGGGTGCTGGCCAGCGTGGTGATCGCGGTCATGGAGATGGCCACGCCGAGGAGCGCGGTCAGCAGCGGGAGTCCGGCGGCGGCGAGCGATCCGAAGGTGATCAGCAGCACTACGGCGGCGATGCCGACGCCGATGACCTCGCCGACGCCGCCGGCCGCGGGCTGTGCGGCCAGGGCGGTGCCGCCGATCTCGACGGTGAGGCCGGAGGCGCGGGCCTGCTGGGCGGCGTTTCTGAGGTTGTTCTTGGCGGCGTCGGTGAGGTCGTTGGCCTGCACGGTGTACGTGATCGTCGAGTACGCCGTCGTCGCGTCCTTGCTGACCGCGGCCGCCTGGAAGGGGTTCACGGCGCTCGCGACCTGCGGTCCGCCGGAGACCTCGTCGACGAGGCGGACGACGGCCGCGCGGTCCTGGCCGGTGGTGATCTTCTGGCCGCCGGGGGCGACGAACACGACACGGGCCACGGCGCCGTCCGCCTGCACGCCGGGGAAGCGCTGCTGGATCAGGTCGAAGGCCCGCTGGGACTCGACACCCGGGGTGGAGAAGGTGGTGGCGGGGGCGTCGGCCGCCTTGCTGGAGGCGAAGCCGAGTGCCGCGAGGATCACGATCCAGAGGACGGTCACGTACCAGCGCCGGCGAAAGGCCAGGCGCCCCAGGCGATACAGGACGGTTGCCACGAGGGCCTCCGGCGGTCTTTAGGGTGCCCCGAGCCATCCCAGGATGGGGGCGATCGGCCTGGTCCGCCTGTCGGGGGTCCTGGGGCGTCGTCTCGTTGCCTGCGGGCCGGTGGGGGCTGGTCGCGCAGTTCCCCGCGCCCCTAAAGGGCGCGATCAGCCTCGGGGTATGCAGCCGCGAGGGGATGCGACCCGCAGCAGCTATGGCGGCGCCAGCCGCACCTAAGGGGCGCGGGGAACTGCGCAACCAACCCCCACCGGGCCCGCAGACAAAACACAACCGGCCCATCGCGGCGCCAGCCGCGCCTCAAAGGGGCGCGGGGAACTGCGCAACCAACCCCCACCGGGCCCGCAGACAAAACACAACCGGCCCATCGCGGCGCCAGCCGCGCCTCAAAGGGGCGCGGGGAACTGCGCGCTCAGCCCCCACCGGGCCCGCAGACAAAACACCACCACTCTCAGGGGCGCGAGGCTGTATCGATATGCGGCTCCGCCGCGTGGGCGCGACCAGCCCCCACCGGGCCGCAGGCAACACACAACCCCGCTACGCCGAGGCCGCAGGCCTCCGGAGCAGCGCCCTGATCGGATGCCACAGCTCCTGCGGCAGTTCCGGGCCCGGGATCACGACAGCGTTGTCAGGGGCCGGGGCCGTGCGCCATATCAGGCCGTCGGGGTGGTGCAGGACCGCCGTGATCTCGTCCGGGGTCGGCGGCTCCGCGTTGCCGCGCAGGTAGACGGCCCGCATTCCGAGGTTGCGGAGCCGGGTCAGAGCCCGGGCGCGGTTGCGTGCGTGGACGAGAACGCGGACGCAGCCGTCACCCTGGGCGCTGGGTCTTGGCAGGTTCAACGCCACCACCACGCTGCCGGTCGGCAGCCTGCAGAAACCTCCTGCGGACAATGCGGTCACACCCCCTGGCGGGTCGTAGTCGAGGTCGGTGTCAATAAGCCGGGCACAGGACGCACCTAAACACGGATCGGCGGCGACCCGCCAGGGGGTCACCGCCGATACGTTTCTGACCTGCGCTTTTACCGACTACTTCGCCGAGGGGCCGACCTGGAGGCTCACCGTCGAGCCGTCGTGCGACTCCCTGGTGATCTTGATCCGGGTGTTGGTGTCAGTGATCTTGACACCGGCTGTCGGGTTCGACGTGTCGTAGTAGGTCGACCTGCCGTCGTCGAAGACCGGCACACCCGGCTGCGACTTGATCCTGGTCGCGACGTCCGCGTTGTGCAGGGTGATCGAGTCCGTGCGGTCCAGGCCGAACGGCGAGTCGTAGGCCTGCACGCGGTTGCGCATCAGCGTGCCGTTGGACCACTTCAGCTGCGTCGGGTGGGAGTCGATCGGCAGGATCAGACCCTCACCGGGGTGCTCGCTGGTGTTGTCGTCCGCCTGCGAGGTGTCCCACTTCCAGATCAACAGGCCGTTCTGGTAGGCGTAGTGCTCCACCCAGTCCGGACGGGTCGTCGAGAAGCCGAAGTTGTACGGGCCGACCTTCAACACCTTGTCGTAGGACACGTATTGACGGTTCTCGGCGATGTAGTACTGCGCGTAGTCGTCCGTGAAGGACGAGCCGATGCGGGTGAAGCCCTTGGCCGTCCACGCGGGGTCGGCGCTCTCGGCGTTGTCGGAGAAGAGGGCGGTGCCGTCGGCGGTCACGGTGATCTCGTCGGCCGTGAAGCCCTTCTGCGCCACACCGCTGTCGGTCTGGTAGCGGAAGCGGACGTCGATCTTCTGGCCCGCGTAGGCGTCCAGCGGGTACGTCAGCTTCTGGTACGCGGCCGCCGTGCCGGTGAGGGCCGGGTTGCCGCTGCCGTCACGCGGGATGGCGGAGCCGTCGGCCAGGGTGCCGTCGATCGGGGTCCAGGACGTGCCGCCGTCGGTGGACACCTCGGTGTAGAGGTAGTCGTAGTCGGCCTCGGCGTCGTACCAGCCGTCCAGCGTGAGCGCGGCGGACGACTTGCCCGTCAAGTCCACTGTGCGGGAAAGGGTGTTGCTCAGGCTGTTGCCGCTGCCGCTCCACCACTGGGTGGCGCCCTGCGCCGGGGCGATGACCTCGGTGGTGACCGCCTTCTCGGGCAACTGCACCACGAGCGCCTGGGGGTTCTTGGTGTTGTACTCCGCGACGCCCAGCGTGTGCTTCGACTTGGTGCCGGCCTTGGCTATGTCGTAGTCCAGCCAGCCCAGTTGGAGCTTGTCCCAGGCGTTCATGTCGCCGGGCAGGTCGCCGATCGCCTCCTTGCCGGTGCCGAGCCAGGAACCGGACGACATCAGCGTCCAGAAGCCGGTGGAGTTCTCGCCGCCCGCGGTGTCGTACTCGTCGGGCAGGCCGAGGTCGTGGCCGTACTCGTGGGCGTAGACGCCGAGTCCGCCGTTCTCCGGCTGGATGGTGTAGTCGCCGACCCAGACGCCGGTGTCGCCGACCTGGGTGCCGCCGAGCTTGTTGGTGTCCGGCCCTGTGGAACCGGCGTCGGTGCCGAAGGCGTACCAGCGGTGGGCCCAGATCGCGTCCTCGCCCTGCGCGCCGCCGCCCGCGGACTCGTCCTCACCGGCGTGCACGATCTGGAAGTGGTCGATGTAGCCGTCGGGCTCGTTGAAGTTGCCGTCGCCGTCGTAGTCGTAGCGGTCCCACTGGTCGAACTGGGCCAGCTCCGTCTTGATCTCGGCGGCCGTGTCACCCGCGGCCTCGCGCTGGGCGACCCAAGCGTTGACGCCGTCCTGCACCGCGTACCAGGCGCCGGTGGAAGCCTTGTTGGAGCCGTAACGGGCCTCGTTGTAGGGGACCTTGACCCAGTCGGTGACCTCGCCGTCGACCGAGTAGCGGCCCGAGGACTGCTTCTCGTAGTACTTCTTGAGCGACTCGGTGTTCTTGCCGGTGCCGAAGTACAGGTCCTGGAAGTGCGCCTGGTTGTAATCCGCCTGCCAGGCCGTCGAGTTGTCCTTCGCCCGGTCGGGCGCGGCTATCTGGTTGTGCAGCGGGCCGACGGTGCCGCCGTAGCGGGTGTCCACCTTGTCGCCGAACTCGACCAGGATCGTGAAGATCTTGTCGGTCTTCTCCCGGCTCAGCTCGACGTATTTGCTCCTGCCGCCCTTGCTCTTGAGCTGGACGACCTTCGAACCGTTGCGGTCCTTGACCGAGGCCTTGCCGGCGATGACCTCGTTCAGGGCCTCCTGGCGCTGCGCGTCCTGCGTCTTGCTCAGCGGGCCGTCGAGGTCGTGCTCCTTCTGTGCGACCGGTGCCGGGTCGTGCCGGTCGACAGTGGTGGCCTTGGCCGAGGTGTTGGCCTCCGCCACGGCGAACGTCGAGAACGTGGCGGTGGCCGCCGCGAGGGCCACGCCCACCGCGGCCGCTCTGAACGTCCAGGGTCTGCTGGTCACTTGAGGTCCTCCCCTGCGCACACTCGACCGCGCGGAAGGGGGGGTCCTGGAGTCATGGAAGGTCCGCGCGCGGTGAACGCGTGATAGTCAAGTGACGTTATTTGACTAGAGGTTTACGGGAAAAGACAGACCTTGACTTGAGCAGGACAAGTGCACTATGCGAAGCCGGGGTCCGCTTTACGGACACGTGAGGCCGACTTGTCCATCGCTCAACGGGCGCGTGCATCCGTCCACTTGGTGGACGGTATGACTCCGTGCGCCCCCCATGCTCCGGAGCTGTGTGTTAGGTCATGCTTACTGCACGTTCCACTCGGGCATGCAGGCGAATAGAGTCGCTTGGCGGAACGCCAGGAACCGGCGGAAAACCAGGCCGACATCCTTGTCGCACCCCCCTTTCACAGCTCCCCTCCATCGCCTAACGAGGACTCGATTGCCATGCCTCGTCCGACCGCCGCACAGCTCGCCTACGGTTCGTTCACCGTGATCTTCTCGACGCTCGCCATGCTGCTGCTGTCACAGACGAACTCGGGTCTGGGCATCGCGGTCATCGCGTGCGCCGCACTCGCCCTCGGGCTGCTCATCTCCCTGACGGTGCCGCAGCCGAAGACCCGCGCCCGAGCAGCAGTTCAGGCCGCCACCCAGACCGCGGCTCCGGCCGTTCCACAGCGGCAGCGGGTGCCGGTGCCGGTACGGCGGGAGACCGTGTCCGCCGCCGTGTCGTCCGCGTCCGCGGAGCCGGTACGGGAGCGGAGCACTCCCTAGACCAAGCACAAGCCCCGGCTCAACTGCGCGAATCGGCGGGTCCGTTGACCACGGACCCGCCGATTCGCTGTGTACACCCCGGAGTTGGGCCACCGGTCACGTCAACGCGTGCTGACCACCACGGTCTTGGCGGCCTTGTCGTGCAGGCCCTGCTTGTACGGCTTGTCGAAGAAGCTCCAGCCGCCGCAGATCGCCGTCCAGACGCAGGCGCAGCAGAACGCGAACGGGATCCACAGCACCGCCGCGCGGATCAGGTTGGTCTGCACGGACGGCGTCGACCCGTTGTCGAGGTTGGCCACACGCAGGCCCAGCCACTTCTTGCCCAGCGTCTGACCGGACTTGGCCGTCATCACGGTGTCGTAGCCGATGTAGAGCACGGCCGCGATGAGCGACTGGCCGAGCGACTTGGCGTACGAAGCGCCGTTCGAGCCGACGTCGTACTCGTGGACGCCGAAGGCCCAGGTGAGCAGCCAGACGATGATGCCGACGAGGATCAGGTCGATGATCCGGGCGAGCGTGCGGCGGCCGCTGTCGGCGAGCGGGGGCATACCGGCGAGCGGGTCGGTGGGGTAGGAGCCGCCGCCGTAGGGGTCACCGCCGGCGCCGCCGTACGGAGGAGGCTGCGGCGGCTGGTTCCCGTAGTTCTGGTCGTACGGTGAGCCCGATCCCTGGCCAGGAGGGGGCTGCTTCCTGAACGGGTCGTCTTCCGGCGGCTGCTGGCCGGAGCCCGGAGGCGGTTCGGTGCTCATGGGCCGAGTCGACCGCGAACCGCCCGCCGCCGCATCCGGCGAGCGGCCGTCCGGGGTACGGAATCAGGTACCCCGGATGCCGTACGCCCCTATGCCGCTACGAACGTATGCGCTGCCTTGTCGTGCCAGCACTGGTGCCAGGGCCGGTCGAACAGGCACCAGGCGACGCCGACGATCCCGATGCCGAGCAGCCCCGGGACGCTGTAGACGAGCCAGCGGCGCAGCGCCCCGCCGAAGCCGGGCGGCTCGTGGCTCTCGATGCCGCGGACCTCGATCCCGCAGAGCTTCTTGCCGAGGGTGCGGCCCCACTTGCCGGTGGGCAGCGCCTCGTAGAGGACGCCGAAGAGGAGGAGGACGGCGAGGACGATGCCCAGGTAGGCGGACGTGGTGCCGTCCAGCAGCCAGACGGTCTCGGTCCGGCCGGAGAGCTTGGCCGCGTCGATCTTCTCGTTGAGATGGTCGACGGCCTTGGTCCCGAGCGGTACGGCGGCCACGGCCGTGACGGCGCCGAGCACGACGGTGTCGATCAGCCGCGCGACCAGCCGCTTCCCGAGCCCCGCGGGCCGCGCCGCCGACTGCCGCCGGGCCGCCGCCTGGAACACGTCCTCGACGGGCGGCTTCCAGGGTGCCACGGGCCCGTCCTCGTCCCCCGCCAGCCGATGCACCTGCTGCGCCCAGGACGGCTGCCCGCCCCCGGATCCAGCGGCCA
Source organism: Streptomyces sp. N50 (assembly GCF_033335955.1). GTDB lineage: Bacteria > Actinomycetota > Actinomycetes > Streptomycetales > Streptomycetaceae > Streptomyces. The sequence goes on from NZ_CP137549.1 coordinate 3,309,162, forward strand.
TCGGCGTCCCTACGGCGGCCCCCTGCGGCTGCGCCGGACCGGACTGCTGCGGGACGCCGGGGGCGGCCTGCTGGGGCCCGGAGAGCGCCGTGGAAGCGGCGGAGGAGGGGGCGGGAGCAGCGGAGGCGGGCACCCCGGTGCCGGAGCCCCCCTGAGCCTGCGCGGCCCGGGCGACGGCCGCCTTTCCGGCACCGAAACCGGGGCCGGAGGGGTCGGAGGAGGGGGTGGTGCCGGCGGGGTTGTCGGCGCCGAAACCGCCGACACCCGCCCCGGACCCCGCCGGCCCCTGTGAGCCGAAGGCGCCCCCGGCACCCGCGCCCCCGCCCTGCGCCCCCGGCCCCCCGCCCTGTTGCGGTGTGCGCGGGGTCGGGCGGCGGAAAGTGGTCGTGCCCTCGTCGGCGGCGGGGGCCGACGGGGACGGGATGTCTCCTCCCCCAGTGGTCGGGCGGCGGAAGACGAAGGTGCCGGGGTTGGGCGGTTCCTCCGGGGAGGCCGGCGCCGGGCCGTCCGGCTGGGCCCGGTTGTCCGCCGGGACTCTCGGGTCCGCGGCCGTTCTCGGGTCCGGGGAGCCCCAGGAGACGCGGCGGTCCTGGTCGCCGCCGAAGCCGCTCTGGTGGGCGCGGTCCGCGCCCCACGCGGCCGCCGGTTCGGGCCGGCTGCCGTGCTGCGCGTCCGCCGGGCTCACCGGGTCCTCGTCGAAGAAGTGCGGGCCGGTCTCCTCGACGGACGTGCCCGGCGCGCCGGGCGACAGGCCGTCCGAGGGTGCCGGGCGGCTGGTGCCGGGCACCCAGGACGCGCCGTTCCAGTACCGGACATAGCCAGGAATGGACGGGTCCGGGTAGTACCCCTCGCGGGGCCTGTCGTCACCGGGTGCCGGGGTTGGGGCGCTCATGTCCGTCGTCCCGTATCTGCTCGGAGGTCAAATGGGGGTGTCCACATCTATCAGACCCGCACGACCACCACTGCCCGTCCCGCCGGACCCACCCCTTTCCGGGCAAGCTCGTGCACGGAGTCCACACGCCCCGAAGCCCCGCGAAGCCTTCCTGACGCCTCGGGTGAAAAAAAGATGTCCGAACTCGCGTAATGCTTGAGCCCGCACGCCCTCTCCACTCGTACGGGCCCACCGCAGGGCCCGGTCAGCGAGAGGAGACACGTCATGCACACAGTCGTAGAGCGGGAGTTGGAGCTCAAACTCATCCTGTCGCCGGAGCGGAGCATTCCGGTCCCGGCCCGGCTGAGCTACCGCACCGACGACCCGTACGCCGTCCACATCTCCTTCCACATCAACTCCGAGCACCCCGTGCACTGGACGTTCGCCCGCGAACTGCTCGTCGAGGGGGTGTTCCGGCCGTGCGGGCACGGGGACGTGCGGGTGTGGCCGACGAAGGTGGAGCGGCGCAGCGTCGTCCTGATGGCGCTGAGTTCACCCGACGGGGACGCCCTGCTGGAGGCACCGGCGGCGCAGGTGTCGGCGTGGCTGGAGCGCACCCTGCGGGTGGTACCCCCGGGCTCTGAGGCCGAGCAGCTCGGCATCGACGCCGGCCTGGCCGAGCTGCTCGCACCGACCCCGGCCGACGACCTGTGGCTGCGCGACCCGTGGCCGTCGGACGAGTCGCGGGACGGGGAGTGAGTTCAGCTTGCCGTTCAACGTTCCGCTTCGAACAGGCGGACCTGGGGGTGGCATGATCGGCTCCGTTTCGACTTGGCTGTGGGTGGTGTGACGTGGGCGATTGGCGGACCGATCCGACGTTTGCGATGTGCCGGGCGTTGGCGGACGGGGCGGATCTGTCCTCTTTCGCGGGCGGGCCGTTCGACGTGCGGGCGGCGGTGGCCGACATCCGGCCCGAGACCAAGGACGGATTTCTGCTCGGCGAAGTCCCCTGGGAGCGCTTTCCGCAGGGGGAACGCGTCAGGGAGGCCGTTCACCTGCTGCACACCGACGGCTCCCGTCGTTCGGGAGCGGGCGTGGTGAGCGGCATGTGCGCCAACGACATGCGGGCCGCCGCCGTTCTCGCCGTACCGTTCCTGATCCGCATCGCCGCCGACACCCGCCACCCCTGTCGTGCCGACGCTCTCGCCGTGGCCGCCTGCCCGGCCCGCGCCCTCCACTTCGGCGTCGCCTCCCGCAAGGAACTGCTGCTCCACCGCGCCGACTTCCAGGACGGCGATCTGTACGACGGCTACGGCGTCGAGGTGACCGGCTACCCTGCCGGCTGGTCGGTCGCCGCCGCCCGGGCCGCGATCACCGCCGACACCGCCCTCCTGCACCCCCTTCTCGGCGACCCCGACCCGTCGATGCGCATCGACGCCGCCTACACACTGGCCACCGCCGCGGACCCCGACCGCGCCGTCCGCTCCTCCTTCCGTGCCCGGCTCGCCACCGAGCAGGATCCGAAAGTCAGCGCCGCCCTGGTCCTCGCCACTGCCGAAGCCACCCGCGCTCACCCCCACGCGCCGACCACCGCATGGATGCGGAAACAGTGGCGGGACCGAACACAAGCACCCGAGGTCCGCCTTGCCGCCGCGATCGGCTGGCTCTGCCTCACCGACGAACCCGCCCCCGACGACTTGCGGACCGCCGTCGATGACCTCGCCACCGACGAACGCGCCCACACCATGGACGACCTGCGCTGGATGGCCAACGCCGGGGGATCCCACGAGACCGGACTGCGACGCTGCGTCCGAACGATGCTCCACCCCGACCAGCCCGATCCCGAGGATCGCGACGACCCGTGGGCCTCGCTCCGCTGACCGTGAGACAAGCCACCAGCGCTCCCTGGATGTCTCGTGGTTGTCTGCCGGCTGCGAAGAGCGCTGACCTCGGTGGTGCTGCCACAGGCTGACATGCTCACGGCCGGGGCGAGAACAAGCACCTCATGATCCCGGGCCGGCCCTCTTCAACGGCAAGTTCAGAAAGTGTGTCACTTCCGGCGAAAGTGTCACACTTTTCCAGGACAGGTGTCCCGCCCCCGCCTCAGAACAGCTTGCCCGGATTGAGGATCCCCAGCGGGTCGAAGGTCGCCTTGACCGCCCGCTGCATCTCCATGCCCACCGGGCCGATCTCGCGGGCCAGCCACTCCTTCTTCAGGACGCCCACGCCGTGTTCGCCGGTGATGGTGCCGCCGAGCTCCAGGCCGAGCGCCATGATCTCGTCGAAGGACTCGCGGGCGCGCCGGGACTCGTCGGCGTCCTGGGCGTCGAAGCAGACGGTGGGGTGCGTGTTGCCGTCTCCGGCGTGCGCGCAGACGCCGATCGTCAGCCGGTACTTCTCGCCGATCCGCTCCACCCCTTCGAGCATCTCGCCCAGCCGCGACCGGGGCACGCACACGTCGTCGATCATCGTCGTGCCCTTGACCGCCTCCAGCGCCGTGAGCGACAACCGCCGCGCCTGGAGCAGCAGTTCGGACTCGGCCGCGTCCTCGGCGGGCACCACCTGCGTGGCTCCGGCCGCCTCGCACAAGGCTCCCACGGCGGCCAGGTCGGCAGCCGGGTCCAGCGTGTCGAAGGCGGCGAGCAGCAACGCCTCGGTGGTCTCCGGCAGTCCCATGTGCGCCAGGTCGTTGACGGCCTTGACGGTCGTACGGTCCATCAGTTCGAGGAGGGACGGCACGTGCCCGCCCTCCATGATCCGGCACACGGCGTCGCACGCGGCCGCCGCGGACCCGAACTCGGCGGCCAGAACGAGCTGTTGGGGCGGCTGCGGCCTCAGCGCCAGGATCGCCTTGACGACGATCCCGAGCGAGCCCTCCGACCCGACGAACAGCCGGGTCAGGTCGTACCCGGCGACCCCCTTCGCCGTACGCCGGCCGGTGCTCATCAGCCGCCCGTCGGCGAGGACGACGTCCAGGCCGAGGACGTACTCGGCCGTCACCCCGTACTTCACACAGCACAGGCCGCCGGACGCGGTGCCGATGTTGCCGCCGATCGTGCACATCTCCCAACTGGAGGGATCCGGCGGGTAGTAGAGGCCGTGTTCGTTGACCGCGCGGGAGAGCGTCGCGTTGATGACGCCCGGCTCGACGACCGCGACGCGGTCGACCGGGCTGATCTCCAGGATGCGGTCCATCTTGACGAGGGACAGCACGACGCAGCCCTCGGAGGCGTTGGCCGCGCCGGACAGGCCCGTGCGGGCGCCCTGCGGGACGACCGGGAGGCGCAGTTCGGTGGCGACGCGCATGACGTGCTGGACCTGCTCGACTGTGCGCGGCAGCACGACGACGGCAGGGGTGCCGGAGGGGCAGAAGCTCGCCATGTCGTTGGCGTACGAGGCCGTGACGTCCGGGTCGGTCAGGACGGCCTCGGCGGGCAGTCCGGCCAGCAGCCGGTCGACGAGGGTCCCGGTGTCCTGGTCGCGAGGCGCTTCGATACGGCTCATGATCACAGCGTCGCACTCGCGGCCATCGGTGTGAACCCCGTCCGCGCGTGGCTTTGGGTGCCGGGATGTGGTCGTCGTACTGACGCACAGTGAGCGCCATGGAGAACGAACAGCGGAGCCCCGGTACGTCCCTGGTGGCGGAGGCGCCCCGGCGCCGCTCCCCCGTTCTGCGCCGGGTGCTGATCACCGCGGTCGCCGGGTGCGCGGTGCTCGGCGGGCTGCTGTGGCTGCTGCCCGAGGAGCCGCGCCCCGCGCCGCCGCCCGCGCCGGGACCCAAGGCGCAGGCGCTGACCGCGGTCACCGCGGGGGTACCGGCCGCGCTGCCGGACCTGGCCGCGCTGATCGGCGACCGTGAGACCCGGGTTCGGGCCCATCCGGGGGACGCGCGGTCCTGGGCGGTGCTCGGCTCGGCCTATGTGGAGCAGGGGCGGCGGACCGGGGACACCCTGTACTACCCGAAGGCCGAGGAGGCCCTCCGTACCGCGCTGAAGGTCCGCGCGCGGGGCAACGACGCGAACGCCGTCGCGATGGACGGCCTGGCGGCCCTCGCGAACGAACGGCGGGACTTCCGCGCGGCGCGCACCTGGGGCGAGGCCGCGGTGAAGCTGGCGCCGAGGCGCTGGACGACGTATCCGCTGCTGATCGACGCGTACACAGGGCTCGGTGACTACAAAGCGACGCAACGCACCCTCGAGAAGCTGCTGGACCTGCACACCGGCCCCGCCGTGATGGCCCGCGCCGCGGCCGTCTACCGCGACCGCGGCTGGCGCGAGGACGCAGCCGCCCAACTCGCCGACGCGGCGGCGAAGGCCACGGCCCCCGCCGAACAGGCCGCCTGGCTGCAGCGCGCCGGTGAGCTGGCCTGGGAACGCGGGGACCGCGAGGTCGCGCTACGCCACTTCGAGGCGGCCGTACGACTGGACCCGGACCAGCGGGAGGCCCTGGCCGGCGAGGGCCGCGCACTGGCCGCCCTGGGCCGCACCTCGGAGGCCCTGAACGCCTACCAGGTCGCCCTCGCCAAGCAGCCGACCCCCCAATACGCCCTGGAACTGGGTGAGTTGTACGAGTCCCTGGGCCTCACCCAGGCAGCCCGCGTCCAGTACGACACCCTGCGCGCCCTCGCCGCCAAGGACGCGGCGGCCGGGGTCGACGACGAGTTGATCCTCGGCGTCTTCGAAGCGGACCACGGCGACGCGCAAGACGCCGTACGACGGCTGCGCGCCGAGTGGACCCGCCAGCCGGGCATCCCGGTGGCCGACGCGCTCGGCTGGGCGCTGCACAAGGCCGGCCAGGACGAGGAGGCGCTGAAGTTCGCGTCGGCGGCGACGGACAAGGTGCACGGGGGCGGGGTGCGGGACGCGCTGTACGCGTTCCACCGGGGCATGATCGAGAAGGAGTTGGAGAAGTACGCGTCCGCCCGCCGCCATCTCCAGGAGGCGCTGCAGATCAACCCGTACTTCTCGCCCCTGCGGGTACCGCTCGCCCAGGCGGCGCTGGCGACACTGGGCGAGCCGCCCGAGGAGGGCCTCCCCACGGACAAGGAGCCTACGGACAAGCCGAGTTGACCCTCCGCCTCACACAGCCGCCGTGCCGATGAGCGCGTTGCGGGTGACCAGCGCGGCCAGTTCGTCCTCCGTCAGCGACTCCGTACCGGCGGGCCTGCGCGGGAGCACCATGTAGCGGGTCTCGGCGCTGGAGTCCCACACGGTGACGTCGGTGGCCGCGGGCAGCTGAAGCCCGAACTCGGCCAGTACGGAACGGGGTTCGCGGACCACGCGGGAGCGGTAGGCCTCCGACTTGTACCAGCCCGGGGACGGGCCGAGGAGCGCGAGCGGGTAGCAGGAGCAGAGGGTGCAGACGATGACGTTGTGGGTCGCCTCCGTGTTCGCGACGACCCGCAGCCGCTGGAACGAGCCGTCCATCAAGCCGAGTTCCTGGACGGCGGCGGTGCCGTCCGTCAACAGCCGTTCCCTGTAAGCCCCGTCGGTCCAGGCGCGGGCGACGACCCGGGCCCCGTTCGCCGGTGACGCGCGTGCGAGGAACGCGTCGAGCACCTCGTCGACGGCCCCGGCCGTGACGACCCCCTTCTCCTCCAGCAGGGTCTCAAGTCGCCGCACCCGCCGGGAGATCGAGGCGTCCTCGTGGTCACCGCTCATCGTCACGTTCCTCTTCGCACGCTTCCAAGTAGCTTTCCCACAGGTCCAGTACGACGTGATGGTCGCCCTCGCCCCACAGGTCACGGGCCGCGAACCGCACCGCGTACACCTGCTCGACCGGCGCGTCCCCGCTCCCCCGCGCACTGACGTCGGCCAACTCGGCCCGCCCCTCCGGTTCCACGACGACGCCGGACTTGCCGCGTGCGTACCGGGGCAGGCGGGTGTGGTGCGGCGGGTCGTGCGGGAAGGTGCGGACGCGGGTGCCGGGCGGGAAGCGGTCACTCATCGAATCACTCATCGAGTCACTCATCGAGCTCACCCGGCTCGATCACGCCCTTGCGTTCCAGCAGGGTGGTGATCGCGGCGAACCAGCGCTCGTAGTACGACATCGTCAGGTACGCGGCGGGCGGGATCGCCTCGATCGTGTCCCGGAACTCGTTGAGGTTGAAGATCCCTTGCGCGCGCAGGGCGTTGAACAGCCCGACGACCCGCGCCTCCCAGTCGGCGTGGAAGGGCTCGGGGTCGTCGGTGGTGTCGATGGCACCGAAGCCCTGGGTGCCGCCCACGTCGTTGATCCTGGCCATGAGGGCAGCGTACGGCGCCGCCCGCGGCTACGGCTTGTAGCAGAGGGAGAACTTGCGTGCCCCCGCCTCCCCGGACGCGAACCCGACGCACAGCCGGGTGCGGGGCTTGGTGCGGACGGCGAGGCCCTCCGGTTCGCGGTGGGTGAGGGTGTAGCCGGCCTCCGTGCGGGAGCGCTGGACCAGTTCGCCGGTGCGGATGTCGAGGCAGGAGACGTAGGTGTTGCCGTGTTTCGCGGGCGGGTTGGTCGTGGAGTCGTAGGCGGAGCCCGCCAGTTGGTAGAGGTGGTCGCCGTCGAGGGCGTAGCCCTGGAACGGGATCTTCGGGTCCGGGTGGGCTCCGGTCTGGGCTATGTCGGCGACGGGAGTGGAGTAGTCGCGGGCCACGAAGGCGTCCAAGTCCCAGATCCGGTAACGGGGTTGATTGGCCAGGCGGTAGCGGATCGCTATGCGGTTGGACGTCATGCAGACCGTGGGCTGGTTGTTGGTGGAGTTCGCGATCGGCTTGCGGATCGCCACGTCGGCGGCGGTGCGGGTGGCGCCGTTCGCGAAGTGGAAGCGGGTGACCGCCTGGCCGTAGGCACCGCCCGAACCGGCCTTCGCGGCGGCCTCGGTCCAGATCCAGACGTCGCCGTCGGTGGTGTTCTGCACACCCATGCTGACGCCGTGGCCGAAGCCCTGGAGGTGCATGTGGCCGAGCGACCTGCCCGTGTAGTCCAGCTGGTTGAGGCAGAGGTTGCCGGCGTCGGCGCCGCCCGTTCTCAACTGGAGGACGTACAGGCGCTGATGGACCTCGTCGAGGGCGAACGACTGGAGGACCGTGGGCTCGTGCAGGGTGCCCCTCTGCCACAGCCAGCGCACCGCCGGTGCGCTCAGGTCGATCGGCGCGACGGCCACGGTCCTCCCAAGTCCCTTGCGGGACCCGTGCGTTACAGGTTGCCCCGCTTCTCCTGCTCCCGCTCGATCGCCTCGAACAGTGCCTTGAAGTTGCCCTTGCCGAAGCCCATCGAGCCGTGTCGCTCGATGAGTTCGAAGAACACCGTAGGACGGTCCTGGACCGGCTTGGTGAAGATCTGGAGAAGGTATCCGTCCTCGTCCCGGTCGGCGAGGATCTTCAGCTCGCGCAGGGTGTCGACGGGGACCCGGGTGTCGCCGACCCACTCGCCGAGGGTGTCGTAGTAGGAGTCGGGGGTGTCCAGGAACTTCACCCCGGCCGCGCGCATGGTCCGTACCGTCTGCACGATGTCGTTCGTGTTGAGCGCGATGTGCTGGACGCCCGCGCCGCCGTAGAACTCCAGGTACTCGTCGATCTGCGACTTCTTCTTAGCCACGGCGGGCTCGTTGATCGGGAACTTGACCTTGAGCGTGCCGTCGGCGACGACCTTCGACATCAGCGCGCTGTACTCGGTCGCGATGTCGTCGCCCACGAACTCCTTCATGTTCGTGAAGCCCATGACCTTGTTGTAGAAGCCGACCCACTCGTTCATGTGGCCGAGTTCGACGTTGCCGACGCAGTGGTCGATCGCCTGGAAGGTGCGGTGTGCGGGGGCCGCGACCAGGGGGTCGGCGGGGGCGAAGCCGGGGAGGTACGGGCCGTCGTAGCCCGTGCGCTCGACGAGCGTGTGGCGGGTCTCGCCGTAGGTGGCGATCGCGGCGAGGACGACCGAGCCGTGCTCGTCCTTCAGCTCGTACGGCTCGGCGAGGGAACGGGCGCCGTGCTCGACGGCGTACGCGTACGCGGCTCGCGCGTCCGGCACCTCGATGGCGAGGTCGACGACCCCGTCGCCGTGCTCGGCCACATGGCGGGTGAGGAACTCGCCCCAGGGGGTGGCGGGCTTGATGACGGAGGTGAACACGAAGCGGGCGGAGCCGTTGGTGAGCACGTACGAGGCGGTCTCGCGGCTGCCGTTCTCCGGTCCGGAGTAGGCGACCAGTGTCATGCCGAAGGCCGTGGAGTAGTAGTGCGCCGCCTGCTTGGCGTTGCCCACGGCGAAGACGACCGCGTCCATCCCCTTCACCGGGAAGGGGTCGGCCTGCCGGGCGGTGTCGGGAGTGTGGTGCATGGTCTGGGTCATGGGCGAAGGCTCCCGCTCCACGGCAAGGTGCGCAATAGTTCGCGTATTGGCTGGGCAATCTGTTCAGTGGTACGACCGTTTCGGCGGGCTTTCTGTACAGGCTGACCATCGTTGGAGGCGGGCGTATGGGGATCGATCGTCTGGACGGCCGGATCATCGTGCTGCTGGCCGAGGAGCCGCGGATCGGGGTGCTGGAGATGTCCCGGCGGCTGGGGGTGGCCCGGGGGACGGTGCAGGCGCGGCTGGACCGGCTTCAGTCGAATGGAGTCATCCGGGGATTCGGTCCGCAGGTCGATCCGGCGGCGCTCGGGTATCCGGTCACGGCGTTCGCGACGCTGGAGATCCGGCAGGGGCAAGGCCCGGACGTACGGGCGCACTTGGCGACCGTCCCCGAGGTGCTCGAACTGCACACCACGACCGGCAGCGGGGACATGCTGTGCCGGCTCGTGGCCCGGTCGAACGCCGATCTCCAGCGAGTCATCGACCGGGTTGTCGGTTTTGATGGCATTGTCCGGGCCGCCACCGCCATCGTCATGGAGAACCCCGTTCCACTGCGGATCATCCCGCTCGTGAAACAGGCGGCGGAAGACCCGGAAGGGACGACCTGGCCGACGTAGGGGTGTGGGCATGTGAGCTTCTGGGAGTACGTGGGCAACCGGCACCAGCAGCTGCTCACCGACGCCTACCAGCACGCCAGCGCGGTCTTCCAGTGCATGGTCGTCGCCACGCTGATCGGTGTGGTGATCGGGGTCGTCACGTATCGGAGCGAGTGGGCGGGCAACCTCGCCACCACGGCCACGTCGACCATTCTGACCATTCCGTCGCTCGCCATGATCGGTCTGCTCATTCCGATCGTAGGGCTCGGCGTTCCGCCCACGGTGATCGCTTTGACTCTCTACGGCCTGCTGCCGATCGTCCGTAACTCGATCGTGGGCCTGCGCGGGGTCGACCCGTCGCTCGTGGACGCGGCGAAGGGCATCGGGATGTCCCGGCTGGCGCGGCTGCTGCGGGTCGAACTGCCGTTGGCCTGGCCGCCGATCCTCACCGGGATCCGGGTCTCCACGCAGATGCTGATGGGCATCGCGGCCATCGCGGCGTACGCCTCCGGGCCCGGCCTCGGCAACGAGATCTTCCGCGGGATCGGGTCGCTGGGCAGCAAGAACGCCCTCAACCAGGTGCTCGCGGGCACGCTCGGGATCATCGTCCTGGCGCTGCTGTTCGACGCCGCGTACGTCCTTCTCGGACGGCTGACCATTCCCAGGGGGATCCGTGCCTGAGCGATCCGAGTCCGAGCCGGTGAACCCGACCTCCGGTGCCTCCATCGAGCTGGAGAACCTGACCAAGCGGTATCCGGGCAGCGCCGACCCGGCCGTCGAGAGCGTCAACATGGAGATCAAGGCGGGTGAACTCGTCGTCTTCGTCGGGCCCTCCGGCTGCGGAAAGTCCACCACGCTCAAGATGATCAACCGGCTGATCGAACCGACCGGCGGCCGCATCCGCATCGGCGGCGAGGACGTCACCGACATCGACCCGGTGAAGCTGCGCCGCAAGGTCGGCTACGCGATCCAGTCGAGCGGTCTCTTCCCGCACATGACCGTCGCCCAGAACATCGCGCTGGTCCCGAAGATGATCGGCTGGTCCAAGTCCCGGATCAGGAACCGGGTGGAGGAGATGCTCGACCTGGTCGGCCTCGACGCCGGTGAGTTCCAGGGCCGCTATCCGCGCCAGCTCTCCGGCGGGCAGCAGCAACGCGTGGGCGTGGCACGGGCGTTGGCGGCCGATCCGCCGGTGCTTTTGATGGACGAGCCGTTCGGGGCGGTCGACCCGATCACCCGCGACCACCTCCAGGACGAGTTGATCAGGCTCCAGCACGAACTGCACAAGACGATCGTCTTCGTCACCCACGACTTCGACGAGGCGATCAAACTGGGCGACCGGATCGCGGTGCTGCGCGAACGCTCGCACATCGCGCAGTTCGACACCCCGGAGGCGATCCTCACCAACCCGGCGGACGACTTCGTGTCCGGGTTCGTGGGCGCCGGGGCGGCCCTGAAGCGGCTGAACCTGACCCGCGTACGGGACGTGGAGATCACCGATTATCCGACGGTCACCGTCGACGACCCGCTCCAGGACATCTTCAACCGGCTCCGGGACAGCGGCACCAACGAGATCCTGCTGCTCGACAAGCGCGGCCGGCCCTACAAATGGCTGCGGCGCGGCGACATGATGCGCGCCAAGGGGTCGCTGGCCCGGGCGGGCACGCTGGTCAGCGACACGGTGACCCGGGACGCGACGCTCCGGGACGCGCTGGAGGCGGTGCTCACGGACAACGCGGGGCGGGTCGCGGTCACCGGGCGGCGCGGCGAGTACACCGGGGTCGTCGACATGGAGACGCTGATGAACTCCGTGCACGAACTCCTGGAGGCCGACCGGCTGGAGGCGATGGAGGCCCAGCACGAGCTGGAGGAGGCCCGGGCCCTCCAGACGCACGCCGAGCAGGAAGGCGCCGGCGGGGAGGAGAAGGCGTGACCACTCCCGAGCTGGAAGAGGAGACGGAGGTCGAGGCCCCGCCGCCCGCGACTCCCCCGAGACGTCGGATCACCTGGCAGAAGCTGACCTTCCTGCCCGCCGCCCTGGTGGCGATCCTGCTGGCGACCTGGCTGTGGTTCAACCAGGCCCACCTGGACGCCATTTCGAAGAACGCCCTCTCCAACGGCCAGGTGAGCAAGGCCCTTTGGCAGCACGTCCAGCTGACCGTGATCTCCACGTTCTTCGTGCTGATCATCGCGATCCCGCTGGGCATCCTGCTGACGCGGGGCGCGTTCCGGAAGGCCGCCCCGGTGGCGATGACGTTCGCCAACATGGGTCAAGCCACCCCGGCCATCGGCCTGTTGGCCCTCCTGGTCATCTGGCTCGGCACCGGCGAGAAGGCGGCCCTGATCGGCATCATCATCTACGCCGTCCTGCCGGTCCTGTCCAACACCATCGCGGGCCTGAAGGCCAACGACCCGACCCTGCTGGAGGCGGCCCGAGGCATCGGCATGTCCCAACTCGGCGTCCTGGCAAAGGTGGAGCTCCCCCTCGCCGTCCCGCTGATCCTGGCCGGAGTCCGAACCGCCCTGGTCCTCAACGTCGGTACGGCGACCCTGGCGACCTTCGGCGGGGGCGGCGGCCTGGGCGTCCTGATCACCACCGGCATCACCACCCAGCGGATGCCGGTCCTGGTGCTCGGCTCGATCCTCACGGTCAGCCTCGCCCTGCTGGTGGACTGGCTGGCCTCACTCGCCGAACTCCTGTTGCGCCCAAGGGGATTGGAGGCGGGCTCATGAAACGCACCTGCCTTCTGCTGGCCGGGACCCTGGTCGTCGTCGCCGGCTGCGGACTGACCAGCGGCTCCCCCATGGTCGACGACGTCAGCCCCGGCACCGTCGGCAAGGGCGAGCCCCTCAAGGGCGCCCATCTCACCGTCACCTCGAAGGAGTTCACCGAGCAGCTGATCCTCGGCGCGATGATGGGCATCGCCTTCCAGGCGGCCGGCGCGGACGTCCTGGACCGGACCGGCATCCAGGGCTCCATCGGCGCGCGGGAGGCCGTCAAGTCCGGTGACGCGGACGGGATGTACGAGTACACCGGCACCGCGTGGATCACCTACCTCGGCAACAGCAAGCCGATCACCGACCCGCTGAAGCAGTGGCAGGCGGTACGGGACGCGGACCTGAAGAACGGCATCACCTGGCTGCCTCCCTCCGCCCTGAACAACACCTACGCGCTCGCGATGAACCAGGCCAACTTCAAGAAGTACGGCACGAGGACGCTGTCCGAGGTGGCCGCGCTGGCGAAGAAGGACCCGGGCGCGGTGACGGTGTGCGTGGAGAGCGAGTTCGCCAACCGCGCGGACGGACTGCCGGGCATGGAGAAGGCGTACGGGATGAACCTCCCCGCGAAGAACATCACGCAGATGGACACCGGGATCATCTACACCCAGGTGAAGAAGGGGAGTTGCACCTACGGCGAGGTCTTCACCACCGACGGCCGCATCAAGTCGATGAACCTCGCGGTGATGGCCGACGACAAGAAGTTCTTCCCCAACTACAACGCGGCGCCCGAGATCAACACGAAGGCCCTGAAGAAGTGGCCGGCGATCGCGAAGGTCCTGGCCCCGGTCACCGAGAAGCTGAACAACACGGTGGCGCAGACGCTGAACGCCAAGGTGGACGTCGACGGGGAGGACCCGCATCAGGTGGCGCTGGACTGGATGAAGGCGGAGGGGTTGGTCAAGTAGGGCCGCCGGACGGCAAGTTACAAAGAACTGCTTGCAAAGAACCCCTTGCAACGAGTTCTTTGCAACGCTACCTTTGTAGTCATGCAGGAGCACGAAGAACGGAAACAACGCCGCCTCGACGCCCGCTCGCTGCGCGGCCTCGCCCACCCGCTGCGCATGCAGCTGCTGGACGCGCTGCGGCAGCACGGTCCCGCCACCGCGTCCCAACTGGCCGAGCGGCTGGGCGAGTCCAGCGGCGCGACGAGCTACCACCTGCGCCAGCTCGCCGAGCACGGCTTCGTCGAGGACGCCCCCGAGCGCGGCAAGGGCCGGGAGCGCTGGTGGCAGGCGGTGGACCAGAGCATCCGCTACGACAGCACGGACTTCGAGGACGCGAGTCCCGAAGTGCGGGGCCTGACAGAGGTGTTCATCCAGGAGGGCGCCGCACGGCACGGCCGCGAGCTGGCCGCCTGGCTCGGCACCCGCGACCAGTGGTCCCCGGCCTGGTCCAGTTCCTCCGACATGAGCGACGCGACGGTACGGCTCACGCCCGACCTGGCCGCCGAACTCATCGGCAGGATGCACGCCCTGATCGACGACTACCGAGGCCGCGTCCCCGACAAGGACACCCCGGAATCGGAGCAAGTGCGCATCCACACCCACCTGTTCCCCATCGAGACGGATTGAGAGGCACCACCATGAACGACAACACCGCACGGCTCGCCGCTTACCGCATCGCCGACCTCCAGACCCAGGCCGACGCCCACCGCCTCGCCGCCGAGGCCAGGCCGCCCCGGCGCGAACTGCGCACCCGCGTCGGCTGGACCCTCGTAGAACTGGGCCTGCGCCTGGCCGCCGCGCCGGGCGGGACGAAGCCGGCCCTCGCCTAGCAGTTCGGTACGGAGCCCTTCCCCGTCTCCAGCGCCTTCAGCGCGCTCACCGCGCCCTTCAGCGTGGTCACCGCGACCAGCCGTAGGCCCTTGGGCAGTTCGGACTTGGCGTCCGAGCACTCGGCCTTCGGGACCAGGAAGACCGTCGCGCCGTCACGGCGCGCGGCCTGGGTCTTGAGGGCCACTCCCCCGACCGCGCCGACCGTACCGTCGGTGCCGATCGTCCCCGTACCGGCGATGGTGCGGCCGCCCGTCAGGTCACCGCCGCTGCCGTCGCCGTTCAGCTTGTCGATGATGCCCAGGGTGAACAGCAGGCCCGCGCTGGGGCCGCCGACGTCCGCCAGCGTGAGGGTGACCTTGACCTTCTTGTCGCTCAGGTTCAGGTAGTTGAGCGCTGCCGTGGCCGCGTCGTCCTGCGACTCCTGCATCTGCTCGGTGTTGTGCTGCTCGATCTCCTTGACGCTGTTGCCGCTCGGGTAGACCGAGTCACGCGGCATGACCGCCCGGTCGGTACGGAACCAGCTGTCGATCACATCGCTCAACGAGACATGCTGATCGGGTCCGGTCGCCTCGATCGTCGTCATGCGCAGTTGACCGCTCGTCGTGCGCACCGGCGCCCCGGAGATCGTGATCACCGGGGTGCCCTTGTTCTCGCCGAGCACGTTCGCGGTCAGACCGGGCTGCGCCAGCGAGAACGGCAGCGGCGCGAAGCCCGCCGTGGCGAGCAGCGCGACGACGGGCAGAGCACAGACGGCTACGGCCTGGGGGCGCGTGAGGCGAGAGAGGAGCACGGGATCAATCTAACGCGACGGCCACTTCCGGCCGGGCGCCGGTCACCCCATGCCCGTGAACGACCTCAGGCCTCAGCGCAGCGCTTCCGCGACCTCGCGCGCCGCGTCCACGACCCGCGGGCCGACCCGCTCGGGCACGGCGTCCGCCAGCATCACGACGCCGACGCTGCCCTCGACGCCCGTGACGCCCAGCAGCGGAGCCGCGGCACCGCTCGCGCCGGCCTCCAACTCGCCGTGCGTCAGGGTGTATCCGGGCTCGTCCGCGGCCTGGTGCCGGGCGGCGAGGATCGCGCGGCCCGCGGCGCCCCGGTCCAGGGGGTGCCGGAAGCCGGCGCGGTAGGCCACGTGGTAGTCGGTCCAGGTCGGCTCGACCACCGCGACGGCGAGGGCGTCCGCCCCGTCGACCAGGGTGAGGTGAGCGGTCGCCCCGATGTCCTCGGCCAGCGAGCGCAGCGCGGGGAGCGCCGCCTCCCGTACGAGGGGATGCACCTGGCGGCCGAGCCGCAGCACCCCGAGCCCCACGCGGGCCCGGCCGCCGAGATCACGGCGTACGAGTGCGTGCTGTTCGAGGGTGGCCAGCAACCGGTACACGACGGTCCGGTTGACGCCCAGTTTGTTGGACAGTTCGGTGACGGTCAGCCCGTGGTCCGTATCGGCCAGCAGTTTGAGGACGCGCAGTCCCCGGTCGAGCGTCTGGGAGGTCTCCGCGGTCACGACGCCCACTCCTTAAGTGGTGAGGTCGGCGGCTCCTTAGCGACGGATGCGTCACCGAGTCCCGTCAGTGACGCGCTTCAGAGGCCGCCGATCGGCGAGGCGGCCCGGCGTGTCCGGGCCCAGTCGCTTCACGGCTGCGCTCCGCGGCGGCGCTGCCACGGGGCGTGTGCGTAGCGGGACACTAGCGAAGGCGGTTCGCTGAGCGGAAGTCTCCGTCCAGAATCCGGGCACCGACTGGTACGGACCGGCTCGCTTCATGGCGATATGCCCCGACCTGGGGTGGGGGGGTGCTGGAGGCTGGGGATGAATCTAACCACTGTCACAGGCCATGACGGGTTAGAAATGACCCCAGCCTCCAGAGAGGGTGGGGTCGGGTCGGTCAGTGCATGCGCGTGGCCCACTCCTGGACCTTCGCGATGCGCTGCCGCAGCTGCCCGGCCGTGGCCTCGGCGCTCGGCGGGCCGCCGCAGGTGCGGCGCAGCTCGGTGTGGATGACCCCGTGCGGTTTGCCGGTCTGGTGGACGTACGCGGAGACCATGGTGTTGAGCGACTTCCGCAGCTCCATCATCTCCTTGTGGGAGACGACGGGCCGCCGCTCGGCGGGCAGTTCCAGCAGGTCGGCTTCCTCGTCCGGCTTCTTGCGGCTGTGCGCGATCTGCCGGGCCTGCCGCTTCTGGAGCAGCATCTGCACCTGGTCGGGTTCGAGGAGTCCGGGGATGCCGAGGTAGTCCTGCTCCTCCTCGCTCCCCGGGTGCGCCTGCATGCCGAACTCGGCGCCGTCGTAGAGCACCCGGTCGAAGACGGCCTCGGACTCCAGGGCCTCGAAGGAGAACTGCTCCTGCTCGCCGGTGTCCTCGTCCTGCTCCTTGTTCGCCTCCTCCATCTCCTTCTCGGACTCGGCGTACGGGTCCTCCTCGCCCTCCTTCTTCGGCTTGTCGAGGGCGTGGTCCCGCTCCACCTCCATCTCGTTGGCGAAGGTGAGGAGGTCGGGGACGGTCGGCAGGAACACGGACGCGGTCTCGCCGCGCCGCCGGGACCGCACGAAACGCCCGACGGCCTGGGCGAAGAAGAGGGGCGTGGAGATGGTGGTGGCGTACACGCCGACGGCGAGCCGAGGCACGTCGACGCCCTCGGACACCATGCGCACGGCGACCATCCACCGGTCGTTGCTCGCCGCGAAGTCGTCGATGCGCTTGGAGGCACCGGTGTCGTCCGACAGCACGACGGTCGCCTTGGAGCCGGTGATCTCGCGGATCAGCTTGGCGTAGGCGCGCGCCGAGTCCTGGTCGGTGGCGATGACGAGGGCGCCGGCGTCCGGGATGCCCTTCCTGACCTCGGTCAGCCGCTGGTCGGCGGCGCGCAGCACGCTCGGCATCCACTCACCGCGCGCGTCCAGCGCCGTACGCCAGGCCTGACTGATCGCGTCCTTCGTCATCGGCTCGCCGAGCCGCGCGGCGATCTCGTCACCGGCCTTGGTCCGCCAGCGCATGTTGCCGCTGTAGGAGAGGAAGATGACGGGCCGCACGACCCCGTCGGAGAGCGCGGACCCGTAGCCGTAGGTGTAGTCGGCGGAGGACCGCCGAATCCCGTCGTTCCCTTCCTCGTACGTGACGAAGGGAATGGGATTGGTGTCGGACCGGAAGGGCGTACCGGTCAGCGCGAGCCGCCGAGTGGCCGGCTCGAAAGCCTCCAGGCACGCCTCGCCCCACGACTTGCTGTCACCGGCGTGGTGGATCTCGTCGAGGATGACGAGGGTCTTGCGCTGCTCGACGCGGTTGCGGTGCAGCATCGGCCGTACGCCGACACCGGCGTACGTGACGGCGACGCCCTGGTAGTCCTTGCCGAGCGGCCCGGCGCTGTACTCGGGGTCCAGCTTGATCCCTATGCGCGCGGCCGCCTCCGCCCACTGCTTCTTCAGGTGCTCGGTCGGCGCGACCACGGTCACCTGCTGCACGACATGGTGGTGCAGCAGCCAGGAGGCGAGGGTGAGCGCGAAGGTCGTCTTGCCGGCACCGGGGGTCGCGACCGCGAGGAAGTCCCGCGGCTGCTCCTGGACATACCTCTCCATCGCCCCCTGCTGCCAGGCACGGAGCTTGCCGGCGGTGCCCCAGGGGGCGCGGCCGGGAAAGGCGGGAGAGAGGTGGTGGGAGCTGGCGGAGGAGGCGGCGGTGGTAGTCACGGTCTCCGGGTTCGGGAGTAGGGCGGCTCGGTTGCGTGGGCTACGTCGGTGCGTCGGCTACGTATGACAACCGGGCCACCCTACCGGCGGGCCGGGGGTGTCAACGTGCGGACGACGCCGGGGCGGCGGGGGATGGGACTGACGTCACACGGGTTGGCCGGCGAGGCCGCGCAGTACCTCCGCGATCGCCCCCACGTCCCCCTCCGCCCCCGAGGCCACGTCGATGACCAGGTCGTACGCCCTGTCCTGGTCCACGCCGGCGAGATCGACCCCGTTCACGGCGAGGAAGACCGCGGCGGCGAGCCATGCGGTGCGCTTGTTGCCGTCGACGAGGGGGTGGTTCGTGGCGAGGGCGTGCAGCAGAGCGGCGGCCTGTTCATACAGGTCCGCATAGGCCGCCGTACCGAACATACGAGCGCGCGGCCGATGCACCGCCGAGGCGAACAGCCCCGCCTCACGCACCTCGGGCGCCCGGCCCCCGAAGGCGATCCGCGCGACGTCGGTCGCTTCGCCGACGGTGAGGTACCGACGGCCGGCGGCACCGGAGTCGTAGCCGTGCGTCATTCGCCGAGCCTCCTCAACAGACCGGCGTGCGCGACGGCAAGCCGTTCGGCAGCCGCCCGCACCGGCGCACCCTCCTCATCCAGATACCTGCCCACGGCGTCCCGCAGGAGGTCCTCCGGCGAGCGGCCGGTGGCGTCGGCGAGGTCGTCGAGGGCCTGGTGGAGGGCGGGGGCGAGATTGGGGTGGGGGTGGGGGTGGTGCGGTTGAGGTTGAGGTTGAGAGGTCGGCTGGTGCATGGGGTGAGGGTAGGGGCGGCGATCACCGGCGGGCGACGGAATATCGCCGGAGTTCTGCTCTACGGCTCAGCGCTCCTCGCTGTTGCCCCGTACCCGCGTGGTCACCGAGGCCCCCGGATGTACGTCGGCACCCGCCGAGGGAGCCGTCGAGCAGGGGCGTCGAGTCGCACCACTCGACGTCACCGCGATTCCGCCCGCACCCGCGTGGTCACCCACGCCCCCGCCAACGCCACCCCCGCCATCGGCAGGAACACCGCGGCGAACGCCCCAGGATGGCCCCCGCCGCCCGCCGACCCGACGACATGCCCCACCGTGCCACCGCCCAGCGCCCCGAACGCGGCCCCGCCGACGGAGAGCAGCACGACATTCGACAACCCGTCGGAGATCTGCAACGCGGCGGAGTTGGAACCGGCCTCCGCCGGAGCGGACAGCTGGAGCAGCAGCACGCTGGTGGAGGCGATCACCAGCCCCATCCCGAAACACCCGAACGCCCACGCGACGGCGACGATCCACACGGGCACGGCATGGATGAGGACGCTCGGCGCCCCGGCGATGGCGGCGGCCACCAGCACCATCCCGACGGTCATCAGCCGCTCGCGATACGGCTCGGCCCACCCCCGGGACTGCACCCACGACCCGAGCGCCCACGTCCCGCCGCCCGCCGCGAGCGAGAACCCGGCCAGGGTCGGCGACAGCCCCCGTTGCGTGACGAGCATCAACGGCACGAAGGACTCCGCCGAGATGAACGACCCGGCGGCCACCCCGCGCAACAGCACGACGGAGGGCAGCCCCCGCGCCGCCCGGTACGTCCCGCGCGGCAACAACCCGAGCACGGCGGGCACGAGCAGCGCGACGCCGGCGGCAGCGGGGAGCAGGGAGAACCACCGCACATCCTGAGCGGCGTACTGGAAGAGCCCGGCGCCGATGGAGATCCCGAGGGCAAGCCGGATACGCCGCCGGTCGAAGGAGGCGGACGGCTCACCGGTATCGCTCACCGGCCCGGCCGCCCGCCGCCGTATCTGAGGAAGGGCGAGGGCAAGCGGAAACACCACAAGCACGGGAATCCCGAGGAACACCCACCGCCACCCCAGATGCTCGGTCACCGCCCCGGAGGCGAGCGGCCCGACGACGGACGGCACGACCCAACTCGCCGCGAACGCGGCCATGATGGCGGGCCGCAACCGCTCCGGATAAGCCCGCCCGACGACGACATACAGCGCGACGATGACCAGCCCGCCCCCCAGCCCCTGCACGGCCCGCCCGAGAATGAACACCCACATGACCTGAGCGGTCCCGGCCACCACCAACCCGGCGGCAAAGGCCGCGATCCCACTGGTCAACGCCCCGAGCGGCCCCCGCCGGTCCGACCACTGCCCGGCGAACACCATCCCGAACAGGCTGGTCGTGAAGTACCCGGAGAACGCGAACGCGTACAACGACACCCCGCCCAGCTCCCGAGCGGCAACCGGCATCGCCGTCCCGACCGCCGTCGCCTCAAAGGCGATCAGCAGAACAACGGACACGATCCCGACACTGAGCGCCCGATGCGACCGCCCCAACACGGAGTCACGACACTCGTCGGCCAGGTCAGGGGCGGTGTTCGTGACACCGGCGTCACGAGGCTCAAGGACGGTCATGCCCGCCAGCGTAAGGTCCACGGGCCGGGTTGACCCCTGTCGGAGGATGGTCAGGGGCTGAGACCTTGGTCGTACGACCACAGGTACCGCCCACCCATTCGTGAACGGCGTATGGCAGTCCCGTTGCACCACCCCAGGCCCCCTTGTCGAGGCCCACCCCCCGCCCATACGGTCAACTCACCAAACACGGCCGTGTGCCCGAGTGGTTCAGGGACTCGCCTGCAAAGCGAGTTACGCGGGTTCGATTCCCGCCACGGCCTCCACCTTCATGGATGACCTGCGCGTTTGCACGTTGCGGAGTGTTTCCGACGTCTGGGACTCCTCCACCGGACAGGGCTACGTCAGTCGCTTGGTCCACCGCCGACCGACCTGGCCAGAGCGCCACATGGCGCAGAGGGAGCCACCGTGCCGGCACGTGGCACCGCTGAGAGTGATCGACGGACGCTCAGCCACGGATGCGCGCACGGCCATGCTCGATGAACTTGACCTCCACCTGAGCACGATCACCAACAGGTACGGACGGCCGTTCCAGCGCAAGACCATCAACGCGTACCAGTCAGGTGACTTCACCGCATGTGACGTGCCTGCTCTCAACCGCCTCTTTCGTTCCGGACTGGTAAGCGGGTCCGTTTGCGCGGTATCGAGCCCGGGACTGGACGGCGTTCGGTCGCCGGGCCCTCGACATCGCGCCGAAAGTCACCCTGGTCAGGCACGTCAGAGGAACTGGAGCACCTCGGCCAGCGCACCGGGACGCTGCTCAACGGGCAGGGGATCGACCAGGTGGACCCGGCATCCCAGCGTGGCGGCTCCGACGTCCGCGACAGGCTCGTCTCCCACCATGAGTGCGTCGCCGGGCGCCACTCCGAGCTCGTCGCACGCCATCTGAAAGATCCGGGGATCGGGCTTCTTCACCCCGCGCTCGAAGGAGAGGAAGTAGGCGTCCACGAGGCCATCGACACCGTGGTCGCGGAAGACAGGGCGCATGTCCCAGCCGATGTTGCTGATGACAGCGACCGGGATGCCTCGCCCGCGCAGGGCGCGGAGGGTTTCCTCGGTGTCGGGATAAGGCAGCCATGCCCCGGACACTTGGGAACGTTCATACAGGGCCTCGGCCAGGTCAGCCGCGGGCAGTCGCGCTTCCCGGGCAAGGGCCGTGAAGGCAGCCCGGTGCCGTTCGGCGGTCAGATCGCGCTCCCGCCACAGCGCCTCCAGATGGGGCGGCACTGTGCGCGGAGGAACCCCTCCGGGCTGGGCCCCGAACTCTTCCAGCCGGCTGACGCACGCGTCGAGTTCACCCTCGGGCACGTCCAGACCGGCCTTCGTTGCCACCGCGCGCAACCACTGCGCGGCCGATTCGATCCGGAAGAGGGTCCCGGAGAAGTCGAACATCACACCTTTGATCATGCGGCCGATCCTGGCGGCGCCGACAAGCCGGCCGCAAGCCCGAGACGATCAAGAAGCGGAACCACCCGATCGAAGTGGGGCCGAATCACCTCGCTACAGCGGCGTGAATCACACCAACACGCCCCGCTCCTGGGTCGCTGCCGTATCCGGCCGCAGGTGGCCCGCCGCCCTGGGCGACTTCCAACGAGGGCGCCATCTTCCTTTTCTTGGCTGATCTGGTCAGTGGCGTGAAGGACCCGGAAATCGTACGCGCGTGCGGCGATCGGACCCTATGATCACTCAGCCCCGGCATCCGCCGCGGCCGCACCCGCCTCCGAGACAGGCCGAAGTCGATGACGAGTACCGCCCGCAGAGCTCCCCGGATCCTTGTCCGTTCCGCACAGGTGGCGATAGCCGTGTCCGCTGTGGCGGACGTGTTCCGCGCGGCGGCGGTCCGGGACGACCACCTGCACCGCACGGGCGCGTCCGAGTCCGGCTTCGTCTCCATGGTCTTCGTCTATCTGACGACTCTCGCGATCGTGCTGTTCCTCGTATGGCTCACCCAATCCCGGCGCAATGCCCAGGAGTTGACGCCCGGGGCCTCGGTTCCGAGCCGGGGCCGGACGATCGGCATGTGGTTCGTTCCGTTGGTCAACCTCGTTGTCCCTCGCGGGATCGTCCTCGCCATCGGGCGCGCGAGCTCCGCGTCCTGGGCGGAGAAGCGGGACACGGCCCTGGTGAACGCGTGGTGGGCCGCCTGGGTCGGGCACGCGCTGGTGCTCACGGTCGCGAGCCGCGTGGCCCCGGGTTCGATGGCCTTCCTGGTGGTGGAGGAGGCACTCATGATCGCGGCTGCCGTACTGGCGGGGCTGGTGATCGAGCGCGTCACGGCGCTGCAGAACGCCGCGCTCGGTGCCACCGTTCCCGCCGACGCCGAGCCTCTCGCCCAGGCCTGAGGTGCCACCCTTCCCTGCCCTCGGCTGAACTCCCCCAAGGCGCCTCGGACTTACCCCTCCCTCGCTACCCGCGCCCGCCACAGATCCCGCAACAGCGCGATCTCCGCCATGTGGTGAATGAACTCCAGGTTCGACCCCGCCAGTACGGCGACGTACGGGTCGTCGGGATCCGAACCGTACGGGTACTGGGAGAAGCCGACCACGTCCAACTGGTCCTCCGTGACCGTCGCCACGGCCGCTCGCCAGCGGTCTATCACCGGCCAGAAGCGGTCCAGGGTCAGGGCTGCGGAGGGGCTGAAGTCGACCATCCGCTTCGGGTCCCGGCGCCGCTCACCGAACGTCCACTCCCACGCCCCCGCGAACTGGAAGTGCAGGTGCCCCAGGCGCCAGGCGATGGTCGTGATCGGGGTCGTGTCGGGCTCCGGCTCGCCCTCGTGGGCGAGGATCTGCTCGACCCGCTCGACGCTCACGCTCCAGTCCTCGGCGATCTTGGCGACGGTCATGCCGTCGGCGGCCTGGCGGGCGACCTCCGTGTACTCGCTCGCCGGGATGTCCGCCGCGCCCAGGTCGAGGACCCACTCCCCCGGTCCGAACGCCCTCGGTGTCACCGCCTCGCTCCGGCGTCGGAGTGACCAGCAGTCGGGCGCCGGCTCCCAGAGGTACTCCTCGTCACCGAGGCCCCTGAGCCGGACCTGGGCCATCTCCCGGGCCTTGTCGAACTGCTCCAGGAGCACGCTCAAGCGGTCGGTCCGTGTGGTCCCGGTGTCCATGTCTGGTTCCCCTCGCCCGCGCGCCGTCCCGCGACGCGCACCCCACCCCGGTCAGGTGGAAGGTAGCCGCTCACCTCACCCGGCACGAACGAATTCCCCGGCCGCCGAGCACCCGCGTCACCGCACCGGCGCGGCCAAGGGCCCGGCGCGGTGCATCGACAGCCGCCCGCGCGCGTCACAGCACCCCGCCCGCCTCGTCCTGGAACGCCTCCGTCCAGTAGTGCGGGCCGGCCGTCCGCGCGCCCGTCCCCCTCGGAGACACCCCGGTCGGATCCACCTTCGACAGCGTCTGGAGCATCGTCGTCGCCAACTGGTCGTACGCCTCCGCCGTCAGCTCACCCGACAGGTCCGCGTCTATCGCCTTCTCGCGGTGGAGCAGCCACAGGGTGAAGGCCAGGGTCGAGACGTCCGTGTTGAGCGGAGCCAGGGTCGCCTCCGGCTCGCTCCAGGTCAGGATCTCGCCCGTCGCGCCGTCCACCACCAGGCTGTTGTCCTCGATCAGGTAGCCGAGGCGGATCAACTGGTCGGCGCGGGGCGGGAGTTCCTCGGTGGGCGCGTCCTCGTAGAACTCGGTGAGGGTGGGGAGCGGAACGTCCGTGTCGAGCTGGAAGAGGAACGCGTCCTCGGGCAGGCCGGTCTCGCGCAGGAAGCGGCGGGTCGGTTCGTGGGTGAGCGTGGCGGGGAAGTCGACCTCCTCGAAGCGGGCAACCGCGCCCTGGCCGAACTCCTGGTCCAGCAGGCGGGCCGGGATGTCCAGCGTCAGCCCTGACGTCGTGCCCGGGCCCGCCACCAGGGCAAGCGGGCGGATCAGGGCCGCCGCCTTCCAGAACGGGGGCACCTCGCCGTCCGTCTCCGACTCGAAGACCGCGAGGAGTTGGCGTGACGCCTCCGCCGCCGTCTTCGTGCCGTGGCGGCCCTCGTAGGACGCGAACTGGCCGCGCAGGTCCGTCAGTTCGTCCGTCGTCGTCGTGAAGCGGGCCAGCGTCTCGATCGACGGGGCCAGCGGGCCGGACTCCATCAGGTCCGGGCGGTCCTGGAAGAAGTAGGTCGTCGCGATCTCGCCCGTCTCGCCGTCCAGCAGGATCGACTCCGCCTCGCCGCCGTCGGGTCCCCAGAGCGCGCCTATCACCAGCTGGTCCCGGAGCTCCTCCGCCAGCGGGGCGGGGTCGCCCAACGAGTCCGCCACCGTCCGCAGGCCCTCCCTGCGCAGCTCCTCGAACGTCAACAGGCCGCTGTCGCCCGGCAGTCCGGGACCCGTCAGCCAGCGGCGCGTCGACTCGTGCGTGATGTACGGATCGAGGTCGTCCTCGGTCAAGGTGATCATGGTCGCCGTAGAACCGGCGTAGGTGCTGCTCATTGTTCCCCCGTGCGTGAATCTTCCCCGTGTGCCACCGGTGTCCCGCTGTCTCCCCACTGCCCAAAACCCTACGCGGCACCACTGACAATCGCCCTGACCAGCGAAAACGCCCACAGGGCCCGGAGGACGCGCGACGTCCGAGACGTCCTCACCTCATCAGACGCTCAAACCACCCGGGAACGTTCCCGTCCCTCGATGATCGCGTCCACCGTCTCCCCCACCGTCAGCGCGGAGTTGTCCAGCCACAGCCCGATGCGCGGGGTCCGCGTCCGCAGCCCGCGGTCCAGTTCCTCGACCGTCCACGCGCCGTATCCGGTCTTCGCCCGGCCCGCCTCCCGTGCCGTCACGGCCGCCGGGGTCGGCGCGAGGACGATCACGTGCAGGGGGCGGGTGCGGATCAGGTCGACGTACGTCGGCAACTCCGGGCCCAGCACCACGTCCTGGACGATCGCCGTGAACCCGGCCTCCGCGTACGCGTCCGCCGTCGCCGCCGACAGCCGGTACCGCAACCGGAGTTGGGACTCCCCCTCGCCGCCCGCACCGGGGACGTACTCCTCGCGCCCCGACACGACCATCCGCCGGAAGACGTCACCCCGGACGTGCGCGGCCCTCGGCAATCTCTCCGCCAGCGCCTGCGCGACCGTCGACTTGCCGGAGGCCATCACGCC
This sequence comes from Streptomyces sp. N50, assembly GCF_033335955.1. GTDB lineage: Bacteria > Actinomycetota > Actinomycetes > Streptomycetales > Streptomycetaceae > Streptomyces. The sequence continues at coordinate 3,334,755 of NZ_CP137549.1, forward strand.
GGTGATGAGGACGACCCCCTCGAACACCGTCACGCACCGGCCGCTCAGTACCCGTACTGGCCGCTCAGTGCCCGTACTGGCCGTACTGATCGGTCGTCGCCGTCACCACCGCCGCCTGCGGGCGGATCGGCAGGCGGTTCACCGGGCGGCCCGTCGCCGCGCGCACCGCCGACGCGATCGCCGCCGGGGACGTGACCACCGGGACCGCGCTGACCGCCTTCGCCCCGAAGGGGGCGACCACGTCACGCTCCTCGACGAGTTTCACGATCTTGATGTCGGGGGTGTCCAGGGCGGTGGGCAGGGCGTAGCCGGTGAGGTCGGGGTGGCGGATCAACCCGCGCGCGGTGCGCAGGTTCTCCGTCAGCGCGATGCCTACGCCCTGGGTGACACCGCCCTCGATCCGGGCGACCAGCTGGGTCGGGTTCAGGATGCGGCCGACGTCCTGGGCGAGGGCCAGCTCGACGACCCGGACCGAGCCGAGTTCGATGTCGACGTCGACCACCGCGCGGATCGCGCAGAAGGCGAGCCCTACGAAGGCGTCGCCCTGGCCCGCCTCGTCCAGGGGCTCGGTCGGGTGCGGGCGGCACTGGGCGGTGGCCCAGAGTTCCTTGCCGTCCAGGGCCTCGGTGACGGTCGTCGAGAGGACGCCGTCGTAGGAGGTGATCTTGCCGTCGGTGATCTGGAGCAGCTCGGTCGACATCCCGAACTTGTGCGCCAGGGGCTGGAGAAGCTGGGTGCGGACCATTTTCGCGGCGCGTTCGACGGCGCCACCCGATACCCAGGTATGACGTCCTCGGCAACCAGGGCCGGCGGGCGGCTGATCGGTGTCCACGGGGGCGACGTGCACCTCGTCGATACCGAGGGTCTCCTGGACGATCTGCCGGGCGAGCGTGGTGAAGCCCTGGCCGGTCTCGACGGCCGCGCACAGCACCGTGGCGATGCCGTCGTGGACCTTCACCGTGGCCGTGGAGACCTCGTCCGCGCCCTCGGCGCCGAGCATGTGCACCATGCCGAGGCCGTAGCCGACGCCCCGGCGCACCGCGCCCGGTTCGCCCGCGCCCTCGGGGCCGCCGGGCAGCAGCCACTCGTCCTCGGGGGTGTCCTTGGGGAGCTGCGGCAGCGGGAAGTCCCGTACGGCCTGGAGGAGTTCGGCGACCGGCGCCGGGCAGGTCACCGTCTGGCCGGTCGGGAGGACGTCACCGGTGGCCATGGCGTTGCGCAGGCGCAGCTCGGCCGGGTCCATGGCGAGCTTCTTGGCGAGCTTGTCCATCTGCGCCTCGTAGGCGGCGCAGACCTGCATGGCGCCCTCGCCCCGGACGTGTCCGGAGGGCGGGTTGTTGGTGCGCACGGCCCAGCCCTCGATGAAGGCGTTCGGGACGACGTACGGGCCGCAGGCGAAGGAGACCGCGGCGGCCAGGGCCTCCGAGGAGGTGTCGGCGTAGGCGCCCGCGTCGAGCAGCACCTGGGCCTCGACCTTGACCAGGCGGCCGTCCTCGTCGGCGTGGTGGCGGTAGCGCAGGAGCGTGGGGTGGCGGTGGGTGTGGCCGAGGAACGACTCCTCGCGCGTGGCCGTCAGTTTCACCGGGCAGCCGGTCTTCAACGCCAGCAGTCCGAGCGGGAGTTGGAAGCCCTGGTCCTCGCGGTCGGCGGTGGCCCCGGGGACGCCGGTGACGACGACCTTCACGCGGTCGGACTCCAGGCCGAAGCAGGCGGCGGCCGTGTCGCGGTCGTTGTGCGGGTCCGTGGAGGCGATGTACAGCTCGACCCCGCCGTCGGGGCGGGGCACGGCGAGACCGGCCTCGGCGCCGATGGGGGCGGGGTCCTGGCGGCCGATGCGGTACAGGCCCTCGACCACGATGTCGGCGGTCGCGTCCGGGTCTCCGTGGCGCAGCGGGATGTGCCGGATCAGGTTGCCGTCGGGGTGCAGCGGCTCGGCCTCGAAGGCCTGCTCCGGGTCGGTCACCGGGTCGAGTACTTCGTACTCGACCATGATGGCGGCGGCGGCCATCCGCGCGGTGTCCGGGTGGTCGGCGGCGACGGCGGCGATGGGCTCCCCGTGGTGGCGCACGACCTCGGAGGCGAACACCGGGCGGTCGGCGGTGCCCCGGCCGTAGCGGTCCCGGCCCGGCACGTCCTCGTGGGTGATGACGGCCCGGACGCCGGGCATGTCCCGCGCGTGGGACGTGTCGACGGACACGATGCGCGCGTGCGGGTGCGGTGAGCGCAGGACGGCCGCCCAGAGGAGGCCCTCGGCCCACAGGTCGGCCGCGTACGGGAAGGTGCCCTCGGTCTTCGCGCGGGCGTCGGCGGCCGGGAGCGAGGCGCCCAGGCCGTGGCCCGGCAGCTCCGGGGCGGGCGCGGCCTCCGTGGTCGCGGTGGCGGCTTCGTTGCTCACGCCTGACCTCCGTCCTGGCCGTACACCTGGTCCTGCGTGCGCGGGGACTCGAACGCCGACTGGTGGACGCCACCGCCCCCGGGACCCGCCTGGTGGGGAATACGCGCCTCGTCGCCGTCCGACTCAGGTTCGGCGGCAGCGGCGTGCGCCTCACGTTCGGCGACGACTTCCTGTACGGCGTCCAGGACACCCCGGTAGCCGGAGCAGCGGCACAGGTTGCCGCACAGGGCCTGGCGCGCCTCCAGTTCGGTGGGCGCGGGGTTGCCCTCCAGGAGGTCGTGCACGGTCATCGCCATACCGGGCACGCAGAAACCGCACTGCACGGCACCGCACTTGGCGAGCGCCCGCTGCACGTCCGAGGGCTGCCCCTCGACGGCGAGACCCTCGACCGTACGGACCTCGGAGCCGGCGGCGGTCACCGCGGGCACCAGGCAGGAGGCGACGAGCCGTCCGTCGACCTGGACGTTGCAGGCCCCGCACTCGCCCTGCGAGCAGCCGTCCTTGGCGCCCGCGAGGCCGAGGCGCTCGCGCAGCACGTAGAGCAGCGACTCGCCGATCCAGGCGTCGGTGACGGGCCGGTCGGCGCCGTTGACGCGCAACACGTAGGAGGCGAGCGGGTGTTCCTCGCCGGGGATCTTCGGGGCGGGTTCGGCGGCCTCGTCCGATGCGTCGGCCTCGACGGCCGTCACGGGCGCCTCAGCGGCCTCCGGAGCGTCGTCGGCACCCTCGGCCGCGTCGACCGCTGAGGACGCCTCAGCGGGCCCCTCAGCGCCCTCCGCGGCCCCTTCGCCGTCGTCGCCCGCACCCTCGCTCCCGTGAGCCGACTGTGCGTCGGCCGCGGCGAGTTCGGCGGCGGTGTCGTCGTGGCGGTCGGCGCGCGCGTCGCCGTAGGGGTCGCCGGGGGCTTCGGAACGGGTGTGTGCGTACGGGTCGCCGGGTTCGCCGTACGGCTGCCGGGTCGCCTCGGCGGGCGGGCGGGTGGCGGCCTGGGCGGACACCTCGCCGGTCGGGTGCGTGCCGGACCGGTCGGCCGGGTGCTCCAGGCCGCGTCCGTCGGTGTGCTCGGCCGGCCGCTCCACCACTCCGGTGTCCGTCGCCTGCTGCGCCCAGTTCTGGCCCGCGCCGTCCGTCGCCCAGGGCGCGGGCGCGCCGCCGGGCAGGGTGGCCGGAGGCGTGCCGCCCCACTGCTCGACCAGGGCCGAGGTGGTGAACTCACCCGATTCGTCCGGGAGATCACCCCCGGCGACGGGGATCGACCACTCCCCGGTCACGTCACGGCCGGGAGCGGCGCCCGCGTCCGGCGCGTTCGTGTCCTGGAAGGTCCACTGGCCGGTGGACCCGGGGCGGTACGAGAACTGGTCGCCGCCGGCCGTGCCCTGGTGCGGTACGGCGTTCGGGTCGGGCCACTGGACGCCCTCGGCGGGCACCGCCCAGGACCCGGACGACGACGGGTCGGCGTCCGGGGCGGCCTCTATGGGCGGCGGCACATAGCCGTGCCCCGGGGCGGCCAGGAGGGCGTCGATGCCCCCTTCGGGGAGTTTCACGAAGGCCGTGGCGCCGTCGTCGTAGTCGCCCTGGGGCAGCGGGTCCCAGCGTCCGCCGCCCTGAGGGGCGCCCTCTCCGTGCTGGTCGTCGGTCACGACAGCGCCCTCCCGAGTGCTCGTCGGGCCAGTGCGGCGACGGTGCGCCGCAGGTGCAGTACCGCGGGCGGAAGCTGTTCCACGGACCCGTCCTCGGCCGGTACCGGGTCGGGGATGCAGGCCGCGGCGACGTACTCCCCGAAGGCGCTCAGGGCCTCCGGAACGATCGTGCGGCTGTTGTCCCAGTCGATCAGCCGGGCCACCCACTGCTCGGCGTCCAGCGGTCTGAGCGGCATCGGCGCTATGGCTCCGACGGCGCACCTGACCCCGCGCCGGGCCGGATCGAGGACGACCGCGACGGACGCGACCGAGCGCCCGGGGCCTGTCCTGCCGGTGGCCTTCAGGAAGACCTGCGGGGCGTGCAACAGCGGCACGCGCACGAAGCCGATGAGTTCGCCGCCGCGCAGCATCTCCACGCCGGCCAGGAGGTGCGACACCGGGATCTCCCGGCGGGCTCCGTCCTGGCCCGCGATGATCAGCGTGGCCTCCAGGGCGGCCAGCACGGGCAGCGCGTCCCCGGTGGGCGCGGCCGAGGCGATGTTGCCGCCCAGGGTGCCCGCGTTGCGGATCTGCGGCGGGCCCGCGGCACGCGCGGAGGCGGCGAGCGCCGGGATGAGCGCGGCGAAGTCGGGGCGGCCCATGCGGGCATGCGTGAGGCCCGCGCCGAGCAGCGCGTGCCCGTCCTGGTACTGCCAGCCGCGGATCTCGCTGATCCGGCCCAGACCGACCAGCGCGCTGGGCCTGAGCTGCCCCGAGTTGACGGCCGCCATGAGGTCCGTGCCGCCGGCCACGGGAACGGCCGTGGGCAGGGCCGTGAGCGCCGCCACGGCCTCGTCCAGCGTTGTGGGCAGCGTGACGGACTGCCCCGCCTGCGGTGCGTGCGTGGTCAAACCGGCTGCCCCTTCCCGCTGCCCCACCTGGTCCCACCTGTTGCTGCCGTACGGTACGTGCTGACAGGGCGGACGTGGCAACTCTGGCACATCTTCGCAAGACCCGAGCGCGGGGGTCCGCAAGGAGGCATTCGCCCGCCCCATCAGGGAGATGGTCCGTTTTCGTACGGCATCACCGGTACGCGTGGATTGCCACTCAACGGTGACTCCTGGGGGCTTTTTCCCTTACGGGTTCTACGCGTTCGGGGCGGCCCGTCCTTGGGGCGGCCGAGCACTCCGGGGCGTCGCTGCCACGGCAGTGGTCCGGTGGGCGGACGGTAGGCGACCCCCAGGGCGTCGAGTCGCGCGTAGTGGGCGGCCATCCGGCGCTCGAAGTCGGCGAAGTCCCGTTCCGCGGGCGCCGGGAGAGCACTCCAGGCGACCTCGGCGAAGGCCGCGAGCCGGGGGAACGTCTGGTAGTCCACGCGTGCGTGGTCCTCCATCACCTCGGTCCACACGTTGGCCTGCGTGCCCAGCACATGACGTGCCTCGACCTCGGTGAGCTGCTCGGGAACCGGCTCGAAGCGGTAGACGTCCTCCAGGGTGCGCACATGGGCGATCGGCACGGGCTCGTCCTCTCCGGGGGCCTGCCGCCAGTCCAAGTACACGTGCTGTTCAGGGCACATGACCACGTCGTGCCCCGCGCGGGCGGCGGTGATCCCGCCCTCGTACCCGCGCCAGGACGACACGACCGCCCCGTCCGCGAGCCCGCCCTCCAGGATCTCGTCCCACCCGACGAGCCTTCTCCCGCGCGCGGAGAGCCACTTGTCGAAGTGTCCGATGAACCAGGACTGCAACTCGTCCTCGTCCGCGAGCCCGAGTTCCGCGATGCGCGCCTGCGCGGTCGCCGACTGCTTCCACTGGTCCTTGAGGCATTCGTCGCCGCCGACGTGAATGAACTCCGAGGGGAACAGCTCCAGGAGTTCCTCGAACACCCCCTCGTAGAACCGCAGGGTGTTGTCAGTGGGGGCCAGTACGTTTGGGTTGATCCCCCAGGTGTCCCAGACGGAGAGGGAGTTGGTGTCGATGACGTCGGTGTTGCCGAGTTCCGGATACGCGGCGATGGCGGCCTGCGAGTGTCCCGGTACGTCGATTTCCGGGACCACGGTGATATGCCGCTCGGCCGCGTACGCGACGATCTCCCGGATGTCGTCCTGCGTGTAGTAGCCGCCGTGCGGCTTGTCGTCCCACAGCGGTGAGGCACGGTGGCCGAATTTCGTGCGCGCCCGCCAGGAGCCGATCTCGGTCAGCTTCGGGTACCGCTTGATCTGTACGCGCCAGCCCTGGTCGTCCGTCAAGTGGAAGTGGAAGACGTTGAGTTTGTGCGCCGCCATCAGGTCCAGGTAGCGCAGTACGCCTTCCTTGGGCATGAAGTGCCGGGCCACGTCGAGCATGAGGCCGCGCCAGCGGAAACGGGGGGCGTCGCGGATGCTGACCGCGGGTAGTTCCCAACGGCGCTTCGAGGTGACCGGGGCGCGGCGGAAGGCCTCGGGGCCCAGGAGTTGACGGAGGGTCTGGGCGGCGTAGAACAGCCCGGGTTCGTCGGCCCCCCAGAGGTGGACCAGGTACCCGTCGACGACCACGGTGTACGCCTCGGGGTCGTCGGACTCCCCCGGGCCGACGCGCAGCATGATGCGGTTTCCGCTGTCCTTGTGAGGCGACAGGGGCAGTCCGGTCGCCGCGCCGACGGTGGCCCGCAGCCACTGCGCCACCCGCTCGGTGCCGGGGCCCGCGTCGATCTCGGTCCCGGCGTCGAGGACATAGCCCACTCCCCCGCCGGGCAGCGCGTACCCGACACCGCTCGGCGCCGGAATCAGTTCCGTCTCTGAAGTCACGTCAGGCACATCAGTCACGTCAGTCCTTAACCGCTCCGCCCAGCCCCGAGACCAGACGTCGCTGTACGAGTACGAAGAACACCAGCACCGGAATCGTCATCACCGTGGAGGCCGCCATGACCCCGCCCCAGTCGGGATCGTCCGGCTTGTAGAAGACAAGGAGGGCCATCGGCAGGGTCGACTGGGAAGTGTCGCTGATGATGAAGGACTTGGCGAAGAGGAAGTCGTTCCAGGCCGAGATGAAGGAAAACACGCTCGTGGCGACCAACCCCGGGAAGACGAGCGGGAAAAGGATCTGCCACAGGAATCGCGTCCGGCTCGCCCCGTCGATGTACGCGGCCTCCTCCAGCGCGTTCGGTACGGCTTTCACGAACCCCCGCAGCATCCAGATCGCGAACGGCAGCGAGAACGCGATCTGAGGCAGGATCAGCGACCCCAGCGTGTTCAGCAGCCCGAGCCCCCGCATGGTGAAGAACAGGGGGATCGTCAGCGCTTCCACGGGCACCATCTGGGCCACCAGGAACATGATCAGGAGGGTGGTCCGGAAGCGGAACCGGAATCGTGTCACCGCGGTCGCGGCGAGAAAGGCGATCAACGCCGAGACGATGACCACCGAGCACGCCACGACAAGGCTGTTGACGAAGTAACGGCCGAATTCCTGCTGCCCGAACACCCGCCGGAACGAGTCCAGAGAGGGCGCCAGCGTCCACGGCCGGGGCTCGCTCGACTCGATCTCCCCGGCCGGTTTGAAGGCGCTGAGCACCATCCAATAGAGGGGGAAGGCGACGACGACCGCGATCAGCAGCGCCGAGGCCTCGGCAGCGAGCCGCCAGGGCCGCCGGGGTCGTCGTACAAAGCCGCCAAGACCGCGAAGCAGACTCACAGTTCCTCCCCCTGCCTGCGCAGCAGCCGCAGATAGACCAGCGTGACGGCGAGCAGCATCAGCAGCATGACGACACCGATCGCCGAGCCGAGGCTGTACTTCGAGGACGCGAACGCCTGTTGGTAGGCGTACACGTTCAGCACGAGGTTCTGGCCCGCGATACCGCCGCCGTTGGTCATGACGTAGATCTGGGTGAAGACCTTGAAGTCCCAGATGACGGACTGGATGGTCACGACGGTCAGGATCGGCCGCAGCATCGGCGTCAGCACGGACCGCCAGATCCGCCACTGCGAGGCCCCGTCCAGAGCGGCGGCCTCCAGCACCTCGGAGGGCACGGCACGGATCCCGGCGTAGACGGTCACCATCACGAACGGGAAGGAGCACCACACCACTTCGAGCAGGACGAGGAAGAAGGCGCTGAGGCGTCCGTACGTCCAGGAGTGGTCACCGAGGCCGAGGATGCGGTTCACGGGACCGAAGTCCGGATCGAAGAGCAGCAACCAGACGGTCGACCCGGTGACCGCCGGAGTCGCCCACGCGCCGAGCGCGGCGAGCATCAACACCAGCCGCGGCAAGGCCCGCACCCGCGTGAGCAACACCGCAAGCGCACACCCGACAGCGAGCGTCGACACCACACACGCCCCCGCGAACAACACGGTGGCCACGAGCACTTGCCAGAACTGACTGTCCGAGAACAACGCGGAGTAGTTCCCGAACCCCTCGAAGGTAGTCGGCTCCCCACCACTGACCTGGGCCTGCGTGTACTGGAAGAACGAGATCAACCCGAGCTGATAGATGGGGTAGACCAGCAACCCCCCAAGCACAACGAGAGCCGGGGCAAGGTAAATCCAAGGAGTCGTCCAACCCCCCAAGGGGCGCGGGGAACTGCGCGATCGGCCACGGCGAACCCGCACTCGCGAACGGTCCGCAGTCAACGAGCTATTAGGCGCCACCGGTCAACCCGCGGAGCTGAACGCGGAGTTCATCTTCTTGGCCGCATCCTCAGAAGCCGCCGCCACGCTCTTCTTCCCGCTGATGACCTCCTGCAGCATCGTCGGCAACACCAGCGAGGAATCGATCTCCGACCAACCCGGCGACGCAGGCACGAACTTCGTCCCCGCAGCCAACGTCTGGACGAACGGCTTCTCGAACGGCACCTTCGCCGCAGCCGCGTCCCGCACGTCGGTGAACGTAGGCAGGAACCCCATCGCGCCGAACATGGACGCCTGCGTCGCCTTCGAGGTGAGCTGCTCCATCAGGTCCACCGCCAGCGTGCGGTGCGAAGTGCTCTTCAGGACACCGATGTTGTTGCCGCCGGCGAAGGCCGGGGCGACCGAGCCGGACGCGACACCCGGCAACGGCACGACCGCGTACTTGCCCTTGACCTTGCCCGCCTCGACAGCCGTGTGGCTGAAGTCGCCCCCGATGGCCATCCCGGCCTTGCCCGCCGCGAACGCGGTGATCGTGTCGTTGCCGCCCATCACCGCGCACTTGGCGGCGGGACAGTTGTCGCTGGTGAACAGCGAGGTGTACGCCTTGATGCCCTTCTGGGCGGCGGCGCTGTCGATCGCCGAGGTGTACGAACCCCCCGAGCTCCCCGACCCGCCCTTGGCCGTGGCGAGTTCACCCCCGTTGGCCCACACGAACGGCATCGCCCCGTACGTGTACGCGCCGCCGACGACAAGGCCGTAGAGGTCGGACTTCGCCTTGTGGATCTTCCGGGCGGTGGCGGCCAACTCGGCCATGGACTTGGGCGGTTGGAGGCCCAGGTCCTTGAAGACGTCGGTGCGGTAGTAGAGGGCGCGGACGCCGACGTAGAACGGGGAGCCGTACATCTTGCCGTCGACCGTGACGGACTGCTTCGCGGTCGGGTCGGTGTCCTTGGCCTCGCTCCACGCGCCGAAGTCCTTGGTGACGTCGAGGAGTCCGCCGTCGTGGACGTAGCCGGCCGTGTCGGTGTTGCCGTACTCCATGACGTCCGGCGCGGACTTCGGGTCGTTGAAGGCGGCCTTCACGCGCTGGGCGCGGGTGTCGATCGGGATGTACTCCACGTCGACCTTGGTGCCCTTGTGGGCCTTCTCGAAGGCGGCGACCACGGAGTCGACGACCTTGGCCTTCGGGTCGTTGCCGACCTCCTGGAAGAGCCACACCCGCAGGGTGCCGCTCTGGTCGTCCTTGTCGGAGGACGAGTTGTCGGAGGTCTGGGGCGCGCAGCCGGCGACGACAGCGGTGGCCGCCAGGAGTACGGCGAATCGGGGGGCGAGCTTCATGGAGCGTTCCTCCGGGATTCCGGGCGTGAAGCCAGGCGTGCGTTGCAACATATGCAATGGGCGTTTCGCTCTGCACAACACCACGGAGATTAAGGAGTAGATGAACGCGGCCACAAGAGGTCTCAACCACTTCGTGACACGCGAAAGGCCCCCGAAAAACCTCCGAAACACGCGAAAGGCCCTCGGGGCACGCCGAAGCGCACCCCGAGGGCCTCAGAAACCGAGAGCCTCGGAACCGACCTACGTCAGACCGGCCGAACGGCTACTTGTCGCCGCCGCCCTTGCCCTTGTCCCCGTCGCCACCCGAGCCCATGGACTCGTAGATCTCCTTGCACATGGGACACACCGGGTACTTCTTCGGGTCGCGGCCCGGCACCCAGACCTTCCCGCACAACGCCACCACGGGAGTGCCGTCGAGGGCGCTCGCCATGATCTTGTCCTTCTGGACGTAATGGGCGAAGCGCTCATGGTCCCCGTCGCCGTGCGACACCTGGGGCGTCGGCTCTACGAGGGTCCCCGTACCAGTCCCGCGCTCGGGCTCAAGAGTGCTCATAGTGCCAAGGGTACTGAAGCCCACCGGCATCAGTTCCGCGAAGGGCCCCTCAGTTCAGCGAAGGGTCGTCCGGATACGTCGCCACCATCGCCAGCTCGCTGCGCTGGCGGCGCAGCACCTCGCGCCAGAGTCTCTCCGGGGACGGCGAGGACACGTCACCGGGCTCCGACTCGACGACGTACCAGGCACCCTCCACGAGCTCGTTCTCCAGCTGCCCGGGTCCCCAGCCGGCGTACCCGGCGAAGATCCGCAGCGAGCCGAGCGCCGAGGCGAGCAGCTCCGGCGGGGCCTCCAGGTCGACGAGTCCGATCGCGCCGTGCACGCGCCGCCAGCCGAGCGGGGTGCTCTCGCCGGTCGCGCCGCCCGGGATGACCGCGACACCGAGGGCCGAGTCGAGCTGGACCGGGCCGCCCTGGAAGACGACGCCCGGCTCGCCGGCGAGATCCGCCCAGCCCTCCAGGATGTCGCCGACGTCCACAGGAGTCGGGCGGTTGAGGACGACACCGAGGGAGCCCTCCTCGTCGTGGTCGAGGAGGAGCACCACCGCGCGGTCGAAGTTCGGGTCCGCCAGGGCGGGTGTTGCCACGAGCAACCGCCCTGTGAGCGAGGACACCTCGGTCATGCCTGACATGATCCCGCATCTTCCCCGTGATGGGGGAGGCAATGCGGGTACCTGAGTGAACGCAGCTCAGGGCGCACCGAAGCGTCCTCCGCGCACACCCCCGCCCCGTGACCCCATGTGCCCGATTGGGAACGGTTCGTGTTGTGACACAGCTATGACGTAGCTGGGTACTCCTTGGGCTTACAGGAGGGGGGTGGGCGGCGATTACTCTGTCTCTTCGGCCCCTTGCCCAACTCCACGGAACGCGAGATTCATGACCGTCAACGGCTCAGACGACGTACTGCTTGTCCACGGCGGAACCCCGCTCGAGGGCGAGATCCGTGTCCGCGGTGCGAAGAACCTCGTACCCAAGGCCATGGTCGCCGCCCTGCTGGGCAGTGAGCCAAGTCGACTGCGCAACGTACCGGACATCCGTGACGTTCGTGTCGTACGCGGCCTGCTGCAACTGCACGGGGTGACGGTCCGTCCGGGTGAGGAGCCGGGCGAGCTGGTGCTCGATCCGTCGCACGTCGAGAGCGCCAACGTCGCCGACATCGATGCCCACGCGGGCTCTTCGCGCATCCCGATCCTGTTCTGCGGTCCGCTGCTGCACCGGCTCGGGCACGCGTTCATCCCGGGGCTCGGCGGCTGTGACATCGGCGGCCGGCCGATCGACTTCCACTTCGAGGTGCTGCGGCAGTTCGGCGCGAAGATCGAGAAGCGGGCGGACGGCCAGTACCTGGAGGCTCCGCAGCGGCTGCGCGGCACGAAGATCCAGCTGCCGTACCCGTCCGTCGGCGCGACCGAACAGGTGCTGCTGACGGCGGTGTTGGCGGAGGGCGTCACCGAACTCGCCAACGCGGCCGTGGAGCCGGAGATCGAGGACCTCATCTGCGTACTGCAGAAGATGGGCGCGATCATCGCCATGGACACCGACCGCACGATCCGCATCACCGGTGTGGACTCGCTCGGCGGCTACACCCACGCCGCCCTCCCGGACCGCCTGGAGGCCGCGTCCTGGGCGTCGGCGGCGCTGGCGACCGAGGGCAACATCTACGTCAAGGGCGCGCAGCAGCGCTCGATGATGACGTTCCTCAACACCTACCGGAAGGTGGGCGGTGCCTTCGCGATCGACGACGAGGGCATCCGCTTCTGGCACCCCGGCGGCCAGTTGAAGTCCATCGCGCTCGAGACGGACGTGCACCCCGGCTTCCAGACCGACTGGCAGCAGCCGCTGGTCGTCGCCCTCACGCAGGCGACGGGCCTCTCCATCGTGCACGAGACGGTCTACGAGTCCCGGCTCGGCTTCACCTCCGCGCTCAACCAGATGGGCGCGCACATCCAGCTCTACCGCGAGTGCCTGGGCGGCTCCCACTGCCGCTTCGGCCAGCGCAACTTCCTGCACTCGGCGGTCGTCTCGGGCCCGACCCGCCTCCAGGGCGCCGACCTGGTCATCCCCGACCTCCGCGGCGGCTTCTCGTACCTCATCGCCGCCCTGGCGGCCCAGGGCACGTCCCGCGTCCACGGCATCGACCTCATCAACCGCGGCTACGAGAACTTCATGGAGAAGCTCGTCGAGCTGGGCGCGAAGGTGGAGCTGCCGGGCAAGGCGCTCGGCTAGCGGCAACTGTCGTACGAACGTCGATGGGGCGGCCACCCGGACTCGGGTGGCCGCCCCATTCGCGTTACTTGATCCTCGTACGCAATCCCGTCGCGTACGCGAGGAACTACTTGCCCTTGGCCGCTTCCTTGAGCTTGCTGCCCGCGGACACCTTGACGCTGTAACCGGCGGGGATGTTGATCGGGTCGCCGGTCTGCGGGTTGCGCGCGGTGCGAGCGGCACGGTGGGTGCGCTCGAAGGTCAGGAAGCCGGGGATGGTGACCTTCTCGTCGCCCTTGGAGACAATCTCGCCGACGGTCTCGGCGAACGCGGCCAGAACGGCGTCGGCGTCCTTGCGGGTCACCTCGGCACGGTCGGCCAGCGCGGCCACCAGCTCACTGCGGTTCATGTTGTTACTCCCGTGTTCTTCTTGCCGTTTGAGGCGTGCCACGCGGCGGAGCCGCATATCGGGCACGGTGAAGCCGATGCTGCCAGGGTCCTCGGTGAGTCCCCGGACCCGGGTCCGTCGTCCAGACCCTCGCGCCCGAAGACGCATCCTGCCCCTACCTGCGGCGGGAAAGCCAATCCGGCACCCGTAGGAGTCGCGAGAACACCCTTGGGAGTCACACGAAGAGCGCCACGCCCTCTGCGTGGTGACGCTCCGTCGGCTCCCGGCAGCGAGGGCCGGGCCTGGAAGGCCCGAAACCTGGCCGCCACGATAAACGGCCGCCGAAGGCCCCGGGTTCCGCGACGCGCCGGTGTGTCGGCGGCCGTGGCGATCCTCACAGCCACCGCACACCCGCCGTTCGAGGGGTTCTACGACGCGGAGGGCGCCGCCGAGGGCGCTGCCGCCCCCGCCGCCTTCGCCGCGTCACGCACCGCGCCGGCGACCGCTCCGGCGACCTTGTCGTTGAAGACGCTGGGGATGATGTAGTTCGCGTTCAGCTCGTCCTCGGTCACCACGTTCGCGAGTGCGGTCGCCGCGGCGAGCATCATCTCCGTGTTGACGGTGCGGGACTGCGCGTCCAGCAGACCGCGGAAGACACCCGGGAAGACCAGCACGTTGTTGATCTGGTTCGGGAAGTCCGAGCGCCCCGTGGCCACAACTGCCGCCGTCTGACGGGCGATCGTCGGGTCGACCTCGGGGTCCGGGTTCGCGAGCGCGAACACGATCGCGCCCTCGGCCATCGCGGCCACGTCGTCGCCGTCGAGGACGTTCGGGGCGGAGACACCGACGAAGACGTCGGCGCCGCGCACGGCTTCCTTCAGGGTGCCCGTGAGGCCGTCCGGGTTGGTGTTGTCGGCGATCCAGCGCAGCGGCGAGTCCGGCTTGGCGTCGACCAGGTCCTCGCGGCCGGCGTGCACGACACCGTGGATGTCGGCGACGACCGCGTTCTTGACGCCGGCGGCGAGCAGCAGCTTGAGGATGGCCGTACCGGCCGCGCCCGCGCCGGACATGACGACCCGGATGTCACCGATGCCCTTGCCGGCGACGCGCAGGGCGTTCGTCAGCGCGGCGAGGACGACGATCGCGGTGCCGTGCTGGTCGTCGTGGAAGACGGGGATGTCGAGGGCCTCGCGCAGCCGGGCCTCGATCTCGAAGCAGCGCGGCGCGGAGATGTCCTCCAGGTTGATGCCGGCGAAGCCCGGGGCGATCGCCTTGACGATCGCGACGATCTCGTCGGTGTCCTGGGTGTCCAGGCACAGCGGCCAGGCGTCGATGCCGGCGAACCGCTTGAACAGGGCCGCCTTGCCCTCCATGACCGGCAGCGCGGCCTTGGGGCCGATGTTGCCGAGGCCGAGCACGGCCGAGCCGTCGGTGACGACCGCGACGGAGTTGCGCTTGATGGTGAGGCGGCGCGCGTCCTCGGGGTTCTCCGCGATCGCCATGCACACGCGGGCGACGCCCGGGGTGTAGATCATGGAGAGGTCGTCACGGTTGCGGATCGGGTGCTTGGACTGCATCTCGATCTTGCCGCCGAGGTGCATGAGGAACGTACGGTCGGAGACCTTGCCCAGGGTGACGCCCTCGATGCCGCGCAGCTGCTGGACGATCTCGTCGGCGTGGGCCGTCGAGGACGCCGCGATGGTGACGTCGATCCGGAGCTTCTCGTGGCCGGAGGCGGTCACGTCGAGGCCGGTCACCGAGCCTCCGTGGGACTCCACGGCCGTGGTGATCTGGGATACCGCCGTTCCGCTGGCGGGCACCTCCAGACGGACCGTGATCGAGTAGGAGACGCTGGGCGCCGTAGCCATGGCCGACTTCCTCTGCTTTCACCGTTGAGCTGAGTACGCGTTCCGATGGTCGCACCTACTACCGGGTAGGCGTTAGCCGCCCCCGATTGCGAACGTTTTGTTCGCAAGAAAAAGAGGCCCCCGTCACTTTTCCCGTGACGGGGACCTCTCTGACAAGCAATGACACCGACCCGCCATGCTCGCCTCGCGGCAAGTGGTCGCTCTGAGCGACGAAGGTTGGGCCCGGGGGCTTGGATCGGGCCGGTGTCACATCAAGGCTAACAAACAGATCCCGTAAGACCATTCCCATCCCGAGAGTTCATCGAAAGCACCTCTCGATCGGCCCTCGATCAGCCCGCTCAGTCGCGGAGCAGATCCGGCACCCCGTTCGCGTCCGGCTCGTCCCGCTCGGCCGAGACGACCGTCAGCTGCTGGGTCGCGCGGGTGAGGGCGACGTAGAGGACCCGCAGTCCGGCGGGCGACTCGTCGGCGATCTCGGCGGGCGATACGACGACGGTCGCGTCGTACTCCAGCCCCTTGGCCTCCAGGCTGCCGAGGGCGACGACCCGGTCCCCGAGGCCGGTGAGCCAACGGCGGGCCTCCTCGCGGCGGTTCATCGCGACGACCACGCCGACCGTGCCGTCGACCCGGTCGAGCAGCCGTGCGGCCTCGGCCCGGACGGACTCGGACAGCGAGTTCCGTACGACGGCGAAGTGCGGCTTGACGCCCGTCGAACGGACCGCCGACGGGGACTCGGAGCCGGGCATCGCGAGGGCCAGGACCTTCGCCGCCAGTTCCGCGATCTCGGCGGGGTTGCGGTAGTTGACGGTGAGGGTGAAGCGGCGGCGGGGGCGGGAGCCGAGGGCCTCGTCGCGGGCCTCGGCGGCCTCGTCGGGGTCGGACCAGGAGGACTGGGCCGGGTCTCCTACGACCGTCCAGGTGGCGTGCCGGCCGCGGCGGCCGACCATGCGCCACTGCATCGGGGTGAGGTCCTGGGCCTCGTCGACGATGACGTGCGCGTACTCGGTGCGCTCCTGGGCGAGCCGCTCGGCGCGTTCGCGCTGCGACTCCTCGCGCGTCGGCATCAGCTCCTCCAGGCCGGTGAGCTGGTCCAGCGGGTCCAGGTCGCGCCGCTTGCGGGGGCGGGCCGGGGTGCCGAGGATCGCCTGGAGTTCGTCGAGGATGGCCACGTCGTGGACCGAGAGGCCGTCCCGCTTCAGGGCGCGGGCGACCCGGCGGACCTCGCCGGGGTTGAGGATGCGGCGGGCCCAGCGGCCGAGCTTGCGCTCGTCGGACATGGACTCCAGGACTGAGCGCGGGGTGAGTTCGGGCCACCAGGCGTCGAGGAACGCGATGAAGTCGTCCTCGCTCGCGATGTCCTCGTCGAAGGACGAGCGCAGTTCGGCGGCGAGTTCGGGGTCCGTGTGCCGTCCCGCCGAACCGGAGCGCTCCCACAGGGCGTCCAGGAGCAGCTTGCGGGCGCGCGGCCGCAGCATGTTGACCGGGGCCGTACCGCTGAGCGCGCTCTGCCGGACGCGCTCCAGGTCGGCGGCCTCCAGTTCGAGCCGGCGGCCGAACGCCACCACTCTGAGCCGGGTCGGCGAATCGTTCAGCTCCAGGGCGCCGCGCGCGGCCTTCCGCAGCACGCGCAGCATGCGGTACGAGCCCTTCGCGCGGGCCACGGCCGGGGAGTCGTACAGGGTGGCCTCGGCGCCGTCGACGAGCGAGCCGATGGCCCGGATCGCGACCTGGCCCTCCTCGCCGAGGGACGGCAGGACGCCCTCGGTGTACGCGACCAGCAGCGGGGTCGGCGAGACGATGAGGATGCCGCCCGCGTACCGGCGCCGGTCCTGGTAGAGCAGGTAGGCGGCGCGGTGCAGGGCGACGGCCGTCTTGCCGGTGCCCGGGCCGCCCTCGACGTACGTCACCGAGGCGGCGGGGGCGCGGATCACCAGGTCCTGCTCGGCCTGGATGGAGGCCACGATGTCGCGCATGGTGTGGCTGCGGGCCTGGCCGAGCGCGGCCATCAGGGCGCCGTCGCCGATGACGGCCAGCTGCTCGCCGTCGAGGAAGGCGCTCAACTCGGGCCGCATCAGGTCGTCTTCGACCCCGAGCACCCGGCGCCCCTTGGACCGGATGACCCGGCGCCGTACGACCCGCCCCGGGTCGACCGGCGTGGACCGGTAGAAGGGCGCGGCGGCGGGCGCCCGCCAGTCGATGACGAGGGGCGCGTACTCGGAGTCGAGGACTCCGATACGCCCGATGTGCAGGGTCTCGGCAATGTCGGCGGTGCTGTCCTCACGGACAGCGCCTTCAGCCGGTTCTACGGCGGTGTAGGCGCCGTCGGGCCCCTTCTTGCCGTCCTTGCCGAGCAGGAGGTCGATCCTGCCGAAGAGGAAGTCCTCGAACTCGTTGTTGAGCCGGTTGAGGTGGATACCGGCGCGGAACACCTGCGCGTCCCGCTCGGCGAGCGCGCCGGGCGTGCCGACCTGGCCGCGCTTGGCCGCGTCGTTCATGAGGAACTCGGCCTCGTGGATCTTCTCTTCGAGCCGCCGGTACACCCGGTCCAGGTGTGCCTGTTCGACGCTGATCTCCCGGTCCCGTAGCGAATCCTGGGCGGATTTGTCGGACACCGTGTCGAGCGCGGTCTCCTGTTGAGCCTGTGCGGCCACCGGGCCCCCTTCTGACGTGCTGGGCAGCCGTCAACCGTACGCGAAAAAAGGCCTCGGTAGTGAGGGGCCTGCCCGGTGGATCTTGACAAAAACGCGGGGCCCGGCACGCGCGCCTTCCGCGTTCCGGGCCCCACACACCACAACCGGCCGGTTGTACAGGTGCTTACGCGTCCACTGCCACGAGCTTCTTGCCGTCGAAGGTCATGACCTCGAAGTGGTCGATCTCGTTCGGCGTGAAGGCCGCGCCGCCCTGGGCGTAGAGCGGGTTCTTGGCCTCCGTCTTGGTGGCGTTCGCGATGCCGTAACCCCAGGCCGGGACCGACCAGGAGCTCATGGTCTCGCGCTCGCCGTTCTTGCCGACGGCGATCAGGGAGCACTTCAGCGGGCCCTTGACGTTCTTGAGCTCCACGACCCCGAGGGTGCCCCAGTCCTTCTTGGACATCGCCACGGTCGCGGTGACCTTGGTGCTCGCGTCCGTCGCCGTGACCTTGTCGGACAAAGTGTCGAAGGTGGTCTTGGCGGGGGACCCGGCCACGTTGTTGTTGCCGCCCGAGTCGTTGCCGCCGTTGGCCGCGATGACGGCCAGCGGTCCGGCGATGATCAGGGCCGCCGCCGCGGCGATCATGTAGAAGCTGCGCCGACGCTTCAGGGCCCGGCGTTCACCGACGTCGTCGACCAGCCGCTCCACCAGTCGTGGACTGGGTTTCGCGGCCAGGGACTCGGCGATCGCGGGGGTGCCGGTGCCCGGCAGATCCGCGAGCGCCGCCAGCATCGGTTCCATCCCGGCCAGCTCGTCGAGCTGCTGGGCGCACCATTCGCAGGTGGCGAGATGGGCCTCGAAAGCGGTTGCTTCGGCGTCATCGAGAATCCCGAGGGCATAGGCGCCGACGGTCTCGTGTTCGTTCGAGCCCTGAGATCCCTGCATGGAACCAGGACTACCCGTTCCGTATCCCCCGTAAATGCTCATGCCGTCACCCCCCGCTCCTCCAGAGCAAGCTTCATCGATCGAAGGGCGTAGAACACCCTTGAGCGCACCGTGCCACTGGGGATGCCAAGCGTCTCGGCCGCCTCATTGACGGTACGCCCCTTGAAGTACGTCTCGACGAGCACCTCCCGGTGGGCCGGGGTCAGGTCGTCCAGTGCGTCCGACAGTGTCATCAGCCACAACGCCTTGTCGATCTCGTCCTCCGCGGGGATGACCTCCAGCGGCGACGGGTCCACCTCCTGCGGCCGGGCCTGCCGGCTGCGGTGACCGTCGATGACGATGCGCCGTGCCACCGTCACAAGCCAGGGTCGTACCGATCCGGTCGCCCGGTTGAGCTGGCCGGCGTTCTTCCAGGCCCGGATGAGCGTCTCCTGCACCACGTCCTCGGCACGCTGCCGGTCCCCGGCGACGAGCCGCAACACATAGGCGAGCAAGGGTCCGGCGTGCTCTCGGTACAGGGCACGCATCAGCTCCTCATCAGGTTCCGAGGACTGGGACATGCGATGTCGGGCCCTCGGTGCGTGTTCATTGGCCACGACGGAATCCTTGCGCACGCCCACCTCCGGTGTCCGGGGGTTCCCCCAGTCGGTCGCTCATGGAGAGGTACGCGAGCGGGTGGGCGGATGTTCAACGTGAGGCGACAGTTTTCTTCGGAGTGACGTGACGAGCGGGACATGAGTGCACATTCCCACCGTACGATCTTTACATTTCCACCACACGAGCAAGATCACGCGGGCTGCCCGGGAGGCGCCGGAGTGAAACGCACTGTTGTCGAAATCACTTCGACAATTGACGTCCCGTCACTCCACAGAAGCCGCATAAGGGATTCTCAGGCTCGCGCGAGCGCGGCACGCCGCCGATGCCGGGCCACTCTTTCGCGGTTCCCGCACACCTCACTGGAGCACCAGCGCCTCCGCCGCCCCCGGGACGAATCCAGATAAACGATCGGGCAGTTGTCCCCTTCACACTCCCTGAGCGAGGCCCGGGCGACGGGATCGGTGAGCAGTTCGACGGCGTCCCGCGCGATGACGGCGAGCAGCGCACCGCACCCCGGTGCCCCGTCCAACTGCCGCACCAGCGCGCCCTCTTCATCGCGTACGGCGCGGGGTGCGGGGGTCGCGGCGCGGGCGAGGTCGTTCACGCGGGCGAGGGCGAGGTCGTAGGGCCGGGTGTCGTCCGACGACCTGCTACTGCTGCGCACCAACTGCCCGATCTGCCCCCGCAGTTCACGAAACCCGACGAGCCAGGAGGAATCGACGTGCGCGAGCGGGGTGGCCGCGGGGACGAGCCCGGAGCGGACGATCCACGCGCGGAGCGGCTCCGGCGCGTCGAGCCGTTCGTCGGGATGCGTGGTCGCGAGGAGATCCAGACAGATCCGCCCGGCGTCGAAACGCAGCTCGTACGGGGCCATGGTCGAACCGAGTGCCATGTGCCTGTCACCGCCTTGGGATTACCCCGGTCGTCGGTCGTGTCGGTCGTCGGGAGTCGGTGGGCTGCCGGTGCGGGAGGGAGGAGCGGGGAGAGGAGAGGTGGGGGCGCGGGAAACCGTTCTCTCTACAGTGCCTGCCCGCTCGCGCGGCCGTAACCCCTCGTGCGGGACGCGCGTGGACATCGGCGTGGACGGTCGCGTATGCGGCCGCGCGTCTCGGCGATGTCGGTGACGACGGCTCGTCCGTTGACTGGAGGGCATGACAGAGAAACAGGGCACGAGCGGGACGGGTTGGGTACTGGGTGCGGCCACGGTCGCAATGGGGCTGATCGCCGGGGTCTTCTACGTCTTCGCCTGCGCGATCATGCCGGCGTTGGCGCGCAGCGACGACCGGGTGTTCGTGGAGGTGATGCGGAACATCAACGACGTGATCCAGAACCCGGTGTTCTTCCTGAGCTTCATGGGGGCGCTGGTGTTGGCGGGGGTGGCTGGATGGCAGGCGCGCGGGAGGTCGTATCGGGGGTGGGTGTGGGCGGGGCTGATGGCGTACGCGTTGGCGTTCCTGGTGACGGTTGGCTTCAACATCCCGCTGAATGACGAGTTGGCGAGCACGGCGGATGTGGGGGTGGCTCGGGAGCGGTTCGAGGACGCTTGGGTGGGGTGGAACGTGGTGCGGGCTGTCTTGTCGACGGTGGGCGTGGGGTGTCTGGTGCGGGGGTTGGTGCTGTACGGGGCCTTTCAGCGCCGGGTCTTTTCTCAGCGCAGGGCGGCACAATCCAGCCCGTCCGGCGTTTGAGGACGAGGCCCCTTCAGGGCCGATGGGGGTCTGGGGGCCTAGCCCCCAGGGACGCCGACATCAACACCCCGCACTAACGCCCTGTACCAACGAACGCCCCGCCTCAACGCCGGTTCACGCGTCGCCGTACTTCGTGTCGGCCGCCGGATCCAACGCCAACCTGTACCCCCGTTTCACCACCGTCTGGATCAGCTTCGGGGAACCAAGTGCCGTGCGGAGGCGGGCCATCGCTGTTTCCACGGCGTGTTCGTCGCGGCCGGCGCCGGGGAGGGCGCGGAGGAGTTCCGCGCGGGCGACGACCCAGCCCGGGCGGCGGGACAGGGCCCTCAGCAATGACATGCCGGCCGGTGGGACCGGTCGTAGCGCGCCGTCCACCAGGACCGCGTGGCCGCGGATCTCCACGCGGTGGCCGGCGATGGGCAACGTGCGGGCGCGGCCGGGGAGTTCCTGGCAGAGGAGCTGGACGAGGGGGCCGAGGCGGAAGCGTTCGGGCTGGACCGTGGTGATGCCGTGGTTCTGGAGCGGGAGGGCGGTGACGGGGCCGACGCAGGCCGGGAGGACGTCGTGGTGCAGGGCGGCGAGGAGTTCGGGCAGCAGGCCGCGGGTCTCGGCGCGGGACAGCAGCGACGCGGCTGCCGGTGCGCTGGTGAACGTCAGCGCGTCCAGGCCCCGGGAGACCGTGGCGTCGAGGAGCCGGTCCAGCGGGGCGATGTCCTCGGGCGGCATCCACCGGTACACGGGAACGACGACGACCTCCGCTCCGCCCGCCCGCAGTGATTCCACGAACCCGGGCAACGGCTCACCGTGCAGCTGGATCGCGACCCGGCGCCCCTCGACACCCTCCTCCAGCAACCGATCCAGCACCTCCGCCATGGACTCGGACGACGGCGACCACTCCTCGGTCAGCCCGGCGGCGCGCACCGCCCCTTTGACCTTGGGTCCACGGGCGAGCAGTTCCACCCCGCGCAACCGGTCCAGGAGCGCCTCCCCGAGCCCCCACCCGTCGGCGGCCTCGATCCACCCCCGGAACCCGATCGCGGTCGTGGCGACCACGGTGTCGGGCGCCTGGTCGATCAACTCCTTGGTCGCGGCGAGCAGTTCACTGTCGTCGGCGAGCGGCACGATCCGCAGCGCGGGCGCGTGCACGACCACCGCGCCGCGCCGCTGGAGCAGTACCCCCAGCTCGTCGGCGCGGCGCGCGGCGGTGACGCCCACGGTGAACCCCGAGAGGGGCCCGTGTTGCGCGCGCTCCGCTGGCTGCTGTTCCTCGTGCATGGCTCTCGTCCCGACGGTAGATGCGATGGTGCTGCCTACACGCCGAACGAGCCTGTCAACGGCGCGTGACAGGCTCGGTTCGGCTTTGTGTCGCCGGTGTTACGTCACACCTCGGCATAGCTGAGCTGCGGCTTCGCCTCCGATGCGGAAGCTTTGGCCTGGGCCTGGGCGGTCGGGCGACGAAGGTATACGGCCCAAGTGACCCCGAAGCAGAGGCCGTAGAAGACGAGGAAGGCGACGAACGCGCCGGTCCCCGAGCCGGAGGACAGGAACGACTGGCGGAAGGCGAGGTTGATGCCGACCCCGCCGAGCGCGCCCACGGCCCCGATGAGCCCCATGGAGGCCCCGGAGAGCCGCCGCCCGTAAGCGGCGGCCTCATCCCCCTCAAGCCCCTTCGCGAGCGCCTTGGTCTGGAAGATGCCGGGGATCATCTTGTACGTCGACCCGTTGCCGAGCCCGCTGAGCACGAACAGCACGATGAACACGGTGACGAACAGCGGCAGTGACTTCTGCATGCTGGCGACCACGAGTACGGCGGTCGCGGCGGCCATGGCGACGAAGTTCCACAGGGTGATGCGGGCGCCGCCGTAGCGGTCGGCGAGCCACCCGCCGACCGGCCGGATCAGCGAGCCGAGCAGCGGGCCGATGAAGGTGAGATACGCGGCCTGCAACGGCGTACGGCCGAACTGGACCTGAAGCACCTGCCCGAACGCGAACGCGTACCCGATGAACGACCCGAACGTACCGATGTACAGGAACGCCATGATCCAGGTGTGCCAGTCGCGCGCGGCGTCCTTGGCGGCGCCGGTGTCGTTCTTCACGGAGCTGAGGTTGTCCATGAAGAGCGCGGCGAGGACGGCGGCGACGAGGATGAGCGGGATGTAGATCCCGAGCAGCACGCGCGGCCCGCCGCTGGCCCCGATGATCGCGAGGGCGACGAGCTGGATGACGGGGACGCCGATGTTGCCCCCACCGGCGTTCAGCCCAAGAGCCCAACCCTTCTTCCTCAACGGGAAGAAGGCGTTGATGTTGGTCATGGAGGAGGCGAAGTTGCCGCCGCCGATGCCGGCCAGCAGGCCGATCCAGAGGAAGGTGTCGAACGACGTCCCCGGCTTCATCACGACGAACGCGGCGATGGTCGGGATGAGCAGCAGGCTCGCCGAGACGATCGTCCAGTTCCGCCCGCCGAAGACGGCGACCGCGAAGGTGTACGGCACCCGGACGACCGCGCCGACCAGCGTGACCATCGACGTCAGCAGGAACTTGTCGGCCGGGGTCAGCCCGTACTCCGGGCCCATGAAGAGCACCAGCACGGACCACAGGGTCCAGATCGAGAAGCCGATGTGCTCGGAGAGCACGGAGAAGACGAGGTTGCGCCGGGCGACCTTCTCACCGGTCTCCCGCCAGAAGGTCTCGTCCTCCGGATCCCAGTGCTCGATCCATTTGCCGGGGGCGGGAGTTGGGGCCGGGGCTGTCATGACGCCTCCACGATGCACTACGGGGTAACGAGCGGTGATGCATCCCGAAGGTAGGGAGGGCGCGTTTCCGTGCCGTGGCTGTGAGTGACCGGAAGGGAACGTTGCTCTCACGGGCGGGGGGTGGGCTCGGTGAGGTCGTGATGAGGTCGTGGTGAGGTTGATCGGGGACCCGCCACGACCCTTGCCGGGATCTAGCCGACCAGGCGGTTCCTGCCGGGGCCGCCGGAGAGGGAGTCGTGGCCGGGGCCGCCCACGAGGGTGTCGTTGCCACTGTTGCCGTAGATCACGTCGTTGCCGCTGTTGCCGTAGAGGTCGTCGTCACCGGTACCGCCGTAGAGATGGTCGTTCCCGGCCCGGCCGTAGATGTAGTCCCGTCCCCCCATGCCCTGGACGGTGTCGTTGCCGGACCCGCCGTCCAGGGTGTTGACGGCGCCGGTTCCGGTGAGGGTGTCGTTGCCGTTGCCACCCCAGATGTTGTTGCCCGCCGAGAGGATGTCGTTGCCGTCGTCGCCGTACATGTAACGGCCGTTGGTCAGCCGGTCGTTGCCGGGACCGCCGTGGAGGTTCTCGAAGCCCAGGCCGTCCGGGTTCGGGTGACCGTTCGACGTGTACCGGGTTCCGTTCAGCGTGTCGTTGCCCGTGCCGCCGTAGACGTCGAAGCGGCGGTCGGGGAAGTTGCTCCGCGCCGTGTCGTTGCCGTCACCGAGGTTGAATATCGCCCGCGGGTAGGCCCTCGGGGCGGAGGAGTCGTCGGAGAGTTCGCAGAACACCTTGGTCGGGTCGCCGGGGTTCTCCGTGTCCACGCCGGGGTGCACGCATCCGGGGCCCGCGTCGATCGGCACGATGTCGTCGATGAGGATCTGCAGCCCTTGCCGGCCGGTGCTGTCCGAGGAATAGCCGGTGATCGCGTAGAACACCTGGTTCGTCTGTCCGTTCGCCGCCGTATAGACCACATGGTTGCCGCCGACGATGACCGCGGTGGCACTTGTGGTGGCCGCCCGCGATGCTTCCGTCGTCGCTTCCTTGGTTGCTTCCGTGGCGTGTGCGCTCGCCGCGGGCAGCAGCAGCCCGCCGGCGACGAGAGCGGCAGCGGTGCCCGGCCAGGTACCGCGCGTTCTCCGACGGTGCGTCCCCATGGGTTTCTCCTCCGGTTGGTGGTGCTGGTCAGGTACCGGTCGTCGGTGTCCACCAGGAGACTTGTGGGGCGGGTCGACGGTTGTACGGCGCGCGTCGCCCACGGCGCGGAATCTGTCGAAGGCTCACGAACCGCCCCTCAGGCCCGCGCGCGGTCCCCGCCCACTTCGAACCACAGCAGCTTTCCCGCACCCCGGTCCAACATCCCGCCGTCACCGATCGGCCAGCCGCCCCAGGAGGTGGCGTACGTCTGGATGAGGTGCAGGCCGCGTCCGTTGTCGGCGTCGGGCGGGGCGGGCGGGAGGTGTTCGCCCGGCCGCTTGTCGAAGGGGGCGGGGATGTGGGGGTTCGAGTCCCAGACGCCGACGCGGAGCCGTCCGTCGCCGAGGGCGGTGAGGCGTAGGGACGCGGGGCCGTGGGTGTGCCGGTAGGCGTTGGTGACCAGTTCGGACGTCAACAGCTCGACCACGTCCAGGACTTCGGGCATCCCGTGGCCGTCGAGGGCGGCCCGTACGGTCATACGTGCGACGCGTGCGGCTCGGGGGTCGTGCGGTAGGCGAAGGGCGTACACCCAGGTGGCGGGCGGGGATACGGTGACCATGAGGGCTCCGGGAGGGGGTGGATGGACTCGACTCGGGTTCGCTCAACGGCTGCGCCGGGCGGTGGCTGTGCCGCGGGTGCGGTGCGCTTCCGGCTTATGGGCGGGGGAGTTGGGCGGTTCGGGAATCACCATAGCGGTGCCGATGTAAGATTTAACATCAATTGGCCAATAGAGTTCACAATTCCCTCTTGTGGGTGACCACGGGAGGGTGTCCGACGAGAGAGAGCCCAGTGCCGCCCAGCACCATCCCCACCTTGCGCCAGCAGCGCCTGGGCACAGAGCTGCGCAAACTGCGGGAGCACGCGGGACTGACGTCCAGCGCGGCGGCGGGGCAACTCGGCGTCAAGCAGGCGCAGATCAGCAGCATCGAAGCGGGCCGGTACGCCGTGAGCGCCGACCGAGTCCGTACGTTCGCCCGTGCGTACAGCTGCGCGGACCTCGCGTTGGTAGACGCGTTGGCGGAGATGACCGGCGGACGTATGCGCGGCTGGTGGGACGAGTACCGAGAACACCTACCGGCCGGGTTGATCGACCTGGCCGAACTGGAGCACTACGCAGCCGAGTTGCGCGTGGCCATGGTGATCCATATCCCGGCCCTGCTCCAGACCACCGACCACGCTCGCGCGCTCTTCCGTGGCGTCTTCCCGCCGCTCCAGCAGTACGAGATCGAGCACCGCCTCACCCATCGCATCAAGCGGCAGGGCATCCTCCACCGGGCTGATCCCACGCCCTACACGGCGACCATCCACGAGGCAGCACTCAGAATGGGCTACGGCGGCCGAGACATCGCCGCCGCACAACTCAAGCACCTCATCAGCATGAGTGAACTACCCCAAGTCACCGTCCGGGTCGTCCCCTTCGGCAGGGAGAGCTTCCACGGCACCGGCCAGGGCATCGATTACGTAGCGGGAGCCGTGCCTCAACTCGACACCGTGCAGCTGGACACTCACCACGGTTGCGAATTCCTGGACGGTGAGGCCCAGTTGAGCAAATACCGGTCGGTCGTGGATCACATGGAGGCGAACGCCCTCACTCCTGAAGCATCCCGCGACCTGGTCCACCGCATCACGCACGACCTCTGAGAGGCGCACGACATGACCCCGCCCCACTGGCAGAAGTCCACCTACAGCGGCGACGCCTCCAACTGTGTCAACGTCGCCGCCTCGACCCCCAACACGATCCATCTCCGCGAAAGCGACACCCCCGACACCGTCCTCACGACGACAGCCGAACGCCTACGGCACCTGATACACGCCCTCAAGTCCGCCCAGTGAGGAGTCCAACCGTGTCCAACCTCCCCTGGCAGAAGTCCACTTACAGCCCCGACGCCTCCAACTGCGTCTACATCGCCGCCGCCCCCGCCAAAGCCATCCGCCTCCGCGAAAGCGACACCCCCAGCACAATCCTCACCACCACAACCGACGTCCTACGGCACCTCATCCGCACCCTCAAGTCCGCCGACCGGCGTTCCGCGAGCGGGTGAGCGCACCTCGGCCGCGCGACGCCCGGGGCAGGTGGGTGGAGGGGACCATGCCCCCGTCGGACTAGCAGCGGATCCTCACTGCCAGGGGAACACGCCGACCGGGCCGGTCAGGTGTCTAAGGTCGCCTCCATGACGAGGACAACGCCCCCACGCCCGCTCGATGTCGAGGCGCTCTTCCCGGAACTGGCAGCCTTCCGGGGGACAACGACTCGGCTCCATCCGCGGCCGGGCAACCCAGACCTGACGGCCAGTTCCGTGGGCGGTCCCATGCTGTGGCCGGTGGACGAGCCATGGCCGGTGTGCGGCGAGGCCCACGGTCGTGGGCGTGGTCGGCGCCCGGCTGACATCCGCCGCTATCGGCAGGTTCTGGCTTCCGCGTGGTCCCGCGAGGAGGCCCCCGGACCGACGGACGACGAACGGGAACTCCTGCGCGAGTTGCACCGGGAGCACCGGATCCCTGCGGCGTCCGAGACCGATCCGCTGCCGATGATCGGCCTCGCGCAGCTGTACCGGCGGGATATGCCCGACCTGCCGACGGGGCCGGGCGAATGCGATCTGCTTCAAGTGTTCTGGTGTCCCTTCGACGCGCACGGCCCGGGCCGGTTCGCCCTGGAGTTTCACCTGCGCTGGCGGCGGTCGTGGGAGGTCGGCGAGGCGCTCACCGAGCCGCCGCAGCCGTCGGTTGCCGGGTCCGACGGCTTCGTGCCCGAGCCCTGCGTACTGCACCCGGAGCAAGTGGTCACTTATCCGTTCGCCGGCCTTCTGCCCGAGCAACTGTGCGCCCGGATCGACGCCTGGGAGGAAGCCCTGGAGCAGGAAGCCGAGCAGTCGGCCGACAGAAACGCGACAGAGCCGCCCGGCTACCAGTACGACCTCTCCATCCCGCCTGGCTGGCGCGTGGGCGGCTTCGCCTCCTGGCACGCGACCGACCCGTACCCCATGGAGTGCCTGACCTGTACGACACCGATGCACCTGCTGCTGACCATCGACAGCTCGGAGTGGGACGGCGGCAGCGGCAGCTGGAAACCGCTGGAGGACCGGAACCAGCCCACTCACCGGTGCGCCACCCCCACAGAGGTCATTGTGGGCCGCTGGGGTGAGCTCAACGTGTTCGCCTGCCCCAACGATCCCGAGCATCCGCACCGCTGGAGCATTCAGTAACTTGTCGAGTCCGACATCACCATCACCATCACCATCGCCGTCTCCGTCTCCGTCTAAGAAGACGCCCCCTTCCTCCGACTCCGGCCCCGCTCAACCCCGTTGGGCCACAGCCTCGGACTCCGCTTGGCCGCGATGTCCTCGATCCACCCGAACGCAAGGATCGCCACCGCGATGAGCGGCCAGATCAACAGGAACATCAGGAACGTGTCCGCCTTGTCGAGCAACGACGTAGCCGCGTCGCTCTCCATGAAGGGCAAGTTGTACAGCTGGTCGATGATCGGCACCGTCGCCATGATGAGGAGGTTGTGCCACAAGTAGATCGTGACGGCGCGGTTGTTGGACAGGGTCACCAGCTTGTCCCACTTCGCCAGTCGCCCCGGCAACGTCTGCCAGGACGGCGCGTACTGGAGCAGGATCACCACGACGCCGAAGGACCAGGCGGCCTGGGCCAGTGGGATGTCGTTCAAGTCCCATCCGTCCGGGCCGAGATGACCCGACGCCCACCACAGCCCGAAGCCCATGATCACGGTCGCGCCCGACACCGCGAGGTAGCGCGGGACCTGCTTCAGTACGCCCTCGTGGTGCGCGAAGCCCAGGACCCAACAGCCGCCGTACACCGCGAAGTCGGACACCGCGTTGCCCGTCTCGCCGGGGATGGTCACCAGGCCCGTGCCGACAACTGCCGTCAGCGCCAAGGGAGCCAGCAGCGTCGCCCAGGGGATCCTCCGGAACGCCCACAGCAGCAACGGCGACGCGATCACGAACCACAGATACGCCCGCAAGTACCACAACGGGCCCGCCGCCTGATCCGCCCACGTGCTCTCCAACAGGCCCGACTCCGAACCCAGATGCTCGGGATACGGCGGCGCGCCGAACGGCACGATGTAGTCGAAGACCTTCGCCGCGCCCCACCAAGTGCCGCCCAGGTCAGGGTCCTTGAGCGGGTTCCAGCCCATCCCGAACATCATCACCAGCACCACCGCACTGAACGCCCAGAGCGGGGGCAGCAGTCGCCGTAGCCGGCCTTTGATCACACCCAGCGCGGGACGGTTCAGCGAGCGGGCCATCAGCGAACCCGCCAGGGCGAACATCACGCCCATGGAAGGGAACAGGACCGACAGCCACGCCCAGCCGAAGAGGTGGTAGATGACGACCCGGACGAGGGCGATCGAGCGGAGGAGGTCGAGGTAGCGGTCCCGGCCGCCGCCCTTGCCCTTCGCCGGTGCCGATGTCGACTCCGGCGCCAACTCCGGTTCCTGCTGCCGCTGTTGGGGAATCCCGTACGCCGGCGTCGACTCGGAGTCCGCCTCGGACCGCACCCCCGGCCCACGCCCGCGCTCCGGGTTCGTGCCCGTCCCCGCCGTGTATCCGTGCGTCATGCCACAGTCCTCCGGTCACTACTGCTACCGCTACCGCTGCGCGCCCCCGGCACCGCACCCCCCGGCGTCCCCACAACCCCCGTCCGCCGCAGCTTCTGCCAGCGCAGGCGGCCTCCGGTGAGCGCGGTGATCCAGGACTGGAGCAGGACGACGTACATGAGCTGGCGGTAGAGGATCTGTTGCAGGGGCAGGGAGACGAGGTGGGTCATGCGTTCGCGGTCGAGGCGGAAGGCGTAGGCCGCGCAGAACGCCTGGATCGCCAGTACGCCCAGCCAGGCCAGGAACGTCTTCTCCGTCGGGCCGAACACCAGGCCGTAGAGCAGGAACACGTCGATCAGCGGGGCCAGGATCGGGGCGATCACCATGAACAGGGCCACCAGCGGGAGGCCCACCCTGCCGAAGCGGCCGGACGGGCCCCGGTCCAGCAGCGCGCCCCGGTGCTTCCAGATCGCCTGCATCGTGCCGTAGGACCAGCGGTAGCGCTGGGACCACAACTGCTGGACCGTTTCCGGGGCTTCCGTCCAGGCCCGCGCCTTCTCGGCGTAGACCACCCGCCAGCCGTCCCGGTGCATCGCCATCGTGATGTCGGTGTCCTCGGCGAGCGTGTCGTCGCTCATGCCGCCGACCCGCTCCAGCGCGCTTCTCCTGAAGGCCCCCACGGCGCCCGGGATCGTCGGCATGCAGCGGAGGATGTCGTACATCCGGCGGTCGAGGTTGAAGCCCATCACGTACTCGATGTGCTGCCAGGCGCCGATGAGGGAGTCCCGGTTGCCGACCTTGGCGTTGCCGGCGACGGCGCCGACGCGCGGGTCGCCGAAGGGTTGCACCAACTCCCGTACGGTGGCCGGTTCGAAGACCGTGTCGCCGTCCATCATGACGACGAGGTCGTGACTCGCGTTCGCCAGGCCGCGGTTGAGGGCGGCCGGTTTGCCCGCGTTGACCTGGCGGACGACCCGGACGTTCGGCAGGAACATCGCCTCGACGATTCTCGCCGTACCGTCCGCCGAGCCGTCGTCGATGACGATCACCTCGACGGGATGCTCGCTCGCCATGAGGGAACGGACGGTGTTCTCAATGCACTTGGCCTCGTTGTACGCCGGGACCAGGACCGAGACCGGTTCCGTCACCGGCGGGCCCCAGGCGAAGTCCTTGCGGCGCACCCGGCGGGCGTGGATGCCGGAGAGCAGGAGCATCAGCGCGAAGCGGGCGATGACGAGGGAGCCGGTGATCGCCAGGCCGACGACCAGGACGCCCGTGATGTCGTCCGCGGCCTGGACCAGGAAGATCCACGCCTTGCCCTTCCACAGGTTGACGCCGGTCACCGGGGTGAGCGCGCTGCGCGCGCCGAGTGCCTGGGTGAGGTTGTCGAACGTGTAGCCCTTGGCCTGCATCTCCGGCAGGAACTTGTCCAGCGCCTCGACCGTCTGGTGGCGGTCGCCGCCCGAGTCGTGCATGAGGACGATCGCACCCTTGCCGCCGCGCGGGGTCGCGTTGCTGATGATCTTCGCGACACCGGGCTTCTGCCAGTCCTCGCTGTCCGTGTTGTTGACGACGGTGATGTAGCCGCGGGTGCCGATGTACTCGGTCACCGGCCAGGACAGGTTGTCCATCGCGTCGGCGGAGGACGAGTACGGCGGGCGGAAGAGCGACGTACGGATGCCGGCCGCGCCGGTGATCGCGAGCTGCGTCTGGGACAGCTCCCAGTCGATGCGCTTCTTCGACTGGAAGGACAGGTCGGGGTGGCTGAAGGTGTGCACGCCGACCTCGTTGCCCTCCGCCACGATGCGTTTGACCAGCTCCGGGTAGCGCGAGGTCATCGTGCCGGTGACGAAGAAGACGGCGTGCGCGTGATGCTTCTTGAGCACGTCCAGGACCTTGGGCGTCCAGGTCGGGTCGGGGCCGTCGTCGAAGGTCAGCACGATGTCGTGGTCCGGCACGTCCAGGCTCGTCGTACGGCCGCTGCGGGTGTCGATGACCGGGCCGCCGTCGAGGATCTTGTCCGGCACCTTGTCGGTCGCCGCCTCCGGGCGGATGCGGTGGTCGGCCAGGATCTCGCTGTGCACGTAGCCGCGCAGCATCAGCATCGCCAGCAGCGCGACGAGGAGCAGCATCGGCAGCAGGAACCGCATGGAGAGGCGACGGCGCCGGGGATCGCGGGAGGCACGGCGCGCGGCACCTGCCTTCTCCGCCTTCCGGGCGCCGGGCCCAACTCCCTTCGGGGCAGAGTGAGTTGCTGGACCTGCCGGAGTTACTGGACCTGCCTGACCTGCCGGAGTCGCTGGACCTGCCGGACCTGCCGGAGTCGCTCCGTGACGGCCGCCCGGGGCCTGGTGCGTGGCCCTGGGGCGGCGGTTGTGCGATGCCATCAGAGGATGTGCTCCGGAGTCTTGGACGGGACCGGTGCCGGTTCGGAAGGCGCGGCCGGCCCCTGCGCCACGGGCGACGGGGTGCTCGGGGCGTCGGCCACCGTGCCCGTGCCCGTCGTGGCGCTCGGGCTCGGCGTCGTATCGACCGGCGCGCTCACGCTGGTGGACGGGGACGGATCGGACGACGGCGGGGCCGAGGACCGCGAGGGCTGTACGACCGGATTGCTCGCGCCGCCCCCCGTCGGTGCCGAGGCGCTCTTGCTCGCGGACGCACCGGGCGACGCGGACGTGCTCGCCTTGGCGCCGGGCTTCGCGGACGCGCCGGTCGAGCCGCTCACGCTCACGCCCGGCGACGGCGTCGTACCGTCGCTCGC
Organism: Streptomyces sp. N50; assembly: GCF_033335955.1. Lineage (GTDB taxonomy): Bacteria > Actinomycetota > Actinomycetes > Streptomycetales > Streptomycetaceae > Streptomyces. The sequence continues at coordinate 3,366,829 of NZ_CP137549.1, forward strand.
CGTCGGGATGTTCCCCGGCGCCACGCTGTCGCTGCCACCGGACGGGTGCCCCGACTCGGCGGGCTGCGGCGAGGTGTCGACCTTGCCCGCGGGCGCGTCGTCCTTCTGCCCCGGCACCGGCAGCCACGGCGCGTCCGAACTCCCGGACAGCAGCGTGATGACGATGACGACGGCGTACACGGCGCACGCGATGCCGACGGCCATACCGAACCGCCGGTACCTACGGCTGCGACGCCCGGACTCGTCGACGAAGACGGGCCGGTCGGACCCGTCGTTGCCGGCGCCGGGCCTGCCCCCGGCCTCCCCCTGCGGGGCGGGCCCGTCGAGCTGAACGGTCACCTCGTCGGGATCGGCCGCGCCGGCCCCTCCTGTCTCCACCGGAGCGCCCCAGGGATCGGCGAGGATCCCCGCACCGACGGCGGATCCGTTCCTCACGTCCTTGCCGGCGGGCGGCTCGGGCCACCCGGTCCGTATACGACGACCGTCCTTGGCCGTACGGCGGCTGTCCTTGCCCGCATGGCGACCATCTGTGCCGCCATGCCGACCGTCCGTGCCGACAGTGCGACCGACCTTGGCGGCATGCCGGCCGCCCTCCAGGATTTCTGGTCCTCTGGTTCCTCTGGCTCCTCTGGTTTCCCCGGCTGTTCCGGTCGCTTCGGTGTCCGAAAACGCCTCCTCGGCCTCTCCGCCTATGACCGGTACGTCTCTGGTCGCGGATGCAGCTTGGGGCCATTCCGGTTGGGCGTCTTCTCGCCACTTTTCCATGCGCACGCACATCCCCCCACGGGACTGTTCCGGGTGCGCAAACGACCCTGAGCACACGCCGCCGAACCGGGCCCCCACCCGGTCCTCGCGCCCCCCTTACCACACCGTGCTCAGGCCCTGAAGGTAGCGCACGGGGAGCACTCCATGTGCCGGGATGCGTCATTTTCTCCTTTTTAGCATGTCCACGTCGATGGCTGGAATCCATCCGTTCACCGGCCGCCGCAACCATCCGCAGGCGTTACCGATCTCCACCGCAGCACGTCGAAGCGCATCGAATCCGGGGTGCACCAGCCCCTTTCGCCACACGAGCGACACGGCGGACAAGGGCACCGGGTCCACCAGTGGTCTCAGGACGGTCCGGGGCATGGCCGGAAAATCCACCACGGCGAGAATCGGCGTCCCCGTCCTCACCATGACCCGTTCGAACTCCTCTTCGCCTACGGCCATGGGTGCGGGCGCGGCAACCTCGATGTCACGCCCCTCGAACAACCGGCGCGCGAGATCCGTCCACTCCGGGGTACGCGGATTCCCGGCCCCCGCGTACACGGCCTCCCCCGCGAGCGCGTCGACGGGCACCTCCGCGAGCGCCGCCAACGGATGCCCCTCGGGCAACAGCACCGCCATCGGCTCGTACCGCACCAGCTGATGATCGAGCCCGGCCCGCAACCCCGGCTCCAGCCCCGCGAACCGCCCGAACGACACATCGAGCCGCCCCGCCGTCAACTCCCCCACCGCGCCCGCCAGTCCACTCTCGTAGCGGGCCATCAGCTCCTGCTCCGGGGCGAGTTCACGGGCCCGGTGCAGCACACGGCGCCCGGTACCCAGCCCCGGCGAGTTGAGATCGACGAGCAGCGGCCGGTGCCGAACCTCCCGAAACGCGGCAAGCAACTCCTCCTGCGCCCCGAGCACCCGCCGCGCATACGGCACCAACCGCTCACCGTCCGCCGTCAGCGCGACCTGCCGAGTGGTCCGCACGAACAACTCCACCCCCAACTCCCGCTCCAGCCGCCGCACATCACGACTGAGCGCCTGCTGAGCGACATAGAGGCGGGCGGCCGCCCGGGTGAAGTGCAGTTCTTCGGCTACGACGAGAAAGGCACGGAGGAGTCGGGGATCGACGTGGGCCGACGTCGGGGGCATCCAGGGTGTCCAGGGCATCCGGCGAACTTACAACACAGGTGCGTGAATCGACGCGGACCAGGTGTTGGACCCGGTGATCCACTTCGGCCGACGCTTGCCCCATGCCACGCCGTACACCCCAACAGCCCACCTACCGCAGCCTGTTCACGATCCCCGGCACCCGGGCCTTCACCACCGGCAACCTCATCGCCCGCCTCCCCGCGGGCATGTTCAGCGTGAGCGCGATCGTGATGATCGCCGGTGCGCGGGGCTCGTACGCCCTGGCCGGCGCCGTGACGGCAACGGGGCTGGCGGCGACAGCGCTGACGGGCCCGTGGACAGCAAGGCTGACCGACCGCCACGGCCAGTCCCGAACAGCCCTGCCGGCAACGGCAGTCGCGGCACTCGGCTCCCTCGCCCTCCTCCTCTGCGTCCACTACGACGCCCCCGACTGGACCCTGTTCGCCGCCTACGCGGCCACCGCGACAACCCCCAACACCGGCGGCATGTCCCGCGCCCGCTGGGCCCACCTCCTCGCGGACAACCCCGAGGCCCTCCACACGGCGAACTCCTTCGAGCAGGCGGCGGACGAGCTGTGCTTCATGCTGGGCCCGGCACTGGCGGCCCTCCTGTGCGGCACGTTCTTCCCGGAGGCGGGCACGCTGACCGGGGCGGTCCTACTCCTGACAGGCACCCTGATCTTCACGGCCCAGCGCGCCACAGAACCCCCACCAAGCCCAGCCCCACAGGGCAGTTCACCCCTCCGGACCCCCGGCATCCCGCCCCTGATCGCCGGTTTCATCGCGACCGGTGCGGTGTTCGGAGCGATGGAGGTAGCGACCCTCGCGTACGCGGACGAGGCGGGCCACCGCACGGCGGGTGGCGCGATGCTGGCCCTCCAGGCGGCGGGCTCCTGCGCGGCGGGCCTGCTCTACGGCAAGCGGAAACCGCCGGGCGCACCGGAACACCGCCTGCGCCGCTGCCTGTTGGCGATGAGCACCCTCATGTCCCTGCCCCTGCTGGCAGCAAGCACGCTGAACTCCCTCCCCGCACTGGCGACGGCCTTGCTCCTGGCGGGCATGGCAACGGCCCCCACGATGATCACCGCGATGACGTTGCTCCAACACCGCGCCCCCGAGGGCAGATTGAACGAGGCCATGAGCCTGGCGGTGACGGGCCTACTGCTGGGAATCGCATGCGGTTCGGCGGCAGGGGGCTGGACAACGGACCATGCCTCACCAACAGCTGCATTCTGGCTGCCAGTCGCGGCAGCGACAAACGCCCTGCTGATTGAAGTCCAGGGCAGGACAACCCCTTAGGGGCGCGGGGAACTGCGCGACCAGCCCCCACGGCGCCGCACCCGCGACACAACCCATCCCGGCAATCACAGCGAAGCGCTTCGCTCCAATCCCTGCCGCACCCATTGACGCCCCCACAGCCCCTACATACCTTCCTCCATCGAAGCGCTTCGACACCTCCCGTCGAATCGATTCGACCCCCTCCGACTCCCCTGGAGGCACTGGATGCTGACGACACAACGGCGAGCAACGACAGCCGCACTGATCCTCACCGGATCCCTGCTCCTCACCTCCTGCGGCGGCAGTTCGGACAACGGCTCCTCAGACGCCAAGACCCTCAAGCTCTGGCACTACGAGGGCCCCGACAGCGCGATGGGCGTGGCCTGGAACGAGGCGATCAAGGAGTTCGAGGCCCAACACCCGGGCGTGAAGGTGAAGTTCGAGGAGAAGGGCTTCGAGCAGATCCAGAAGACGGCCCCGATGGTCCTCAACTCCTCGGACGCCCCGGACATCATGGAGTACAACAAGGGCAACGCGACGGCAGGCCTGCTCTCGAAACAAGGCCTGCTCACCGACCTCACCGCCGAGGCGACGAAGCGCGGCTGGGACAAGAAGATCCCGGCGAGCGTAGGCACGACAGACGTCTACAACGCCAACGGAGTGATGGGCTCCGGCAAGTGGTACGGCGTCACCGACTACGGCGAGTACACGATGGTCTACTACAACAAGGCCCTCTTCAAAAAGTACAAGATCGCCGAGCCAAAAACCTTCGACGAACTGACCACCGCACTCGGCGAGTTCAAGGCGAAGGGCATCACCCCCCTCGCCAACGCCGGCGCCGAGTACATCGCCCAGCAGTACCTCTACCAACTCGCCCTCTCGAAGGCCGACCGCGCCTGGGTCGACAAGTACGAGCTGTACAAGGGCAAGACGGACTTCCACGACCCGGCCTGGACCTACGCGGCGACGACGTTCGCCGACTGGGTGAAGAAGGGCTACATCGCCAAGACGTCCAGCTCCACGAAGGCCGAGGACGCCGGAGTCTCCTGGATCCAGGGCAAGGCCCCGATCCTCTTCTCCGGCAGCTGGTGGTACGGCCGCTTCCAGACCGAGGCCAAGTTCGACTGGGACACGTCCCTTTGGCCCGGCTCGAACCTCACCCTCGGTTCCGGCGGCAACATCTGGGTCGTCCCCAAGGGCGCCAAGAACAAGCAACTCGCCTACGACTTCATCGACATCACCCTGTCGAAGAAGATCCAGAACCTGATGGGCAACAAGGGCGGCATCCCGGTGGCGGCCGACACCTCCGCGATCACCGACCCCAAGTCCAAGGAACTCATCGCCAACTTCAACACCGTCTCCGCCCGTGACGGCCTCGCCTTCTACCCGGACTGGCCGGTCCCCGGCTTCTACGACGTCCTCGTCTCCGAGACCCAGAAGCTGATCACGAACAGCGAGAAGCCGGACGCCTATCTCAGCAACCTGCAGAAGGCGTACGACAAGGGTGTCCCGTCGACATGACGGTCACCGTCGAGAAGGACGGCCGGGTGCTCGACAAGCGTGACGCCAGGCGGCACCCGGCCCGTCGTCCCCGCACCTCCTACGCCCTCTTCCTCCTCCCCGGCGCGCTGGCCGCCCTCGCCGTGATCGTCATCCCCTTCCTGATGAACACGGCCGTCAGCTTCACGAGTTGGCAGGGCGTGGGCGACCCCAAGTGGACCGGCCTCGCCAACTACCGTGACCTGCTGGACGATTCGGAGTTCTGGGCGTCGTTCCGGCACAGCCTGTTCATGGTCGTGGCGATGGCGGCCGTACCCACGATCGTCGGACTCGTCCTGGCCGCCGCCCTGTTCGACTACATCGCCAAACACTTCGGCACTCGCATAGCCGCGATCCTCCGCGCCTGCTTCTACCTCCCGCAGGTGCTGCCGATCGCGGTCGCCGGCATCGTCTGGAGCTGGATCCTCGCCCCCGACAACGGCTCCCTCAACGCCCTGCTGAAAGCAGTGGGGTTGGGCTCCTGGCAACAGGACTGGCTCGGCGACCCGGACATCGCGCTCTACAGCGTCATGGGCGTCATGGTCTGGGTCCAACTCGGATTCCCGCTCGTGGTGTTCATGGCCGGGCTGCAACGCGTCGACCCCCAGCTCTACGAGGCCGCCGAGCTGGACGGCGCCGGCTGGTGGCGCCGCTTCTGGCACATCACGCTGCCGCAGATCCGCCCGGAGATATACGTCGTCCTGACCTGGTGCACGATCGCCGCGCTCAAGGTGTTCGGCGCGGTGTACGTCCTCACGAAGGGCGGCCCGGGCGGCGCGACCGACGTCCCCTCCTACTTCTCCTTCACCACGTTCTTCGAGAAGACCCAGGTCGGCTACGGAGCCGCGATATCAACGGTGTTGACGGTGATCATCCTGGTCCTCTCCCTCGCCTTCCTGAAACTCCAGACCCGCGCGGAGGACGCCGAGGAAGGAGCTCGCGCATGACGACAGCCCTGCGCCGCTACCCCGTACTGATCGCCCTGTGCATCGCGGCCCTCTTCATGGTCGTGCCGTTCCTGATCGTCGTCGTCAACGCCGTGAAGTCACCGGCCGAGTACTCCGAACACGGCCCCCTCAGCCTCCCCAACGGCCTCTACCTGGACGGCCTCAAGGACTTCTGGCAACGCGTCGACTACGGCCAGAAACTCTTCAACTCGGCCCTGATCAGCGGCTCGGTGGCCGTCCTCGCCGCCGCGCTCTCCGTCCTCAACGCGTACGCGATCGGCATCGGCCGTATCAAGGGCCGCACCTGGGTCCTGGCCTTCTTCGTCCTCGCCAACATGCTGCCGCAGGAGGCGCTGGTCTACCCGATCTACTACCTGAGCAAGCAAGTCGGCCTGTACGACACGAGGTTGAGCGTCATCATCGTCTTCACGGTGATCCAGGCGGCGTTCGGCACGTACCTCCTCTCGTCCGTGCTCGGCCAGTTCCCCCGCGAGATCCTCGAAGCGGCCCGGATCGACGGCGCCAACAAGTGGCAGGTGCTGTGGCGGATCGTGGTCCCGGTCAGCCGCCCCACCATCGGCGTGCTGCTGGTCTTCTTCTTCATCTGGACCTGGAACGAGTTCCTGCTCCCCCTGGTCATGCTGATCTCCAACGACAACCAGACCGTGTCGGTGGCCCTCGGCGTCCTCCAGGGCCAGCGTCTGATGGACGCCACGATGACCAACGCGGCTGCCCTGCTCGGTGTGTTGCCCGCCATCGTCTTCTTCCTCGTCTTCCAGCGGACCCTCACGCGCGGCATCGCCGTGGGTGCCGTCAAGTAGTAAGGGGACCCCCACATGAAGTTCACCGACGGCTACTGGCTGCTGCGCGAGGGCGTCACCGCCGCCCACCCGGTCGAGGTCCTCGATGTCAGCGCACCGGACGGCGCGCTGGAGATCCACGCGCCGACCATGCCGATCCGCCACCGCGGCGACCTGCTGAAGGGACCGGTCGTGACGATCAGCGCCCACGCCCCGCTGCCCGACGTCATCGGCGTCACCTTCACCCACTTCGAGGGCGAACAGCCACGCGGCCCCCAATTCGACGTCCACAGCGAAGAGTTCGCGGTCCACACCTCCTACGACGACGAGCACGCGACCCTCACCTCAGGCGCGCTCTCCGTCAAGGTGGCCCGCACCGGCCCTTGGCACGTCGACTTCCTCGCCCACGGCCGCACCCTCACCAGCAGCGGCCCCAAGGGCATGGGCATCATGCGCGACGCGACCGGCGCCCACTACCTGCGCGAGCAGCTCGGGCTCCAAGTGGGCACATCCGTCTACGGACTTGGTGAACGCTTCGGCCCGCTCGTCAAGAACGGCCAGGTCGTCGACATGTGGAACGCCGACGGCGGCACCGCCACCGAACAGGCCTACAAGAACATCCCCTTCTACCTCACGGACGCGGGCTACGGCGTCTTCGTCGACCACCCCGGAAAGGTCTCCTTCGAGGTCGGCTCGGAGGCGGTCTCCCGGGTCCAGTTCAGCGTGGAGAGCCAGCAGTTGACGTACTACGTCATCTACGGCCCGACCCCGAAGGACATCCTCCGCAAATACTGCGCCCTGACCGGCCGCCCGGCCCTCCCGCCCGCCTGGTCGTTCGGCCTGTGGCTGTCGACGTCGTTCACCACGTCGTACGACGAGGAGACGGTGACGTCGTTCATCGAGGGCATGCGGGAGCGTGAACTCCCGCTCTCCGTCTTCCACTTCGACTGTTTCTGGATGCGCGAGTTCAACTGGTGCGACTTCCAGTGGGACCCGAGGGTCTTCCCCGACCCGGAGGGCATGCTGGCCAGGCTGAAGGAACGCGGCCTCCACATCTCCGTCTGGATCAACCCGTACATCGCCCAGCGCTCACCGCTCTTCGCCGAGGGCAAGGCACTTGGGCATCTCCTCCGGAGGCCGGACGGCAGTGTCTGGCAGTGGGACCTGTGGCAACCCGGCATGGCCCTGGTCGACTTCACCAGCCCGGCCGCCCGCGAGTGGTACGCCGGAAAGCTGGAGGCGTTGCTCGCGCAGGGTGTCGACTGCTTCAAGACCGACTTCGGCGAGCGCGTCCCCGTCGATGTCGCCTACGCGGACGGCGCGGACCCCGAGCGGATGCACAACTACTACACCTACCTCTACAACCGCACCGTCTTCGACGTCCTGCGCAAACACCGTGGCGAGGGCGAGGCGGTCGTCTTCGCCCGCTCGGCCACAACGGGCAGCCAGAAGTACCCCGTTCACTGGGGCGGCGACTGCGAGGCGACCTACGAGTCGATGGCCGAGTCCCTGCGCGGCGGCCTCTCCCTCGGCCTCTCCGGCTTCGGCTACTGGAGCCACGACATCGGCGGCTTCGAGGGCACCCCGACCCCCGCCCTCTTCAAACGCTGGCTGGCCTTCGGCCTGTTGTCCTCCCACAGCCGCCTGCACGGCAGCTCGTCGTACCGCGTCCCGTGGCTCTTCGACGAAGAATCCGTAGACGTACTGAGGCAGTTCACCCGCCTGAAGCTCAGCCTCATGCCGTACCTCTACGAGACCGCGCGCACCGCCAGCTCTGAAGGCGTGCCGATGATGCGGGCGATGGTCCTCGAATTCCCGGACGACCCCGGATGCGCGCACCTGGAACGGCAGTACATGCTCGGCCCGGATCTGCTGGTCGCGCCGGTGTTCAGCGACGACGGGGACGTCTCGTACTACGTCCCCGAGGGCACCTGGACCCACTACCTCACCGGCCGCACGGTCACCGGACCGCGCTGGGTGCGCGAGAAGCACGGCTTCGACAGCGTGCCGCTCCTGGTCCGGCCGGGCGCGGTGATCCCGGTCGGCGCGGTGGCCGACCGGCCGGACTACGACCACGCCGACGGCGTAACTCTGCGGGCGTACGACCTGGAGCGGGGCGCGCAGGTGACAGTGCGGGTCGGAGAGGTGGCCTTCACCGTCGTACGAGAAGGGGACACGCTCCGGGCGTCCTGCACGGATCCATCCATCTCCTGGGCGCTGGCCGCCGGTTCGCGGTCGAAGTCGGGCAGCGGGTTCCTGACCCTGGAGCTGGGCTGATGGTGAAGATCACGGATGTGGCCCGGCACGCGGGCGTCTCCCCCAGCACCGTGTCGTACGCCCTGAGCGGCAAGCGCCCGATCTCCGAGGAGACCCGGCTGCGCGTCGAGGCGTCGATCCGCGAGCTGGGCTACCGGCCGCACGCCGGCGCCCGCGCCCTGGCCAGCAGCCGGTCCAACGTGCTGGCCCTGGTGATCCCCTTACGGACCGGCATCCACGTCCCGGTCGTCATGCAGTTCGCCGTCTCCGTGGTGACCACCGCCCGCCGCCACGACCACGATGTCCTCCTGCTCACCCAGGAGGAGGGCGAGGAGGGACTGCGCCGGGTCGCGGACACGGCACTCGTCGACGCGATGATCGTGATGGACGTCCAACTCGACGACCCCCGGCTGCCGTTGCTCCGTTCCCTGGACCGGCCGTCCGTGATGATCGGCTTCCCCGCCGAGGCGGACGGGCTGACCTGCATCGACCTCGACTTCAAGGCGGCGGGTGAGCTGTGCGTGGAACGGCTCGCGGGCCTCGGGCACCGGGTCGTCGCCCTGGTCGGGTCACCGCCGGAGGTGTACGTCCGCGGAACCGCCTTCGCCCAGCGGGTGGTTCAGGGCTTCACGGCCGCCGCCGACCGCAACCGGCTCGCCTCCTCCGTCCACCCCTGCGAGGCGGCACCGGCCGCCGCAGCCGCCGTGGCGGAACAACTGCTGCGCGAACAGCCCGCGTTGACCGGAGTCGTCGTCCACAACGAACCCCTCCTGGAACCCCTCATCGACGCCTTCGAGCAGCTCGGGCTGCGCGTCCCCGGCGATCTGTCGATCACCGCGATCTGCCCCGACGAACTCGCCGAGTCCGTACGGATCCCGGTCACGTCGGTCGCGCTGCCCACCGCCGAACTCGGTGCCGGGGCCGTCGAGTTGCTGATGAAGAAGCTGGACGGCAAGACCGTGCCCGACGCGACCCTCCTGTCCCCCCGGCTGACGGAACGCGCGAGCACGGCACCGCGCAACGCGCCCTGAGACGCCTCCGAGATCTCCAACGCCCGCATGCAAGGCCCTACTTGAAGGAGCCGCGACATGAAAGGCAAGAGAAGAAGACACAGAACCACGCTCGTCGTCGCCTTCGCCCTGATCGCCGGTCTGGGAGCGAGCGTCCCGGCGACGGCCGACACCCCGTACCCCTTCCGCGACCCAACCCTCCCGGTGAGCAAGCGCGTTGACGACCTACTCGCCCACCTGACCCTCGACGAGAAGATCTCCCTCCTCCACCAGTACGAGCCCGCGATCCCCCGCCTCGGCATCCAGTCCTTCCGCACCGGCACCGAGGCCCTGCACGGCGTCGCCTGGCTCGGCAGGGCCACCGTCTTCCCGCAGGCCATCGGACTCGCCTCGACCTGGGACCCGGCGCTGATGGAGCAGGTCGGTTCGGCGGTCGGCGACGAGGCCCGCGGCTTCCAGCAACAGCGCCCGGACGGCTGGGGGTTGAACCTCTGGGCCCCGGTGGTCAACCTCCTCCGCGACCCGCGCTGGGGCCGCAACGAGGAGGGATACAGCGAGGACCCGGAACTCACCGGCGCCCTCTCGACGGCCTACGGCGAGGGCCTGACCGGCGGCGACCCCAACCACCTCAAGACGGCCCCCACCCTCAAGCACTACCTCGGCTACAACAACGAGGTCGACCGCGCCACCACGTCCTCGGATCTCCGCCCCCGGGTGGAGAAGGAGTACGACGAGGCCGCGTTCAGACCGGCGATCGAGGCGGACGCGGCGACGGGCGTGATGACGTCGTACAACCTGGTCAACGGCCGCCCCAGCACGGTGAATCCGGACCTGAACGACGTCGTACGGAGGTGGACCGACCAGAGCCTGCTGAACGTCACCGACGCCTTCGCCCCCGGCAACCTCGTCACCCCGCAGCAGTACTACCCCAGCATCACGGAGGGCGACGCGGCCGCGCTGAAGGCCGGCGTCGACAGCTTCACGGACAACAGCGCCGACCCCGGCCCGACGACGACAGCCATCAACTCGGCTCTCCAGCAAGGCTTGTTGAAGGTCTCGGACATAGACAAAGCGGTGTCGGACATCCTCTCCGTCCGCGTCCGACTCGGTGAATTCGACCCGGGCGGCGGCAAGTACGGCTCGATCGACGCGTCCGTCATCAACAGTCCCGCGCATCAGCAGTTGGCGCGCAAGGCGGCGGCCGAGGGTGCGGTACTGCTGAAGAACAACGGGGCGCTGCCACTGAGGAGTTCAGGCTCTGGTTCGGCGAGAAACGTGGCCGTGGTCGGCCCCCTCGCCGACACGCTCTACACCGACTGGTACTCGGGCACCCTCCCCTACGCCGTCACCCCGGCGCAGGGCATCGCCTCGAAACTCGGCACCGCAGTGGCCACCAGCGAGGGCGTGGACCGCATCGCCCTCCGCGACACGGCGACCGACAAGTACGTCACGGCGGGCACCGGCGACACCGGCGCCCCCTTGCAGGAGACCACCAACACCCCCTCGACAGCAGCCCAGTTCGACGCCTTCGACTGGGGCTCGGGCATCGTGACCCTGCGCTCGGCCGCCAACGGCAAATACGTCGGCTACAACTGGTCGAACTTCGTCAACGACCAGACGCAGCCCAACGGTTGGTACGTCCAGCAGCAGTTCAAGCTGGAACAGCAGGACGACGGCACGTACTTGCTGAAGTACGCGGGCTACGAGACCTCGGAGTCCTGGTGGTCGAGCCCCCTCTACCTCGGCCCGACCGACGCGAACGGCACCCTGGGCCTAGTACCGAAGGACCAGGCCGCGCACTACGCGAAGGACGTCGTCCGCAGCGGAGTCGCCGACGCGGTGGCTGCGGTGAAGGGCAAGGACACGGCGGTCGTCGTCATCGGCTCCATGCCGTCGATCAACGGCCGCGAGGCACACGACCGCACGGACATGTCCCTGGCCCCGTCCCAGGAGGCCCTGGTCAAGGCGGTCCACCACGCCAACCCCAAGACGGTGGTCGTGGTCGAGAACAGCTACCCGACCACACTCGGCGCCCTGCAGAAAGAGGTCCCGGCCGTCCTCTGGACCTCCCACGCGGGCCAGGAAACAGGCAACGCCCTGGCCGACGTGCTCTACGGCGACGTCAACCCGTCCGGCCGCCTCACCCAGACCTGGTACCAGTCGGAGTCGGACCTCCCGTCGATCCTCGACTACGACATCATCAAGTCCGACCGCACATACGAGTACTTCCAGGGCACCCCCCTCTACCCCTTCGGCTACGGCCTCTCGTACACGACCTTCCGCTACGGCACCCTGAAACCCGTCCCCGGCGGCTACGAGGTCCCGGTGACGAACACGGGCACCCGGGCCGGCGACGAGGTCGTACAGCTCTACACACACCAACGCACATCCCGCGACAAAGAACCCCTCAAGCAATTGAAGGCATTCCAGCGGGTCTCCCTGAATCCGGGCGAGACAAAAACAGTCCGCCTGAAAATCCAGCAGAAGGACCTCGCCCACTGGGACGTCACCCGCTCGAAATGGACGGTGGAAAGCGGCACGTACGACGTCATGGCCGGAGCGTCGTCGGCGGATATCCGCACCCGCACGACCTGGCAGGTCCACGGGGAGACCATCCCACCCCGGAACCTGTCCCGAACCACCCGCGCCGAGAACTTCGACGACTACTCCGGCATTCACCTCGTGGACGAGTCAAAGGCGAGCGGTACGGCGGTGGGTGCGGCTGCGGACGGGGCATGGCTGAAGTTCGCGGACGCGCAATTGGGCGCGGGGGCAACGAAGTTCACGGCCCGGGTCTCCGGAACGGCCCCCGGCACGGTCGAGGTCCGGCTGGGCTCTCCGACCGGCCGGCTCCTCGGTACGGCACACGCAGGCGGGACGGCGTCGTCGTACGACTATGAGACGGTGACCGCCGACCTGTCGGGCGGCGCGGCGAAGGGCCGTACGGACGTGTATCTGGTCTTGAGCGGCGGCCTGCGGCTCTCGACGTTCAGCATTCGTTGAAACCGCATGACAAAGGCCCCGCCGCTCGAAAGCGACGAGGCCTTTGCCCACATGGGATGAGTGGAGATGGCGGGAATCGAACCCGCGTCCACCGGTGCAGAATCAGGGCTTCTCCGTGTGCAGTTCGCTGTGATTTTCTCGGCCCCGGTGATCACGCGAACAAGTCGCCGACGGGCCCAGTCACTGTTTGATTTCCCATCGAACCCCGTGACCGGGCTCGATGGTTTAGTTCCCTAGATTATGCCAGGGTCCGGGTCGGGAACACCCCCGGGCTGACACCCTTTTAGGGTCCTTCAGTCGCTGTTATTAGGCAGCGAGGGCGAAGGACTGGGAATCGCTCTTGGAATTGGCGATTATTGGTTGCGACATATGGTTTACGAGATCATTGCCGCTTCCTCGACACGCTTCACCTGCTTCGACAGCCGCTGTCGAAACCGATCATCCCCATGTTGTTTTTTCAAGCCCCTCCGAAGAGGGATACACACCCGCTGTGGGGTGCAGTAGCCATCGTACGTGACCAACGCGCGCCGAGGCCACCGTATTCCCGGCGACGGCCCGCAAGAAGGACTGGCTACTCGCCGCGCTGCTTCCGCTTCGCCGCCGCGATCGCGCGGTCCGACTCCCGGCGGTCCTGCTTCTCGCGCAGGGTCTGCCGCTTGTCGTACTCCTTCTTGCCTCGGGCGAGGGCGATCTCGGCCTTCGCCCGGCCGTTGCTGAAGTACAGGGCGAGGGGCACGATCGTGTGACCCGTCTCCTGGGTCTTGGCCTCCAGCTTGTCGATCTCCTCGCGGTGCAGCAGCAGCTTGCGCTTGCGGCGCACCGAGTGGTTGGTCCAGGTGCCCTGGTGGTACTCGGGGATGTGGGCGTTGTGCAGCCACGCCTCGCCCCCGTCGATCTGGACGAAGCCGTCGGTCAGCGAGGTGCGGCCCTCGCGCAGCGACTTGACCTCGGTGCCGGAGAGGACGAGCCCGGCCTCGTAGGTGTCGATGATCGCGTAGTCGTGCCGGGCCTTCTTGTTCTGGGCGACGATCTTGCGCTTGCCGCCCTTCTCGCCGTCCCTGGCCTTGCCGCCGGTGGCGCCACCGCCCTGCTTGGGCTGGGACTCCTTGGGTACGTACATTCCCTTGCTCATAGTGCTGCCCATTTTCGCACTACAGGGGGGTCCGAGGGAAAGGCGATTACAGACGGCCGTCAGGAGCCGCCTACGACGCGTCCCCGAGCCCGCTCAGCACCGTCTCGGCGCGCTCCACGGCGGCCTGTCCCTGTGCGGTGACGTCGAGGTCGGGGGTGATGCCCCGGCCGTCGACGGTGTGGCCGGAGGGGGTGCGGTAGTGGCCGACGGTCAGTTCGGCGACGACGCCGTCGGGGAGTCTGCTCGGCATCTGGACCGAGCCCTTGCCGAAGGTCCTGGAGCCCACGACGACCGCGCGGCCGCGGTCCTGGAGGGCGCCGGTGAGCATCTCGGCCGCGCTCATCGTGCCGCCATCGACCAGCGCGACCAGGGGTCTGGTGGTGTCGCCGCCGGTGTCCGCGTGCAGGGCGCGCTGCTGGCCGTCGACGTCGTACGTGGCGACGAGGCCGCCGTCGAGGAAGGCGGAGGCGGTGGTGACGGCCTCGGTGACCAGGCCGCCGGAGTTGCCGCGCAGGTCGAGGATGAACGCGGAGTCGGCCGGGGCCTGTCGTACGGCGGTGCGGACGAGGTCGCCGACGCCCTTGGTGAACGCGGCGATCTTGATGACGGTGACCTCACCGGCGAGCCTGCGGACGGTCACGGAGTCGGTGGAGAGGCGGGCGCGCCGTACGGTCTCGCTCCACGCGTGCGTGCCGCGCTCCAGGCCGAGGGTGACGGCGGTACCGGCGGCGGCGTCCTGGGCGTCGCCCCGTAGTAAGGAGACGACCTCGGTGACGGGCTGTCCGTCGACGTTCTCGCCGTCGACGCTGCGGAGCCGGTCGCCCTTGCGTACGCCCGCGGTGGCGGCCGGCGACCCGGACTGCACCCGGGTCACCTCGATGCGGCCGTCCCGCTCCCGGCGGGCCCAGAGCCCGACGCCGGTGTACTGGCCGTCGAGGGCCTCCTCGAACTCCTCGTACTCCCCTTGGGAGTACACGGCACCCCACCGGTCCCCGCTGCGGCTGACGGCGCGTTCGGCGGCCTCCATGGGCGACTTGCCGTCGGCCTTGGCCTCGGCGGCGGCCTTCGCGACCTCTTCGGTACGGGCGAGCGGCGCCGAACGGGCCGTACCGGCCGCCGATTTCCGGTCGGTCCGGCCGGGTTCGTCGAACGACCCGGCCGCCGCACCGGCGACCAGCACACTCGCGAACACCAATGTCAGGGCGGCCCCGCGGCGGATGCGGCGGGGCTGACAGAACAGGTCACGACCTGACATGGCGGTGAGTCTAGGACAACGAGAAGGGCCGCACGGGCGGTTGCCCGTGCGGCCCTCTTGGCATGCGTCACACCTTGAGGTACTTGCGCAGCGCGAAAAACGCTGCCAGCGCTGGCATCAGGAGACTCGTCGCGAGGATCAGCGGAAGCTTCGTCAACACGGCGTCCCAGCCGATGAAGTTGATCAGATTCAGCTTGTGGGAGAGGTCGAGGCCGTGGTCGATGATGAAGTACCGGGCGACGACCAGGAATCCGCAGGCGACCGTGCCGCCGATGAGACCGGCGACCGCGGCCTCCATGATGAACGGGGCCTGGATGTAGAAGCCGGAGGCGCCGACCAGGCGCATGATGCCCGTCTCGCGGCGGCGGCTGAACGCCGAGACGCGCACCGTGTTGACGATCAGCATCAGGGCGACGACCAGCATCAGGGCCATGACCGCGCGGGCGGCCCAGTTCATGCCGTTCAGGAGGCCGAAGAGGTTGTCCAGGATGCCCTTCTGGTCCTGCACCGACTGGACGCCGTCACGGCCGTCGAAGGCGGTCGCGATGACCTGGTACTTCTCCGGGTCCTTGAGCTTGATGCGGTACGACTCCTGCATCTGGTCCGGCGTCAGGGAACTGGCCAGCGGGGAGTCGCCGAACTGCTCCTTGTAGTGCTTGTACGCCTCGTCCTGGGACTCGAAGACGACCTTCTGGACGACCGACATCTTGTCGAGGTCGGAGACGATCGACTTCTTCTGGTCGTCGGTCACCGCGCCCTTGGCGCAGTTGGGGTCGGACTCGGCGTCGCTCTTGTTGCAGAGGAAGATCGAGACGTTGACCTTGTCGTACCAGTAGCCCTTCATCGTGGTCACCTGGTCGCTCATCAGGAGCGAGCCCCCGAAGAGGGCCAGGGACAGGGCTACGGAGACGACGACCGCGAAGGTCATCGTCAGGTTGCGGCGGAGACCGACACCGATCTCGGAGAGTACGAACTGGGCGCGCATGGCGGCTTTTTCAGGCCTTTCCGTGGACGGACATCAGACGGCGGTCGGTCGGCGGTCAGTGCTGGTAGCCGTAGACGCCACGTGCCTGGTCACGGACGAGGCGGCCCTTCTCCAGCTCGATGACGCGCTTGCGCATCTGGTCCACGATGTTCTGGTCGTGCGTCGCCATCACCACGGTGGTGCCCGTCCGGTTGATCCGGTCGAGGAGCTTCATGATGCCGACGGAGGTCTGCGGGTCGAGGTTGCCGGTGGGCTCGTCCGCGATGAGGAGCTTGGGGCGGTTCACGAAGGCTCTCGCGATGGCCACGCGCTGCTGCTCACCACCGGACAGCTCGCCCGGCATCCGGTCCTCCTTGCCGCCGAGCCCGACGAGGTCGAGCACCTGGGGCACGGACTTGCGGATCTCGCCCTTGGACTTGCCGATGACCTCCTGCGCGAAGGCCACGTTCTCGGCGACCGTCTTGTTGGGCAGCAGGCGGAAGTCCTGGAAGACGGTCCCCAGCTGGCGGCGCATCTGCGGCACCTTCCAGTTGGAGATGCGGGCGAGGTCCTTGCCCAGCACGTGCACCTGGCCCTGACTGCACCGCTCCTCGCGGAGGACCAGCCTCAGGAAGGTGGACTTTCCGGAGCCGGAGGACCCCACGAGGAACACGAACTCGCCCTTCTCCACTTCCAGGGAGACGTCCCTGAGAGCGGGGCGGGTCTGCTTGGGGTAGACCTTGGAGACATTGTCGAATCGGATCACGGGTGCACCACGGGTAGCCGGGGGTAGGTGTGCGTGACCATACGCGACCCGGGTGTGCCCGCGCAGTCGGCGTCCGGGGTTGCGCGAGGCTTGCACGTTTTGTCGCGGATTTGAAGGGCTGGAACGCACAAGGTCGGGGCAGGATAAGGCGAGCCGCGCCGAATCCCGCGGAACCTGGCACAGTGGAGGGGAACGTTCGGGAACGTTCTCGTGTCCCGTGGCGTTGTGTCTGTGATAGCCGGTGCAAGGAGGGCGAGCGCATGACGTACGACCGGTTGGTGTGCGCGAACTGCGCGGCGCCCGTGAACGAGGGCCGCTGTCCCGTCTGCCGTGCGAACCGCGCGCGGCTGCAGCAGGAGAATCCGTGGGGCAATCTGAACCCCATGGCGTTGATCGCCCTGCTCGCGGTACTGATCGCGGCGCTGGCGCTGGTGGCGCACCAGACCGCATGAGCGGCCTGATCACCGCGTAGGCGGCCTGTACAAGGACACGCAGAAGGGCCCGGAGCGCACGCTCCGGGCCCTTCGTCGTACGACGTGCGTACGGTCCGTACGGGGACGGCTACCGTCAGGCGACCGTGCCGCCGCGGTTGCTGCTCGCGAGGCGCGGGAGCACGCGGAAGGCGATGCCGCCGGCGATCATCGTCGCGGCGCCGATCAGCAGGAACGCGGTCTGGCCGGCACCGGTCTCGGCGAGCTCACCGCCGCTGCCCTGGGCCGTCGTGTCGGACCCGGTGTCGGTGAGCGCGGAGGTGCCCGCCTCCTGGGCGGAGGAGCCGCCGTCGGGGTCGTTGTTGTTGCCGCCGGTGGAGCCGGAGCCGCTGGTGCTGCCGTCCGACGGGCTGTCGGTGGGCTCGTCCGTCGGCTCGGTGGGGTTGCCGGTGGGCTCGGTCGGCTCGTCGGTGGGGGGCGTCGAGGTCGGCGGCTGCTGCGTGGGCGGCTCCGAGGTGGGCGGCTCCGAGGTCGGGGGCTGGTCCGTCGGCGAGTTCGGAGCGGTCGGGAGACCGGTGTCGGTCGGGGCGGGCGGGGTGGTGTCGTCGAACTTGACGTCCGCGCTGACCCCGTTCTCGTCCACGGTCACACCGAGGTCGAGCGCCGATGCGGCTCCCGCGGCGGTCAGCGAGGCACCGGCGGCGATGATGGCGCCGGCCGCTATGCGCGCGACACGGATCCGCGTCTTCTTGGTCATTAGGTTGCTACCCCCAGTAGCTCGTCGTCAGGGTGGCGCATCGGTGTCCGGGGCCGTGATCGACGGGGGTGGCAGCTGGCGAAAGCTCACGTCCCCCGGTTCACATGCGCCCCGGAGACACGCATGCCACGCTTCACCCTTCCCAGTTTTCACAGCAACGTCAAGGCCGTTGCGAGCGCAATGTCCAACTAAGCGCTCTTTGCTGGGGGATGGAACCTGTGAGTGTGATGTAAAACCCAGACATCAAGACTCAAGAGAGGGACGAAAAAGGCAACTGCCGCCCGATGGGAGGCAGTTGCCTTGTCGACAAAGCAACTCGGAAATCCCTCGTGGAGTTACTTCTCCTGCTGCTTGCGCCAGCGAATTCCGGCCTCCAGGAAGCCGTCGATCTCGCCGTTGAACACGGCCTCGGGGTTGCCGACTTCGTACTCCGTGCGGAGGTCCTTGACCATCTGGTACGGGTGCAGGACGTACGAACGCATCTGGTTGCCCCAGGAGTTGCCGCCGTCGCCCTTGAGGGCGTCCATGCGGGCCTGCTCCTCCTGGCGGCGGCGCTCCAGCAGCTTGGCCTGGAGCACGTTCATCGCGCTGGCCTTGTTCTGGATCTGGGAGCGCTCGTTCTGGCAGGAGACGACGATGCCGGTGGGGAGGTGGGTCAGGCGCACCGCGGAGTCGGTGGTGTTGACGCCCTGGCCGCCGGGACCGGAGGACCGATAGACGTCGACGCGCAGTTCGGACTCGTCGATCTCGATGTGGTCGGTCTGCTCGACGACCGGGAGGATCTCGACACCGGCGAAGGAGGTCTGGCGGCGCCCCTGGTTGTCGAAGGGTGAGATCCGCACCAGCCGGTGGGTGCCCTGCTCGACGGAGAGCGTGCCGTAGGCGTACGGCACGTGCACGGCGAAGGTGGTCGACTTGATGCCGGCCTCTTCGGCGTACGACGTCTCGTAGAGCTCCGTCTTGTAGCCGTGCCGCTCGGCCCAGCGCAGGTACATGCGCTGGAGCTTCTCGGCGAAGTCCGAGGCGTCGACGCCGCCGGCCTCGGCGCGGATGGTGACGACGGCCTCGCGGGAGTCGTACTCGCCGGAGAGGAGGGTGCGGACCTCCATCTCGTCCAGCGCCTTCTTGACGGCGGCCAGTTCGTTCTCCGCCTCGGCGCGGGTGTCCGGGTCGTCCTCCTCCTCGGCCATCTCGAAGAGGACCGAGAGGTCGTCGATCCGGCCGCGCAGGGCCTCGGTCTTGCGGATCTCGGCTTGGAGGTGGCTCAGCTTGCTGGTGACCTTCTGCGCCGCCTCCGGGTCGTCCCACAGGGAGGGCGCCGCGGCCTGCTCCTCAAGGACGACGACATCTGCCCTCAGGGTGTCCAGGTCCAGGACGGCCTCGATCGACTCCATGGTCGAGGAGAGGGACTTGAGCTCTTCGGATACATCGACGACTGCCACGCCTCCAGCGTAACGGCTCCGCCAAGCGGGGAGTGCCGGGGCTGGAACGGGGCGCAGGCCATCCGGCGGGGAGGGTGCACGTCCCCGGGCCTACGCCCACCCACCGCCCGTCTCGGTCGGCCAAGAAGTACCGAAGAGCACACCCGTCTCGGCCTCTCAAGCGCCGGCCCGCATCACTCAGCCCGTCCGGCGTTTGAGGACGAGGCCGTCCAGGCCGAAGCGGGGGTCTGGGGGCGGCAGCCCCCAGGGACGGGACGGGTAGGGGCGGCGGGGGCGAGAAACCCTACGGCGAAGCCGGTGCCGAGTTCTTCGTGTCCGGGGAGTCCCCACCGGAGTCCCCCGACGTCGCCGCCCACGTGCCCACCCCGACCACAGCCACCAGCACCACCCCCGCCGCCGCCAGCGTCAGCCGCCGGCGTCGTGTGGCCGCCCGGTGCCGGGCCGAACCGGGGCGCGGGGCCCCCGCCGGGCGCGGTGCACGTGCCGTCCCCCGGGGCCCGCCCGCCAGCTCGTCCGGTGCCGGGACCCGCATCGACGTATGGGTGTCCCGGTTGGAGTCCGCGGGCTTGGCGCCCGGTACGAGGGGGACCGCGCCGCGGCGAACCCGCTCGCCGCGCGCGGGCGTGGCCGCCGGGGCCTCCTCCTGCTCCGCCGCCTCCTCCTCGGTGTCGGGCTCGTCGACGTCCAGTGGGGGCATGCCGGCCAGCAGGGGGAGTTGTTCGCGGAGGCGGGCGGCGAGTTCGGAGGCGCGCAGGCGGGAGGCCGGGGCCTTGGCCAGGCACTGGACCATCAGCTGCCACAGCTCGTCGGGGATCCCGGGCAGCGGTACGACGGTCTCGGTGACGTGGCGCCGTAGGACCGCGCCGGGGTGGCCGCCGCCGAACGGGGTGAATCCGGCGAGGAGTTCGTACAGGACGGTCGCCAGAGCGTAGATGTCGACGGCCGCGCGCGGGGGCAGGCCCTCGACGATCTCGGGGGCGAGGTAGTCGGGCGTGCCGATGATCTTCGTGGCGCGGGTGCGGCGCGGGGAGTCGATGAGCTTGGCGACCCCGAAGTCGGTCAGCAGCGCGGGGTGCGCGCCGCCGGGGCCGAGTGGGCCCTGCATGTCGAGGAGGACGTTCTCCGGCTTGACGTCACGGTGGACGACGCCGGCCGCGTGGGCCGCCGCGAGTCCGTCCGCGATGTCGGCGACGATCGCGACCGCCGCCTCCGGGGAGAGCCGGCGTTCCCGGTCGAGGCGGGTGCGCAGATCCGTGCCCCGGACCAGGTCCATGACGAGGGCGAGGTCGTTGCCGTCGACCACGAGGTCCCGTACGGACACGATGTTCGGGTGCTCCAGGCCGAGCAGGGCCGTGCGCTCCTGCACGAAGCGGCCGACGAGTTCCTGGTCGGACGCGAGGTCCTCGCGCAGCAGCTTGACGGCGACGGGCCCCTCGGGTCCCTCGCCCAGCCACACCGTGCCGGCACTGCCCCGCCCCAGGATCTGGTTGGCGGTGTACCGGCTGCCGATCTTCCGTGCCAAGGCTGCTCCTACCAGACGCGTGTTGTCGTTAAAACTACGCGTCGGATGAGCCAACCTTCACCGCCGAGGCGGAAATCACCCACTGGGTGTCGACAAATCCCCAACCCAGCGTCCGACTTGGGCTTTTCGGGGGTCGGTTGCCGGTCGCGTCGAGAGCCGAACGTCAGTTGCCGGTCGCGGAACTCAGGTCCTTGACCCAGCCGCTCACCTGTCCGGCGACGTGGCTGATCTCGTGCCAGTAGCTCCGGCCCGTGCCGATCCAGTCCTGGAGCGGGGTCAGCTCCCAGACCAGCCAGCCCGCGACGAACAGCAGGACGATCGTGAACAGGCAGCCCTTGAGGCAGCCGAGCCCGGGGATCTTCATCGGGTTGGCGCTGCGCTGCCGCGGCTGGCGGGGCTCGCGCGCGGGCTCCGGCGGCCGCTGGGGCTGCTGGCGGCTCGGCGGGGCGTACTGCTGCGGCTGGTGCTGCTGGGGATGGCCGTAGCCGCCGCCCTGCTGCTGCGGTTGCTGACGCTGCGAGGGCCGCTGCTGCGGGCGCTGCTGGGCGGCCTGGCGGGGCTGCTGCTGCGGGTGGGAGACCTGGCGCTGGGGGCGGCGGCGCAGCGGGTCCTCGCCCGGGTCGAGGTAGGGCTGGTACTGCGTCTGTTCGTTGCGGTCGCGGGCGGCGCGCAGCTGGTTCTGCCAGGGGTGCGGCTGCTCGGGGCCGCCGCCGGACTGGTTCTGCTGGTTCTGCTGGCCGTACTGCCCGGCCTGGTTCTGCGGCATGACCGTGGTCGGGTCGGCCGCGCCGCGGTTCGGCATCACCGTGGTCGGGTCGGCGGCGCCCACCGGGCCGCTGGTGTGCGGGAGGACGCTGGTCGCCGCGTTCGGGTCGTAGGCGCCCGCGCTGTGCGACAGGACCTGCGTCGGGTCGGCGGCGCCGGGCACGGTCGGTACGGCGGCGGGGGCCGGGTCGGGGGCCAGCAGCCTGCCGACGCTCTCGGCGGCGGCGATCTGCGCGGAGTTCGCGTGCACGCCGACGCCCTCGGCGACGACGCGCAGGGCGCGGGCGAGGTTCTCGGCGCTGGGCCGCTCGTCCGGGTTCTTGCGCAGGCAGCGCTCGATGACCGTCCACAGCGGGTCGGGGACCGTCGAGGGGCGGCGCGGTTCGGCGCTGAGGTGCTGGTGGAGGACTTCGAGGGCGGAGCCGCCGGAGAACGGCGGGTGGCCGGTGACCAGCTCGTACAGCAGGATGCCGGCGCCGTAGATGTCCACGGCGGAGGTCTGCGGGCGGCCCTCGGCGGACTCCGGCGCGATGTACGCGGGCGTGCCGACGAACTCCTGCGTGCGGGTCAGGCCCGGGGAGTCGGCGAGGCGGGCGATGCCGAAGTCGGTGAGCAGCGGGTACATCTGGCCGCCGCCCTGCTTGAGCAGGACGTTCGCCGGCTTCAGGTCGCGGTGGACGACGCCGTCGGCGTGGCTGGCGGCCAGCGCGTCGGCGATCTGCGCGGTGAGCAGGGCTGCGCCGACGGGGCTGAACGGGCCGTTCTCCCGGAGGTAGTGGTGCAGGTCGGGGCCCTCGACGAGGTCCATGACGAGCGCCAGGAGATCGCCTTCCACGACGAGGTCGCGGACTCTGACGATGTTCGGGTGGGTCAGGCGCAGCAGCACCGACCGCTCGCGCAGGAACCGCATCACGATGTCGGGATCGTTCGCGAGCTCTTCTTTGAGGACCTTGATCGCGACGGTCTCGCCGGGCTGGCCCTGGACGGCTGCCTCGGCGCCCGCGGTCTCACGCTGGCGGGCCCGCCAGACGGTGCCCGTGGCGCCGCGTCCGAGTGGCTCCTCCAGGAGGTACTTGCTGCCTACCGGCCGCACGTCTGCGCTCCCTGCTGCTTGCCTGTGTTCCGGTCCACTGTAGTGCCGCCCTTCTCGCGGCTACCTACGTAAGCATCGCCGTACATGTTCGAAGGAAAGACGCTCTCCCTGGTCTCCCGGTTGCCCCAAGGGGCTCCGAAGGCGGACATGACCGGTCTCACTCGATCACCGGTGCGGCACTGGTCAGGCACTTTTGGGGACAGAGCTGACCAATCAAGATCACTTGCCACCGGGGCCCGGGCGAGTTGTCAGTGGCAGGTGCGAGGATGCGTGCAGTACTGGCCGATTGCTCGCGCGGCGTGGGGGGTATTCCGTGCCCGGGCAGAAGGGACCGCTGACGGCGATGCAGATCCGGCTGACCGTCGTAGACCCGCTGGGGCCGCCCGCGCAGCCGCGGGGCCGCTCCGCGAGTTGCGATGTGCTGGTCACCGCGCCCGCCGGTACGGCCCTGGCCGCGGTGGCGTCCGCGCTGGCCTCGGCGGTCTCCGCCGACGCGGCCGCGTCGCAGTCCGAGCGGAGCCGCGAGTCCGGCGGCCCGATCGTGCTGTACGCGGGCGTGGAGCGCCTCGACACCCAGCGCTGCACCCTCGGCGAGCCACCACTGACGGACGGCGCGGTGCTGTCCCTGGGCGCCCCCGCCGAGCCCGAGGCGCATCCCGAGCTGGACGACGCCCCGACGCAGCTCCACGTGGTCGCGGGCCCGGACGCGGGCGGGGTGCACCTCCTGCACGGCGGCCAGATCCACATCGGCCGCTCCGCCGACGCCGACGTCCCGCTGGACGACCCGGACGTGTCCCGGCTGCACTGCGCGGTGACGGTCGACCCCGGAGGCCGTGTCTCGGTCGCCGACCTGGGCTCGACGAACGGCACGACGCTGGCGGGCACGCGCGTGGGCACCCGCCCGGTGCGCTTCGCCCCGGGCGCGCTGCTCCGCATCGGCGAGTCGGCCCTGCGGCTGACCCCGTCCGGCGGCCCGGGAGCGCGCGCCGAGACGGCCCCCGACGGCGAGGGCCACGTGCGCGTGTCCCCCGGCACCGCGGCCGGCCCGCGCAGCGAACCCCTCGTGGTGCCCGGCCAGGGCGGCGCCCCGAGCATCGAGCACCGCGTCGTCCAGGAGGGCGGCGACACCCACGCGGGCCGCTTCGGCGTGTTCGGCGAGCCTCTCGGCGACGACCGGCCGGAGGGTGCCGAGGACGTGTTCTCCGCGCCTACGACGACCTCACGCATTCCCCCGTACGACGACACCGACGACGCCCACAGCGGACGCAAGGGCACCCCTCTCCGGGGCACCGACGTACCGCAGGGCGTCCGCAGGCGCGGCGGCATCGGCAAGTGGGCCCGCCGCCTGACGGGCGGCCGCGGCGAGTCGCCGGCCGAGGGCCCCGAGTCGTCGTACGACTCGCCCTACGACGAGGAGGGCGCCGACGAGAGCGTGCCGCCCCCGCCCGTCGTCCTCCAGCAACCGGACACCTGGCCCGACCCGGCGGCCCTGCTCCTCACCGCCCTGGGCCCGGGCCCCCGCCTGTGGGAGCGCGCCCCCGGTCACCCCGAGGCGCTCACGGTGCGGCTCGGCACGGCGGACCGCGCGACACCGGACGGCTCGGCACTGCTGCCCGCGGTGCCGGTGACCTCCGGGCTCCGCGAGGTCGGCGCGCTGGGCCTGGCCGGTCCGCGCGCGCGGCTCTCGGGGCTGGCCCGCGCGGTGGTGGCCCAGCTCGCCGCGCTGCACTCCCCCGACGCCCTGGAGATCGTGCTGATCAGCACGGACCGCGCGCGTACGGTGGCCGAGCGCACCGCCGAGTGGTCCTGGCTCGGCTGGCTGCCGCACCTGCGCCCGGGACACGGCCAGGACTGCCGACTGCTGCTCGCCTACGACCGGGAACAGGCGACGGCCCGGACGGACGAGCTTCTGCGGCGGCTGGAAGACCACGCCATGGATGCGCGGGGCGCGGGCCGACCGGGTGTCACCTCCGGCGCCTCCAGCGCCTCCAGCCGTCGCACTCCGGGCATCGGCGCGCAGCGCGGCTCGGCGGAGGGGCGCTCGGGCCTCGCCTCACCACACGGTTCGCTCCCCTCACAACACGGTTCAGGGGAAGGCCAGTTGGGGGCCGCCGCACGGCACACGGCTGACGACCGTCATCCGCGCGGGACAGCGGGCACCTCCGCCACCCCGACCACGTACAACACCGCCGACGACGCCCACCACCACCGCTCCGGCACCTCCGACGACCCGGCCTCCGGCGCCACCCGGCCCCGGCCCGCCGGGGCCGACGATTCCCTCCGCGGCGCCGCCCACCGTCCCGCGTGGGCCCGCACCGACGACGGTGACGGCTCGGCGGACGGTTTCGTGGGGCCGTACACCGTGCTCGTGGTGGACGGTGACCCCGGTGGCGCCGATGTGCGCGAGGCGGTGGCGCGGCTGGCCCACGACGGGCCCCGGGCCGGTATCCACGTCGTCTGCCTCGCCGAGACGGAAGCGGCCTCGCCCGTGTCCCCCGTGACGGAGACCTACGAGGCGGCCTGCGCGGCGGCGCCGACGTTCCGGGAGTGCGGGGCGGTCGCGCTGCTGAGCGGTGATGTCGCCACGGCGCTACGGCTGTTGCGGGTCGCGCACGGCGGTGCGGGGGCGTCTCGGACCGGCGGTACGGGTGGGACGCGACCGGGTACGGCGGCATCCCGACCCGGCACAGCGACGCCATCTCTCCGTACGGAACCGTCGCGCCCCGGTGCAGCGGCATCGCACCCCGGCCAGAACGACCCCGACCACGCCCGCCTCGGTCAGGCAGGCCTCGGCCAAGCCGACCCCGACCCGTTCGACCCCGACTCCGCCGGCCCCGGCCCCGTAGGCAACGGCACCATCGCCGCCGTGGACGCCGTCTCGCTCGCCTGGGCCGAGCGGTTCGCGCGAGCGCTGGCGCCGCTCAGGGCCGAAGGGCCCGCGAACGAGCGGCACGCACGCGTGTCAGCGCCGTTGCCCCAATCGGCGCGGCTGCTCGACGAGTTGGGGCTGGCCCGGGCCACCCCGGCCTCCCTGCTGACACGTTGGGCGGATGCCGGGGACGACAAGGACGCGGTCGGCGGGCGGGCCTGGGCGGTGCTCGGGGCCGGGCCGCGCGGGCCGGTCAGCGTGGACCTCGCCGCCGACGGGCCGCATCTGCTGATCGAGGGCCCGCCGGGCAGCGGCCGTACGGAGTTGCTGCGGGCGGTCGTCGCGTCCCTCGCCGCCGCCGAGCGCCCGGACCGGCTCGGCATCGTGCTGATGGACGGGCGGGACAGCGTCGGCGCCGGGGGTACCCCCTCCGGGGGAGGCGGGCACGGTGAAGGCCTGCGGGTCTGCACGGACGTACCGCATGTCACCACCCATCTCACCGCCAACGACCCCGTGCGCATGCGGGAGTTCGCGCAGTCGCTGAGCGCGGAGCTGAAGCGGCGGGCCGAGTTGCTGGGCCGGATCGGGTTCGTCGAGTGGCACTCGCGGCACGAGGTGTCGGGGCGGATCATCGCCCAGCGCGGTTCGTCCGGTGCCGGGGATCTGGAGTCCCCGTCCAGCTCGACGATCCGGCTGCGCCCGTCCGCGGCGGCGCGTCAACAGACCGAGGCGGCACCGCCGTTGCCGCGGCTGGTCGTGATCGTGGACGATCTGGACGCGCTGGTGAAACCCCCGCTCGGCTCCCCCGGGCGTCCCGCGGCCGGGTCGGTGATACGCGCGCTGGAGGCGGTGGTCCGCGAGGGCGAGCGGCTCGGCGTGCATCTGGTGGCGGCGGCCGCCGTGGAGGCGCGTACGTCCGAGGTCGAGCCCGCCCGGCACATCACCCTCCGGGTCGCCCTCGACGCGACGGCCCAGGGTCCGGACGAACCCGCCCCGGGGCGTGGCCGGTTGACGCTGCCGGACGGGCGGGCGACCCCGTTCCAGGGTGGGCGCGTGACGGGCCGTATCCCGCGTACGGCGACGCTCCGGCCCACGGTCGTGCCGCTGGAGTGGCAGCGCATGGGCGACCCCCCGGCGCGCCGGCCGGTTCGCGAACTGGGCAACGGGCCAACGGACTTGGCGCTCCTGGCCAGCGCGCTGGAGCGGGCCACGCGCTCGGTGTCGGCGGCGGAGGTGCCGTCGCTCCTCTGATCGTCCACAGGTTGCCCACACAACCCCACGTCACGACCCAATCACGATCGCGTACTTGACAGCGGACGCCATCTTGCCGCGTTCAAGTACCGGGCGTAGACCAGTGCGCACGGAAGCGTTCGAGCGTTCGACGAGGAACGAAGAACGGGGCAGTGATGCGCAGCACGAGCAGCACCTACCGGACACGCAAAACCGTACGTACAGCGGCAGTTGTCGCCGCGGGGGCACTGACGCTCTCGCTCGCCGCCTGTGGAGGCAGCGACAACAAGAGCGACGACAGCAAATCCAGCAGTCCCTCGGAGACCGCGGGCACGGTCACCCTCCCGAAACTGAACGGCGCGAGCCTCGAAGTGGCCGCCGTGTGGACCGGTGACGAGCAGAAGAACTTCAAGGCGGTCCTGGCGGAGTTCGAGAAGCGCACGGGTGCCAAGGTCACCTTCGTGCCCGCCCAGGACCCGATCATCAACTTCCTCGGCTCGAAGGTCGCGGGCGGCCAGCCGCCGGACGTCGCGATGCTCCCGCAGCCCGGCGCCATCAAACAGGCCGTCGACAAGAAGTGGGCCAAGCCCCTCGGCGCCGCCGCGCTCGCTGAGTTGCAGAAGAACTACTCGCAGGGCTGGCAGGACATCGGCAAGGTCGGCGGCAAGCAGTACGGCGTGTACTACAAGGCCGCCAACAAGTCGCTGATCTGGTACAACGCCAAGGTCTTCGAGAACGCGGGCGCCAAGGAGCCCAAGACCTGGGCGGAGTTGCTGACGACCGCGCAGACGGTCTACGACTCCGGGGTCACCCCCTTCTCGATCGCGGGCGCGGACGGCTGGCCGCTGACGGACTGGTTCGAGAACGTCTATCTGTCGCAGGCGGGCCCGGAGAAGTACGACCAGCTCGCCCAGCACAAGATCAAGTGGACGGATCCCTCCGTCAAGCAGGCGCTCACCACGCTGGCCCAGATCTGGGGCAAGAAGGCCTACATCGCGGGCGGTCAGAACGGCGCGCTGCAGACCGAGTTCCCCGCGTCCGTCACGCAGACCTTCAACGGCGGCGACCAGCCGAAGTCCGCGATGGTCTACGAGGGCGACTTCGTGCAGGTCAACATCGGTGAGACCAAGGCGAAGGTGGGCACCGACGCGAAGGTGTTCCCGTTCCCGTCGGTCGGCTCCACCGCGCCCGTGGTCTCCGGCGGCGACGCGGCCGTCATCCTGAAGGACTCCAAGGCGGCCCAGGCACTGGCGACGTTCCTCGCCTCACCGGACGCGGCGACGATCCAGGCGAAGCTCGGCGGCTATCTCTCCCCGAACAAGAACGTGCCGGACTCCGCGTACCCGAACGCGGTGCAGCGGACGATCGCCAAGTCGCTGATCGCGGCCGGTGACGACTTCCGCTTCGACATGTCCGACCAGGCCCCGCAGTCCTTCGGCGGCACTCCCGGCAAGGGCGAGTGGAAGGACCTCCAGGACTTCCTGAAGAACCCGACGGATGTCGCGGGCACGCAGGCGCAGTTGGAGAAGGACGCGGCGGCGGCGTACGCGAGCGGGAGCTGAGCCCGAGATGGCATCGGCAGCGGCGGAGGCCCCCGGGGCCTCCGTCCCTCCCCGCAGGCGCAAGAGCGTGACCGGCACCCGCAGGACCGTGGCAGTGCTGTTCCTGCTGCCCGCCCTGGTGCTGCTCGGCGCGCTCGTGGTCTACCCGATCGGGTACTCGCTGGTCCGCAGCTTCGGCAACCAGGCCGGCGACGGTTTCGCCGGATTCGACAACTACAAGGCCCTGTTCACCGACGACGGCATCCGCACCGCCCTGAAGAACAACGTCATCTGGGTCATCTTCGCGCCGACGGTCGCCACCGCCCTCGGTCTGATCTTCGCGGTGCTGACCGAACGGGTGCGCTGGGGAACGGCGTTCAAGCTGGTCGTCTTCATGCCGATGGCGATCTCGATGCTGGCCGCCGGCATCATCTTCCGCCTCGTCTACGACCAGGACCCGCACAAGGGCGTCGCCAACGCGGTCTGGGTCGGCATCCACGACACGTTCGCCTCGTCGTCGGCGTTCCCCAACGCCCACCCGGGCCGCGAGTCGCCGCTGAAGGCGGACCACGGCGGCTTCATCACCAGTACGACGGTCCACACGGGCCAGACCGTCACGCTCCCGCTCGTCGGCGTCGCCCCCGACCAGATGCCCGACAGCGCGAAGAAGGCCGTGGCCGCGAAGGCCGAGCCGGGGAAGATCACCGGCACGACCTGGCAGGACTTCACCCGCGGCAAGGGCGTCGGCAAGCTCGGCGGGGTCGACCCGTCCGAACTCGGCTACGGCGGGATGAGGATCGAGGCGGTCAAGGACGGCAAGGTGGTCGCCTCGACCAAGGCCGCGGGCGACGGCACCTTCACCCTGCCCGCCAAGGCCGACGGGGCCCAACTCCGGCTCCCGGCAGGCAACTTCAAGGCGCCCTACAACGGAGTGGAGTGGCTGGGCCCGTCGCTCGTGACACCGGCGATCATCGGGTCGTACGTGTGGATGTGGGCCGGGTTCGCGATGGTCCTGATCGCGGCCGGACTCGCGGGTGTGCCAAGGGAGTTGCTGGAGGCCGCGCGGGTCGACGGGGCCAACGAGTGGCAGGTGTTCCGGCGGGTCACGGTGCCGCTGCTGGCGCCGGTGCTCGCGGTCGTCGTCGTCACGCTGATGATCAACGTGCTGAAGATCTTCGACCTGGTCTTCATCATCGCCCCGGGCTCCTCGCAGGACGACGCGAACGTGCTGGCCCTGGAGCTGTACCGGAAGGGCTTCTCGGAGGACCAGCCGGGGATCGCCAGCGCGATCTCGGTGTTCCTGCTGCTGCTGGTGATCCCGGTGATGCTCTTCAATGTGCGGCGGCTGCGGCGGGAGGTGCGGCGATGACCACGGATGCCGGAACTCTGGGGAAACCAGGGCCCGTTGAGGTCGTCAAGGCGCGGGAGTCGCTCGGCTCCCGGCTCGCGGCGGTGGCGAGCGGGGGCCTGGTCCGGGTGTTCCTGATCGTCGTCGGCCTGTTCTGGATGGTGCCGACGCTCGGGCTGCTGCTGTCCTCGCTGCGCAGCCCGGAGGACATGAGCGCGAGCGGCTGGTGGAAGGTCTTCAGCCAGCCGTCCCAACTCACCTTCCACAGCTACAAGACGCTGCTGGAGAACAGCGACATCACCAACTCGCTGTGGAACACCGTCCTGATCACCGTCCCGGCGACGCTCCTGGTCGTGGTGATCGGCGCGCTCGCGGGCTACGCGTTCGCGTGGATGGAGTTCCCGGGCCGCGACTGGTGGTTCCTGGGCGTGGTCAGCCTGTTGGTGGTGCCGGTGCAGGTCGCGCTGATCCCGATCGCCGAACTCTTCGGGAAAATAGGCCTGTTCGGGACCATCTTCGGGGTGATCCTCTTCCATGTGGGATACGGGCTGCCGTTCGCGGTGTTCCTGCTGCGGAACTTCTTCGCGGAGATCCCGCGCGAACTCCTGGAGGCGGCCCGGCTGGACGGCGCCGGTGAACTCCGGCTGTTCGCCCGGGTCGTGATGCCGCTGGGCGGGCCCGCGATCGCGAGCCTGGGCATCTTCCAGTTCCTGTGGGTGTGGAACGACATGCTGGTCGCGCTGGTGTTCACCAAGTCGAGCACCCAGCCGATCACGGTCGCACTCCAGACGCAGGTACGCCAGTTCGGCAACAACATCGACGTGCTGGCACCCGGCGCTTTCATCTCCATGGTGATCCCGCTGGCCGTGTTCTTCGCGTTCCAGCGGCAGTTCGTGTCCGGCGTGATGGCGGGCGCGGTCAAATAGCCGCGAACAGCACATAGTTCGAAGGGGTGGGCCGTCATCGGCCCGCCCCTTTTCGTTCACCGTGCGTCCCCCGTATGCCGTACGCGCCGTAACCAAGTCACTCCATCGGCCGTTCCCGGGCAGAACGCCCGCGCCGACCGACCCATGGATGTCCCTTGCCCAGGTTCAGTGTCATTGTCCCCGCGTACAAGGTGCAGGCGTACCTGCACGAATGCCTGGAATCGGTGCTCTCCCAGTCGTACCCCGATCTTGAGCTGATCGCCGTCGACGACTGCTCGCCGGACGCCTGCGGCGCGATCATCGACGAGTTCGCGGCCCGCGACGCCCGGGTGCGCGCGGTCCATCTCCCCGCGAACCAGGGCCTCGGCCGCGCCCGCAACGCCGGTCTGGAACAGGCGACCGGCGACTATCTGGTCTTCCTCGACAGCGACGACACGCTGACGCCCGACGCGTTGCGCGCGATCGCCGACCGCCTCAAGGAGACCGGCGAGCCTGATGTGCTGGTCTTCGACTACGCGCGCACCTTCTGGTCGGGCGAGGCCCAACGCAACAAGGTAGCCGTCCAGTTGACCGAACAGGGCCCGGCGCCCTTCCGGCTGGAGGACCGCCCCGGGCTGCTGCGGGTCATCATGGTGGCCTGGAACAAGGCGTACCGACGGGAGTTCGTGGAGCGCGAGGGCTTCGCCTTCCCGCCCGGCTACTACGAGGACACCCCGTGGACCTACCCGGTCCTGATGACGGCGGAGACCATCGCGACCCTCGACCGGGTCTGCGTCCACTACCGCCAGCGCCGCCAGGGCAACATCCTCGGCACCACCAGCCGCAAGCACTTCGACGTCTTCGACCAGTACGACCGGGTCTTCGCGTTCGTCGACGCGCGCCCCCAACTCGCCCAGTGGCGCCCGGTGTTGTTCCGCCGCATGGTCGATCACCTCGCGACGGTGTTCACCAAGCCGGACCGCCTCCCGCGCGGCACCCGCGCCGAGTTCCTGCGCAAGGCCCGCGCCCACTACCGCCGTTACCGCATCCCCGGCACCCCGGTCCCGCTGCGCACCCGGACGCGCCACACGCTCGTCCACTTCGGCGTCCACCGCACCTTCCGCGCCGTGCAGAAGGCGATGAGCTGGCGCCGCAGCGCGGTCAAGCTCACCGCGAAGGCGCTGCGCGCACTCAGGGCAGCGGTCCTCCAGCTCCACTACCGCGTCCAACTCCGGCTTCCGCTCAGGGATCGCGCGGTGTTCGCCGCCTACTGGGGGCGCGGCCACAGCTGCAACCCTGGCGCGCTGGAGACGGCGTTCCGCACCCACGCCCCGCACATCCGCACCGCGTGGATCGCCCGCCCCGAGCA
This sequence comes from Streptomyces sp. N50, assembly GCF_033335955.1. Taxonomy (GTDB): domain Bacteria; phylum Actinomycetota; class Actinomycetes; order Streptomycetales; family Streptomycetaceae; genus Streptomyces. The sequence continues at coordinate 3,398,955 of NZ_CP137549.1, forward strand.
CCACCACACGATCCCGGCCGCGACGCGCAGGCTCCGCCCGAACACCGCGTCCTACTGGACGGCGCTGGCCCGCTCCAAGTACCTGGTGAACAACGTCAACTTCGACCGCCGACTGGTCAAACGCCCCGGCCAGGTCATGATCCAGACCCAACACGGCACCCCCCTCAAGCACATGGGCCTCGACCTCCAGGAACGCCCGGCGGCAGCACGGGACATGGACTTCGCCGAACTCCTCAAGGGCGTCGACAAGTGGGACCACGTCCTGTCCGCCAACCGCCACACCACCCTGACCTGGGAGCGCGTCTACCCCGGCAGCTACACCACGCTCGCCTACGGCTATCCCCGCAACGACGTGTTCCAGCAGGCGACTTCGGCCGACGTGCACCGGCTGCGCGAGTCCCTCGGCATCCCGCAGGACACCATCGCCCTGCTCTACGCCCCGACCCACCGCGACTACCGCCGCGTTCAGCGCGCCCACGTGGACCTGGACCGCGTCCTGCGCCGCCTCGGCCCGCGCTTCGTCGTGCTGGCCCGCGCCCACTACTGGCACGAGGGCCCGCTCGCCGCCTCCGCGTCCGGCCGGATCATCGACGTCACCGACCACCCCAGCGTCGAGTCCCTCTGCCTCGCCTCCGACGCGCTGGTCACCGACTACTCGTCCCTGATGTTCGACTACGCCAACCTCGACCGCCCGATCGTCATCCACGCCGACGACTGGGAGGCCTACGAGGCGGCCCGGGGCACCTACTTCGACCTGCGCGCCTTCCCGCCGGGCGCGGTCGCCCGCAGCGAGGACGAACTGATCGACATCTTCGCCACCGACCACTGGCGCGGCTCGCGTTCGGCCCAGCTGCGCGCCGCGTTCCGCGAGCGCTTCTGCCCCTACGACGACGGCCGCGCCGCCGAACGGGTCGTACGCCACGTGGTGTTGGGCGAGACCGACCTCCCGCAGGTCGTCCCGCTCGCCGACCGTCACCCGGTGCCGTCGGCCGCCGCGAGCCTCACCCGCTCCCCGCTCACCACCGTGCCGCAGCCCACCGCGTCCCAGCCCGTCACCGACCGACTCTGAACGCCGTTCCCACATTGGGGAGTTCGCATGCCCTCAAGCCCCTCGCGCCCCACCCCGACCCGCCCGACCACCTGGCGCCCGACCGGACGCCCCAGGGCCTGTCGCACGCACTGACACCGGACCCCTCCGGACCACTGGAGAAAGAACAGAATGCCCCGCTTCAGCATCATCGTCCCGTCCCACGGGGTCGCCGGCCGGCTGTCCCTGGCCCTGGACTCGGTCCTCGCGCAGTCCTACGGCGACTTCGAGCTGATCCCGGTCTGCGACAGCCCCGGCTCCCCGGCCGCCGACGTCGCCGCCGACCACGCCGGGCAGGACTCCCGGGTGGCCCCGGTCAACTCCCCACCGTCCGCGGGGCTCAGCGGGGCCCGCAACACCGGACTGCGGGCGGCGACCGGCTCCTACGTCCTCTTCCTGGACGGCGACGACACCCTCGCCCCGGGCGCGTTGGCGGCGTTGGACGCCCGGCTGACGGAGACCGAGGGTTCTCAAGGCGTCGATGTCCTGTACTTCGAGCACGAGCGCACCCCGTGGTGGGAGGGCGAGCCCACCAACCCGGCCGCCCCGCTGCTCGCGAAGACCCCGGCGGGCGCGTTCTCTCCGTCGCAGGCACCGCAGTTGACGGGTGTTCAGCTCCCCGCGTGGAGCGCGGCCTACCGCCGTGCCTTCCTCTCCGAACACCGACTCACCTTTCCCGAGGGCCAGTTCACCGACCTCGGCTGGGGCGGCCTGGTCACGGTCGCCGCCGAGCGGGTCGCGGTCCTGCGTTCCGTCGTCGTACGGCATCTGCTGCGGCGGCAGGGCAGCCGGCTCAACCTGCCGGGCGAGCACCATCACCAGCTCCTGGACCAAGTGGAGTTGGTGCTGACGGCGGCGCAGGGTCTGGCTCCCGAGCGGTCGCAGGCGCTGTTCGAGCAGCTCTTCGCCGTGGTGCTGAAGACCGCCTCACGGCCCGAGCGGCTCCCGTCCGGACACCGCGCCTTCTTCCGCCGGGCCGGGAAGCTCCACCGCACGCACCGGCCCGCCGACTTCAGTGCGCCGGGCGGGAGTCTGGGGGTGCAGCACCGGCTGCTCGCGTCGGGGGCGTACACGGCGTTCAAGGCGCTGCGCGGTGCCAACCGGAAGGCATCGGGAGCGGCCGAGCGCGTCCCACGCCCCCGGATGCTCCGTACCCGTCTGCGCTACGCCCGTGACCTGCGCCGTTCCCTAGACCCCAACCTGGCTGTGTACTGCGCCTATTGGGGCCGGGGCTACGCGTGCAGCCCGGCCGCGATCGAGGCCAAGGCTCGTCAACTCGCCCCGCACATCCGCTCGGTGTTCCTGGTGGAGCCGGACGCGGTGGACGCCGTACCGAAGGGCGTCGAGCACGCCGTCATCGGCAGCCGGAAGTACTGGGAGGTGCTGGCGCGGGCCACGTACCTGGTGAACAACGCCAACTTCGCGGAGGGCGTCGTCAAGCGGCGCGGCAGCGTGCACGTCCAGACGCAGCACGGGACCCCGCTGAAGAAGATGGGCGTCGACCAGTCGACGTACCCGGTGGTGGCCGCCGCGACCGGCAGCTTCGCCAAGTTGCTCGGCCGGGTGGACCGTTGGGACTACAACATCTCCTCCAACCGGCACTCCACCCAGATGTGGGAGCGCGCCTTCCCCGGCTCGTACGAGGCGCTGGAGTACGGCTATCCGCGCAATGACGTGTACTACACGGCGACGGCCGATGAAGTGGCGCGTGTGCGGCGGGAGTTGGGTGTCCCGGAGGGCAAGACGGCCGTCCTGTACGCGCCCACCCACCGCGACTACCAGACCGGTTTCGACACCGGCCTCGACCTGGAGGCCTTCTGCGCGGCGGCCGGCGATGACGTGGTCGTGCTGCTGCGCGCCCACTACTTCTACGACCAGGGACGGGCCAGGAGCAGCGGCCGGATCATCGACGTGACCGGGCACCGCTCGTCCGAGGATGTCTGCCTGGCCGCCGACGCGCTGGTCACCGACTACTCGTCGATCATGTTCGACTACGCCAACCTCGACCGGCCGATCGTCTTGTACGCCGACGACTGGGAGGTCTACCGGGAGACGCGGGGCGTCTACTTCGACCTCATGGAAGCGCCGCCGGGACCCGTCGCGCGTACCCCGGAGGAGCTGGCGCAGGTCTTCCGTGACGGCTCGTACGCGGGGCCCGAGTCCACGGCCCTCAGGGATCGATTCCGCGCCCGTTTCTGCGAGTTCGACGACGGGCTGGCCGCCGAGCGGGTCGTACGCCGGGTGTTCCTCGGCGAGCCGCCGGAGACCGTGCCGCCCGTGATCCCGCTCGCGGAGCGCGTCCCGGCCCCCGCCGCCACCCTCGTAAGGAGCTGAACCCGAAGTGCCCCGCTTCAGCGTCATCGTCCCCGTCTTCAAGGTGCAGGGCTTTCTGCGCGAGTGCCTCGACTCGGTTCTGGAGCAGTCCTACCGGGACATCGAGGTGATCGCCGTGAACGACTGCTCGCCGGACGGCTGCGGCGCGATCCTCGACGAGTACGCGGCCCGCGACCCGCGCGTCCAGGTGCTGCACCTGCCGGAGAACGTCGGCCTCGGCCGTGCCCGCAACGCCGGAATGCCCCTGGCCACCGGCGACTTCCTCTTCTTCCTCGACAGCGACGACACCCTCACCCCGGGCGCCCTGCGCGCGATGGCCGACCGGCTCGACGCGAGCGGCGACCCGGACGTCCTGGTCTTCGACTACGCGCGCACCTACTGGTGGGGCGGCACCCGGCGCAACGTCCTCGCGCACGTCCTGACGGAGGTCGACGGCACCTTCACGGTCGCCGAACACCCGGAGATCCTCGACCTGTTGATGGTCGTGTGGAACAAGGTGTACCGCCGGGAGTTCGTCCACAAGCACGCCTTCGAGTTCCCGCCGGGCTACTACGAGGACACGCCCTGGACGTTCCCGGTGCTGCTCAGCGCCGAGCGGATCGCCACCCTAGACCGAATCTGCCTGAACTACCGGCAGCGGCGCCAGGGCAACATCCTGTCGACCACCAGCCGCAAGCACTTCGACATCCACGACCAGTACGAGCGGGTCTTCGCGTTCGTCGACTCCCGCCCGGAACTGGCGAGTTGGCTGCCGTATCTGCACCGGAAGATGGGCGAGCACTGTCTCGACATCCTCGGCAAGCCGGACCGCCTGCCTCCGTCCGACAAGGCCGAGTTCTTCCGTCGTACGGCCGAGCTGTTCGCCAAGCACAAGCCGACGGGGATGAAGGTGGACGCCGAAGTCCGTGCGCTGGAGGGCAGTTACGCGCTGTACCGAGTGCGGCGGCAGGCGGGGCGGGGCGGGCGGCAGTTGGAACGCCGGGCGATGCAGGCCCGTAAGTCGGCGGCCGGGCGGGTCAAGGGCGGCTGGGGCGCGCTGCACGCGCGCCGGTCGCTGGACCCCAACCTCGTTGTGTACTCGGCGTTTTCGCACCGCGGGGTGCTGGGCGACCCGGCCGCCGTGTACTACAAGGCGAAGGAGATCGCCCCGCATCTCCGGGGGGTGTGGGTCGTACAGGACACGGAACAGGCCGCGTTGGTGCCGCCGGATGTCGAGCACGTCCTCCTCAACACTCTGCGGTACCGCCAACTCACCGCGCGCGCCACGTACTTCGTGAACAACGTCAACTGGCCCGGCACCCTCACCAAGCGCCCCGGCAGCGTCCACATCCACACCCACCAGGGCACCCCGCTCAAGTACATGGCGGCCGACCTGCTGGACAAGCCCGGCGGCCGCTACGGCGTCGACGTCCCGCAGATGCTGCGCCGGGCCGACCGCTGGGACCACAGCCTGGTCGCCAACCGGCACTCGGAGCTGGTGTGGGAGCGGGCGTATCCGTGCCACTTCACTTCGGCGCGGACGGGGAGCCCGCGCAACGACGTCCTGGTCGGCGCAACACCAGGAGCGGGGGCGGGAGTTCGGGAGCGGCTCGGTATCCCGGTCGACAACACCGTCGTGCTGTACGCGCCGACCCGCCGTGAGTACGTCCGGGGCGGGCACGTCGACCGGCTGGACCTGGCCCGGTTCGCCGAGGACCTCGGCCCGGAGCACACCCTCGTCGTACGGCTGCATCCGTCTCTCGCGACGGGTCCCGCGCGTGGGATGGGGCTCGCGGATCTGCATCGGCGTGGGGTGCTGATCGACGCGACCGATGAACTCGCCGTGGAGGACGTCATGTTGGCGTCCGACACGCTGGTCACTGATTACTCGGCCCTGATGTTCGACTACGCCAATCTCGACCGGCCGATCGTGCTGCACGCCGACGACCGGGAGGCGTACGCGGCCAGCCGGGGAACGTATGTCGACGTCACCGCCGCGCCACCGGGTCATGTGTCCGGTTCCTACCGGGAGTTGGCGTGGCTGTTCGCGTCGGGTGCCTGGCGGGACGAGGACTCGACGCGGCTGCGGGGTGAGTTCCGTGCGCGGTACTGCGAGTTCGACGACGGGAGGGCGGCCGAGAGGGTCGTACGGACGCTGCTTCTGGGGGAGGTCGACTGGCTTCCGCAGACCGGGGCCGGTGCGCGGGTTCCCTCTCCGGTCAGTGGTCACGACCAGTTGGCGTCCTCATGAGGCCGCGTACGTGGGTGCTGGTGCTGGCCGCCGTGTTCGCGGTGCTCCAACTCGCCAATGTCACCGGGCGGGCGACTCCCGACACGAAGAACTACCTGTCGTACGCGATGAGTCTGCGTGGTGCGAGCGAGCGGGAGTCGGCCGCCGTCGCCATCGACTACAGCTGTGCGAGCCAGGGGGCGAACGCTCGGCGCGAACAGAGCGTGAACCCGCTGGACTTCCACGGCAAGGACCCCGCCGCGCGGGTCGCGAAGAAGTGCCGGGACGCGGAGTGGCGGGGGGTGAACGCGCGGCTGCGGGCCGGGCAGACGGGCGGGTTCATCACGCCGTTCACGTCGGAACGGTTCATGCGGATCTTTGAAGTGCGGCCCGGATACCCGGTGTTCCTGGTGCCGTTCGTGACGCTGCTCGGGCCGGTGTGGGGGATGTGGTCGGCGAGTGTCGTTCTCACGGTTCTGGGTGGGATTCTTGTTTTCCTGATCCTGCGCACCCTGTCCGTGTCGGTGCCGTTCGCGTTGACCGGGCAGGCGCTGTACTACGTGCTGCCGTGCGGGACGACTTCGATGCGGCCGATGACCGAGGGGCTGATGACGGCCCTGACGCTGGCTGCGGTGTGGGGGTGCGCGCTGGTGCTGAAGGGGCGGCGTACGCGGGCTGGACTCGCCCTGGTGGGTGGTTCGTTGGCGCTTCTCTTCACCGTCAAGCACTCGCAGTCCCTGTTCCTCGGGCTGTGTCTGGCCGGGGCGGGTGCGGTGGTCGCCGTAGGGCGGATGCGGCGTGGGCGGGCTCCGGGGCGGGCGTTGGTGACGGTGGCCGCGTTGGGGGCAACTGCCGCGCTGGGTACGTTGGTTCTGGCCAGTGCTCTCCATTACCCGTCCCAGACCGACAGTCTTCAGGATCTGCTCACCGATCACTATGCCCGGCCCGACCGCACGCGGCTGTGGCCTGAATTCCTGCACCTGGAGGCGAACTTCTGGGTGGAGTGGACTCGGCAGCAGTTGTGGCAGCCGATGCTGGTGGCTGCGCTCGGTGCGGGGGTGTGGGGGGCGGTGCGGCGGCCGGCGTTCGGGGTGTTTCTGGTCGGGGCCGCGTTCACGGGGGTTCTCACCCAGGCCGCGCATCCCGATATCAGCGTGTGGGGTGGGCGGTTGATCGTGTTGGTGTGGCTACTGCCGGTGGTGGGGGTGCCGTTGTTGTTGGAGAGTGTGGTGCGGGGGAAGGTGGCCGGGGCCATTCCTGTGCCAACGCCGGTTCCGGGGCAGGGAGTTGGGCCTGGGCTTGGGGAGCACGCTCAGTCGGTGTGACGTGAGGTTCGGTGCGACGCGAGATGGCCGGCGGCTTGTGTGCCGCCGGCCATCTCTGTGCCGGGTCACGAGAGCGTCGTAGGGACTACTCGACGACGAGGTCGACCTCGATGTTGCCGCGGGTGGCGTTCGAGTAGGGGCAGACCTGGTGGGCGGTCTCGACCAGCTTGCGGCCGGTCGCCTCGTCCACGGTGTCGGGGAGCTCGATGCGCAGGGTCACCTTGAGGCCGAAGCCCTCGCCCTGCTTGCCGATGCCGACCTCGGCGGTGACGGCCGCGTCGGTGACGTCGATCTTCGCCTGGCGGCCGACGAGGCCGAGGGCGCTGCCGAAACAGGCGGCGTAACCGGCGGCGAAGAGCTGCTCAGGGTTGGTGCCCTGCCCATTGCCGCCCATCTCTACCGGAATGCCGAGCTGAAGGTCGATCTTGCCGTCGTTGCTGACCGCGCGGCCGTCGCGGCCGTGGGTGGCGGTGGCTACGGCGGTGTAGATCGCGTCCATTGGAAACCATCCCTCTCGGAAGTCTTGGTGGGGTGGGATCGGTCCGGGTGTCCGGACCGCCTCACGGGGATAAGTAGAGCACACAATTCAATTGCCCACAACTAAATGGCCCGCTCGCGCTATCCTGGAGGCATGACCACCACTCCCGCCGCCGCGCCCACCGCGGATTGGCTCCGCCTCGACCAGCAGATCTGCTTCTCCCTGAACGCCGCGTCGCGCGCCTTCGGCGGTGTGTACCGGGTGATCCTCAAGGATCTCGGGCTCACGTATCCGCAGTACCTGGTGATGCTGGTGCTGTGGGAGCACGGCGAGCTGCCCGTCAAGAAGCTCGGCGAACATCTGCGGCTCGACTCCGGCACGCTGTCCCCGCTGCTCAAGCGGCTGGAGACGGCGGGGCTCGTACGGCGTGAGCGGAGCGTCCGTGACGAGCGGTCGGTGGAGGTGCGGCTCACCGATGAGGGAGTTGCGCTGCGCGAGCGGGCGGTCGAGGTGCCTCGGCGGATTCTTGGGGCGACCGGCTTTGACATCGATGAGATTCGTGCGTTGCGGGAGCGGCTTGACCAGCTCACGGGGGCGTTGGATTCGGCGACGCTGGACGAGGCGTAGGTGTAGGCGCGGACACCGGCCGGGTTGAGGGCGTCGGCTGTGGGGGCATCCGGCGGATGTAGAGGGCCAGCTTCACTCGCCCTCGTACGTACTGCTGTCTTCGCGCGAACTCCCCGTCCACGACGTCGAGTTTGACCCGGTCGGTGGGGTCGCCGGGTACCCAGCGCGAGGGCAGCAGGTTCGACTGCGCGACGATCCAGACCCGGTCCACACCGGCGAGCCGTGCCCGCAACTCCCCCGGCCCGACCTCACGTCCACTGAGCGTCCCGGACTTCGCCCCCGACTCCGCCGACGCCAGGTCCCGGGCCCCCACGAACGGCCCCGGATACGCCAGCGCCGTCACCCGCCAGAAAGACGGCAGGAACAACACCGGGTCGCCGGGCCGGAGTTCACGTCCGGCGAGTGCGGAGACCGCGGCGAGATTCTCGGGGCGGCGGGCCGGGTCGCGGTCGTTCCGGTAGTCGGGGAGGCCGTGGAGGAAGGGGGCGGTTGCGACCAGGACGCCGGCGAGGGTGATGAGGTTGGCTCGGGTGGCGAGGGGGGTGCGGCGGTTGGGCATGGGGGCGGTGGTCGGGGGGCGTCGGGCGCCGGGTCGCAGGAGGGTCGTACGGTCAACTCCGGTGAGAGATGGGCGGCTTGTGGCTGCGGTCGTGGTTCGGATGCCGCCTCCAGCTGCGGCTTCGCCTCCGCTTCCGGCTCTGTCTCGGACGTCGACTCGGGAGCCGGCTCTGGCTCGCGCTTCGACTGCGGCTCCGGCTCCGGTTCCGGTTCCGGCTCGCGCTTCGACTGCGGCTCCGGCTCCGGCTCCGGCTCCGGCTCCGGCTAGAGCTTTGGCTGCGGCTGCGGCTGCGGCTGCGGCTAGAGCTTTGGCTACGGCTGCGGCTCCGTCCCGGGCGTCGGCTTGAGCCCCGACACCAGCTCCGGTGCCAGCCCCGGCTGCGGCTCCGCCTTGGGCGTCGGCTTGAGCCCCGACACCAGCTCCGGTGCCAGCCCCGGCTGCGGCTCCGCCTTGGGTGTCGGCTCGGGCCTCCACTCCGGCCTCGACTGCCAGGCCCGCTCCATCCCGGGCTCCAACTGCGGCCGCGGCTCTGTGTTGGGCATCGACTCGGGATCCCGCTGCGATCCCGACAACAGCTCCGCCTCGGGTATCCGTTCTCGCCCCCACTCCCGATCCGGCTCGGGCTTCAGCTCCGACTCCGGCCCCGTCTCGGGCTCCGACTCCAGCTCCACCCTCGGCTCCAGCTCTAGTTCCAGCTCCGACTCCGGCCCCGTCTCGGGCTCCGACTCCAGCTCCACCCTCGGCTCCAGCTCTAGTTCCAGCTCCGACGCCACCCCCGCCCCCGGCTCCGCCTCCAGTCCAACAGGCGCCCCCCAACCGGTCGCCCCTCCCGCTCACCGCACCCACCAACTCGCGGCGACTCCCAGCCCCGGCCACCGCACGCTCAACGTCCACGCGGCGGCCGCTGGGCACCCCCCGTCCCTCCAGCCACAGCCACCTCACCGCCCCCGCCACTCGATCCGCCCCCGCCGCCACCAGCAACGGTGCCCCTGCCAGCGCATACAGCACATACCGCTCGTGGAACAAGGGCCGGAATTGAGACACCGTCAACAGGAGCACCGGGGGTACCAGGAGCAAGGGCAGGGCGACCGACGCGAGCCGGCCGGAGCCGAGGCCCAGGAGGATCAGGAGGAGCGAGGTCCAGAAGACGATGCCGGTCGGGGTGACGGCCAGGAAGTCGCGGGCGAGGCGTTCTGTCGTGTCCCAGTCCGGGATCCTCAGCCAGGCCACCTGGGCCGACTGGCGTTGGGATACCCAGGCAAGTGGCAACAGGGCGCCCAGCGCGACACCTACCGCGCACCCCCAGCCGAGCCACACCTCCCTGCGCACTCGCGCCGCCGCCAGCGTCAGTACGTGCGCGCACAGCACCAGGACCGCGAACTCGTGCAGCAGAAAGGTCACGGCGAGGACGGCGCCGTACGGCCACCAGGAGCGGCCGAGTGGTTCCTCCAGCGCCCTCACCAGGAGCAGCGTCGCCCCGGCCACGCCCGCCGCGACGAGGGCGTAGGAGCGGCCCTCCTGGGCGTAGTGGCCGGTCAGTGGGGTGATCGCGTAGAGGAGGCCGGCCCAGAGGCCGACTCGGGGGCGGGCCAGGCGGACGCCGAGGGCCGCGACCAGGCCCGCTGTCGCCGTCGCGCCGCACACGGACGGTAGGCGGAGGGCCACCTCGCCTGGGTGGACGGCGAGGACGAAGTGCATGAGGAGGTAGTACAGGCCGTGCACCGCGTCGACGCCGTGCAGCAGGTGCCAGATCTGCGGCACCGTGCGCCGCCCGACCAGGAACGTGACGCCCTCGTCGCCCCACATCCCGCCGCGGTCGAGCCCCCACAGCCCCAGCGCGAGCATGGCGGCCGTCGGCACGAACACCGCCACGGCCTCCGTCCTCGTCCACCGGAGTCGCCGCTTGTTCTCGTCCTCGTCCTGGCTGTCCACCTGGCTGATTTTGTACTGTTAGCAAGCTCTTACCGACGATTGACGGTGTATTAGCATTCCTGCGGCATTCACCCGGCTTACGATCCGCCATGATGAACGCCGCCCGCAGACACCGCCTCCTCGCCCTCACCCTCGCCTGGCTCGCCACCCGCGCGGGAATGCTGCTCCTCCTCGCGTACAACGGCCTCCCCCTGCTCGGCCACGGCGGGGTCGCGCGGGAGGTGTGGCGCCTCTACCACCACTGGTACGGCGTGCTGTCGCACGGCGCGTTCCCGGCGCACGACCCGCTGTGGCAGTACCCGCCGGGCGCCGGTCCCGTCCTGCTGGCGCCCGCGTTGCTGCCGGACCTGACGTACTTCCAGGCCTTCGTCGTCCTCACCCTCGCGACCGACGCCGTGATCACCCTGGTCCTGGCCCGCGCGGGCACCCGCCCCGGCCACAGCCTGCGTGGCGCCGCGTACTGGATCGCCTGCCTCCCGCTCCTCCTGCACATGCCCCTCGTCCGCTACGACGTGCAGGTCACGGCGTTCGCCGTCATCTCCCTGTTGACGTTGTCGCGCTCCACGCGCGTGTGCGGCGCGTTCGCGGCGCTGGGCGCGCTGGTGAAGGTGTGGCCGGCGCTGGTGCTGCTGGGGACGCCGAGGGGGCGGACGACGCGGTCGGTGTGGTCGTGGGCCGTGGGGACGGGGGTCTTGTCGCTCATGTCTCTCGTGGTTTTGTTCAACAATCCTTTTGCCTTCTTGCGTCAGCAAGGCGGCCGGGGGGTGCAGATCGAGTCCCTCGGGGGTACCGCCCTCGGCCTGGCCACCCACGTCGGCTGGCCGGGTCAGGTGCACTACCGGTACGGCGCGATGGAGTTCACGGGGCCGTACGTCTCCGCCGTCGCCGACGCCTCCCTCGCGCTCACGGCGGTCGCCTTCGGGCTGCTGCTGTGGTGGCGGCTCCGGGCCCGCCGCTGGACCGACGCGACCCCGTACGACGCCGCGCTGAGCGCCGTCCTGCTGTTCACCGTGACCAGCCGGGTCATCAGCCCCCAGTACATGATCTGGCTGCTCGGCCTGGCCGCCGTCTGTCTGACCTCGCGGCACACCACCCAGCGCCTGGTGGCCGCGCTGATCGTGGCGGCGAGCGCGGTCAGCTCCGTCGAGTTTCCCGTCCTCTACGTCGACGTCATCCACAGCACCTGGACGGGCTGCACCCTGATGGTCGTACGCAATGGTCTGCTGGCCGCCGCGGCCGTCCTCTCGTTCGTCCGGCTGTGGCGGTCGTCGAGGCCGCTCCCGGCGACGACGCACACGCGCGTGCGGTCCCCCGGCCCCTACGGGGAGTCGCAGCAGCTGACCTCGGCACACTCCGGCGCCTGATTGACTGTGGGCCGGAACGCGCGGGGGACGCAGCACCCGCGCGGGTCGAACGACATCCAGTGACGGAGGGGACGGCCGCACATGACCTGGCTGATCACCGGCGGCGCCGGCTACATCGGGGCGCACGTCGTGAGGGCGATGACCGAGGCGGGCGAGCAGGCGGTCGTCTACGACGATCTGTCCACCGGCATCGCCGAGCGCGTGCCCGACGGCGTACCCCTGGTGGTGGGTTCGACCCTGGACGCGGAACGGGTGGCCCGCACCCTCGCCGACCAGGACGTCACCGGAGTCGTCCATCTCGCGGCGAAGAAGCAGGTCGGCGAGTCGGTCGACCTGCCGTTGCACTACTACAGGGAGAACGTCGAGGGCCTGCGCGTCCTCCTGGAGGCGGTCACCACGGCCGGCGTCCCGTCCTTCGTCTTCTCGTCCTCGGCGGCCGTCTACGGCATGCCGGACGTGGAACTGGTCACCGAGGAGACGCCCTGCGTCCCGATGTCGCCGTACGGCGAGACCAAGCTGGCGGGTGAGTGGCTGGTCCGCGCGACCGGCAGGGCGACCGGTCTGTCGACGGCCTCCCTGCGCTACTTCAACGTGGCCGGCGCCGGCGCCCCCGAACTCGCCGACGTGGGCGTCTTCAACATCGTCCCCATGGTCTTCGAGAAGCTCACCGAGAACGCGCCCCCGCGCGTCTTCGGCGACGACTACGCCACCCCGGACGGCACCTGCGTCCGCGACTACATCCACGTCGTGGACCTGGCCGAGGCCCACGTCGCCGCGGCCCGCGCCCTCCAGGCCTCCCCCGGCCGCGACCTCACCCTCAACATCGGCCGCGGCGAAGGCGTTTCGGTCCGCGAGATGATCGACCGCGTCAACGCGATCACCGGCTACGACCGCCCCCCGACCGTCCACCCCCGCCGCCCCGGCGACCCGGCCCGCGTCGTCGCCTCCGCCGACCGCATCACCATCGAACTGGGCTGGAAGGCCAAGCACGACGTCGACGACATGATCGCGTCGGCCTGGGAGGGATGGGTGCGGTTGCATCCGGGGGCGGCGCGCGCCTGATGAACTCCGGCCTTGTGAGCGGCTGTTGGTGAACTCCGGCACGGTGAGAGGCTGTTGATGAACTCCAGCTCGATGAGCGGCTGTTGATGAACTCCAGTCCGGTGAGCAGCTGTTCCCGGTCGGAACGCGCCCTGGGCGCCGTCCTCGGCTCCGCCGTCGGCGACGCTCTCGGCGCGCCCTTCGAGTTCGGTCCCGAAGGCACCTTCTCCGCCCGGTTTCCGGTGGCCGGTCAGGGCGGTGAGATGTGCGGAGGCGGCGGCTGGGACCCGGGCGAGGCGACCGACGACACGCAGATGGCCGTACTCGTCGCGGAGTCGCTGCTGGAGTGCGACGGGCTCCAACTCCCGGACATGTTCCGGCGGTTCACGCGATGGGCGGCCGCCGACCCGAAGGACATCGGCCTGCAGACCGAGGCCGTGCTGACCAGCGGTGACCCCTGGGACCTGGCCGCCGCCCTGCACTTCCAGTCGAGCCAACGGGGCGCCGGGAACGGTGCGTTGATGCGCGCTGCTCCGTCAGCCGTCTACTTCGCGCGCGCGGGACGCGACGCCACGATGGACGCCGCCCGCCGCATCGCCGCGCTCACCCACGGAGACCGCGCGGCCTGGGAAGGCACCGCCGTCTTCCATGAGTTGGTGCGCGTGGCGCTGGAGGGCGGCGCCCCGCTCGTCGCCGTCGAGGAGACCCTCCAGTACGTCCACCCCGACCACCGGGAGCGCTACGGCGTCGTCCTCGCCCCGGACTGGCACCCCGACCTGGCGACGGAGTTCAACGGCGCCGTCTGGCCCTGCCTCGCCTCCGCCGTGTGGGCCCTGCGGACCACGGCCACCTACGAGGACGCCGTACGCGCCGCGATCGACCTCGGCGGCGACACGGACACCGTCGCCGCCGTGACGGGCGGCCTCGCGGGGGCGGTGTACGGGGGCGCCGCGATCCCGGAGCGTTGGGTCGAGGCCCTGCATGTACCGCTGCCGGGGTTCGGTGGCCGGGTGCTGCGGGTGGCCGAACTCGGGGAACTGGCGCGGCGGTTGGACCACGGGGGCGCTGGCTGACCTGCGGGTACGGCGGAGCCCTACAACGCCTTGAGCCCCTCCGTCGTCGCCCGGGCCAGCGCCCCCAGGTAGCCCTTCGGCAGCTTCGGGCTGCGGATCACCACGGCACGCCAGTACAGGGGGCCGGAGATCAGGTCCAGGGCGAGGTCCTCATCCATGCCGGGGCCGAGCTCGCCACGCCGTTCCGCCGCCGCGAGGATCTTGCTGGCCACGCCCTCCTGGCCCTCGCGCAGCGCCTTCTGCATGGCGTCGGCGATCTCGGGGTTGCGGGCGGCCTCGGCCTGGAGGTCGGGGATGATCTGCGAGGCGACGGGGTGCCGCAGCGCCCGTGACGTCACCTCGTACAGCATCCGGAGGTCGCCCTCCAGCGAACCGGTGTCCGGCGTCGGCAGTCCCATCACCGCGATCGCCGACACGACGTCGAGCACCAGGTGCAGCTTCGAACGCCAGCGGCGGTACACCGCCGTCTTGCCCACCCCCGCGCGACGCGCGATCCCCTCGATCGACATCCGGGCATACCCGACCGCCGCCAACTCCTCGAAGACCGCCGCCCGAATGGCTTCGGTCACATCCTCGCGGAGTACGGCCGCCCCGGCGGGGGTGCGGCGGCGCTGACGTGTCTGGGGCTCGTCGGCGTTCGTCGTCATAGCCCAAGCATAGGGGCGTTGCGACGAAACGGTTGCGTTCCGACGCGGCGCGTGTGTGGTGCGTTGCGACGAAACGGGCTCGTCGTGACGCGGGCGACGCGCGGCGCCCGCGGGCAGCGGGCGGCACGTCGGGACGCAACGGGCTCGTCGCCGCGACTGAACCGGCCTGCCCTCGCGACGGAACCGGTCCGTCCTCGCGACGCACCCGGCCCGTCCCCACGCCAAGATCCCACCGTCCACCCCCGCCTGCCCAGACCGTATCGACGCAACAGGCCCGTCCCGGCCCAAAACCTAACGGCCCCATCACATCCGTCACGACGAAACGGTTGCGTTCCGACGCCGAATCCGCCTACGCTCACGTTGCGACGATACGGTCCCGTTCCGACGTAAGAGAACGTAAAGAGAAGCGTAAGGAAACGCCGGGCGACGGGACACGGCAGCCGGACGCACGCACCCCCTCCCCCCGAGCGAAAGCAGCGGATGTGAGCCAGGTCCTCCACACACCGCCCCCTTCGCCGGCTCCGGCCGACGAAGACGACCTCGCGGCGCTCGCCGCACGCCACGGCCTCACGGTCAGTGGCGCCCGCCCCTCCCTGCGCGAGTACGTCCGCCAGCTGTGGGAGCGCCGGCACTTCATCACCGCGTTCGCCACCGCCAAGCTGACCGCGCAGTACAGCCAGGCGAAACTGGGCCAGGTCTGGCAGGTGATGACGCCGCTGTTGAACGCGGCGGTGTACTACTTCATCTTCGGCATCCTGCTGGGCACCAAGCGCGGCGTGCCGGACTACATCCCGTTCCTGGTGACGGGCGTGTTCATCTGGACGTTCACGCAGAGCTCGATCATGGCGGGCACCCGGGCGATCTCGGGCAACCTCGGCCTGGTCCGGGCCCTGCACTTCCCGCGGGCCGCGCTGCCGATCTCGTTCGCGCTGCAGCAGCTCCAGCAGCTGCTGTTCTCGATGGCCGCCCTGGTCGTGATCCTGCTCTGCTTCGGTGTGCCGATCAGCTTCTCCTGGCTGATGGCGGTCCCGGTGCTGTTCCTGCAGTTCACGTTCAACGCGGGCGTCTCGATGATCATGGCCCGGATGGGCGCGAAGACTCCGGACATCGCGCAGCTGATGCCGTTCGTCCTGCGCACCTGGATGTACGTCTCCGGCGTCATGTGGAGCATCGACAAGCTGACCAGCAAGGACCACCTGCCGCACATCGTGACGCTGGCCCTGGAGACCAACCCGGCGGCCGTCTACATCGACCTGATGCGCTACTCGCTGATCGACAGCTTCCACTCCAGCCAGCTCCCCCCGCACGTGTGGCCGGCGGCGACCGCCTGGGCGCTGATCGCCGGAGTCGGCGGCTTCATCTACTTCTGGAAGGCTGAGGAGACGTACGGCCGTGGCTGAGCAGACCATCGAGTACCACACCGAGCGGACCCGCGTGGCCGCCGACAGCACGATCCCCACCGTCGTCTGCGACGGCGTGGACATCGTCTACCGGGTCAACGGGACCGGCGCCGGACGCGGCTCCGCGACCGCCGCCCTGAACCGCATGATGCGCCGGGAGAAGACCGAGAAGGCGGCGGGCGTCCGCAAGGTGCACGCCGTCAAGAAGGTGTCGTTCGTCGCCTACAAGGGCGAGGCGATCGGGCTCATCGGGACCAACGGTTCCGGCAAGTCCACCCTCCTCAAGGCCGTCGCGGGCCTGCTCCCGGTCGAGAACGGCCGTATCTACACCCACGGCCAGCCCTCCCTCCTCGGCGTCAACGCGGCTCTGATGGGCGATCTGACCGGCGAGCGCAACGTGTACCTCGGCGGCCTGGCCATGGGCATGTCCCGCGAGCAGGTCAAGGAGCGCTACCAGGGCATCGTCGACTTCTCCGGGATCAACGAGAAGGGCGACTTCATCACACTGCCGATGCGGACGTACTCCTCCGGCATGGGCGCCCGGCTGCGGTTCTCCATCGCCGCCGCCAAGGACCACGACGTCCTCCTGATCGACGAGGCGCTGGCGACGGGCGACCGGTCGTTCCAGCGGCGCTCCGAGGAGCGGATCCGCGAGCTGCGCCAGCACGCGGGCACGGTCTTCCTGGTCAGCCACAACAACAAGTCGATCCGCGACACCTGCGACCGCGTGCTGTGGCTGGAGCGCGGCGAGCTGCGGATGGACGGGCCGACGGAGGAGGTCCTGGAGGCGTACGAGGCCTTCACGGGCGGCGCCGACAAGCCCAAGGACGCCGCTCCGGCGCCGGCTCCGGCGGGCAGGGTCGCCTGAGAACCAGCCGTCAGAGGTCCTCGTCCTGGAACACCCACGTGCGGTAGACCAGGAAGCGGAACGCGGACGCGAGCACGATCGACAGGGCCTTCACGGCATTCGCCTCAAGCGGACCGTGGAGGCCCAGTCCGTGGTAGCCGACGTAGAAGAGGCCGCTCTCCATGGCCACGCCGATGACGCTGAAGACGAAGAACAGGGCGATCCGGCGGGCGCCGGGGGCGTCGCGGTCGCGGTAGGTGTAGTAGCGGAAGCCGAGGTAGTTGGCGCCCATCGCGACGCAGCTGGCCAGGACGGTCGCGAGCATCGCGGGCCAGCGCAGGCCGTGCAGCAGGGCGTTGAAGACCGCGAAGTTGACCAGGACGCCGCTGCCGCCGACGATCCCGAATTTCACGACTTCCAGGACGACCTTGCGCACCGGTCGGACGGGAGCGCCGGTCGCACGTTCCTCGGTGATGTTCAGAGTCACCTCACCAGGCTTAGCGCGGCCAAGTAAGCCCTCCCCTCGAAATCTCCTAAGGCACTCCATGAAAAGGGCGCCCCGGGCCATTGCGGCCCGGGGCGCCCCAGTCGTCGTAGGAACTACGAGTGCGTGCGCAGCAGCGTTCGCATCGTGCGCATCGCCACCGACAGGTTGGCCAGATCGAAGGTCTCCGAGCCCTGGATCTCGTCCAGGGTCGTGCGCGCCCGGCCCAGGATCGCCGTGTTCTTCTCCTGCCAGGCCACGAAGCGCTGCTCGGGGGTCGAGGTGCCGTTGCCCGCCGCGAGGATGTCGGCGGTCAGGGCCGCGTGGGCCGCGTACAGGTCCTCGCGGATGGAGGCGCGGGCCATGGACTGCCAGCGGTCCGCGCGGGGCAACTCGATGATGCGGTCCATGAGTTGGGTGATGTGGAGGCGGTCGGCGAGGTCGTAGTAGACCTCGGCGACGTCCATCGGGTCCTTGCCCGTGCGGTCGGCCACCGAGACGATGTCGAGCGCCGGGAAGGCGGAGGAGAAGCCGGCCACGCGCGTGGCGAGTTCGGCCGGGACACCGGCGCCGGTCAGCTCGTCGTAGATCTCCTGGTACCAGTCCAGGTCCGCGCCGCGCAGCAGCTTGGGGAGCTGGGACCAGACCTGCTCGACGCGCTCGCCGAAGAACTCGACGGTCTCGGCGAGCTGGAGCGGCTGCGGCCGGTTGTTGAGCAGCCAGCGGGTGCCGCGCTCGCACAGGCGGCGCGAGTGCAGGCGGATACGGGTCTGGACGGGCGCCTCGACGGTGTTGTCGAGGGCCTCGACGCCGTCCCACACCTCGGCGGCGTCGAAGATCGCGCGGGCCGCGGTCTGCGCCCGGACGATCTCCTCCAGGGAGGCCCCGGTCTCCTCCCGGAGGCGGTGCAGGAAACTCGTGCCGCCGGTGTTGACCGTGTCGTTGACGAGGACCGTGGTGACGATCTCGCGGTGCAGCGCGTGGGTGTCGATCTGCTCGGCGAACTTCTCGCGCAGCGCGCTCGGGAAGTAGGCGTGCAGCAGGGTGCGCAGGTACGGGTCGTCGGGGAGCGTGGTGTGCAGCAGCTCGTCCGAGACCGTGATCTTCGTGTAGGCGAGGAGGACGGCCGTCTCGGGGCCGGTCAACCCCTGTCCCTGGGCGAGGCGTTCGCGGATCTGGCGGTCGGTGGGCAGGAACTCCAGGGCCCGGTCGAGGTGGCCCTCGCGGACCAGGGTGCGCAGGAAGCGCTGCTGGGCGTGGAGCATGTCCTTGGACTGGGCGAGCGCGTTGGCGATCGCGGTGTTCTGCGCGTAGTTGTTGCGCAGGACGAGCGCGCCGACCTCGTCGGTCATCTCGGCGAGGATCTTGTTGCGCTGCTTGACGGTCATGTCACCTTCGGTGACCAGGCCGTTGAGCAGGATCTTGATGTTCACCTCGTGGTCGGAGGTGTCCACGCCCGCGCTGTTGTCGATCGCGTCCGTGTTGATCTTGCCGCCCTGCTGGGCGAACTCGATCCGGCCGAGCTGGGTCAGGCCCAGGTTGCCGCCCTCGCCGACGACCTTGACGCGCAGGTCGGCGCCGTCGACGCGGATCGCGTCGTTGGCCTTGTCGCCGACGTCCGCGTGGGACTCGGTGCCGGCCTTGACGTACGTGCCGATGCCGCCGTTCCACAGGAGGTCGACCCGCGACTTGAGGATCGCCTTCATGAGGTCGGCCGGCGTCATCTTGGCGACCTTGTCCTCGATGCCGAGGGCCTCGCGGACGTGCGCGTTGACGGGGATCGCCTTGGCCGTACGGGGGAAGACGCCGCCGCCGGCCGACAGCAGGTCGGTGTTGTAGTCGGCCCAACTGGAGCGCGGCAGCTCGAACATGCGGCGGCGCTCGGCGTACGAGACGGCCGCGTCCGGGGTCGGGTCCAGGAAGATGTGCCGGTGGTCGAAGGCGGCGACCAGGCGGATGTGCTCGCTCAGGAGCATGCCGTTGCCGAACACGTCACCGGACATGTCGCCGACGCCGACGACCGTGAAGTCCTCGCTCTGGGTGTCGACGCCCAGCTCCCGGAAGTGCCGCTTGACGGACTCCCAGGCACCGCGCGCGGTGATGCCCATCTTCTTGTGGTCGTAGCCCGCCGAGCCGCCGGAGGCGAAGGCGTCGCCGAGCCAGAAGTTGTAGCTCTCGGCGACTCCGTTGGCGATGTCCGAGAAGGTCGCGGTGCCCTTGTCGGCGGCGACGACCAGGTAGGTGTCGTCCTCGTCGTGCCGGACGACGTCCGCCGGAGGGACGACCTCGCCGGCCACCAGGTTGTCGGTGATGTCGAGCAGGGCCGAGATGAACATCTTGTAGCTGGCGATGCCCTCGGCCAGCCACGCGTCCCGGTCCACGCTCGGGTCGGGCAGCTGCTTGGCGACGAAGCCGCCCTTGGCGCCGACCGGCACGATGACGGTGTTCTTCACCATCTGCGCCTTGACCAGGCCGAGGATCTCCGTACGGAAGTCCTCGCGCCGGTCCGACCAGCGCAGTCCGCCGCGCGCGACCTTGCCGAAGCGCAGGTGCACGCCCTCGACGCGCGGCGAGTACACCCAGATCTCGAACGCCGGGCGCGGCGCGGGGAGGTCCGGGATGGCCTGCGGGTCGAACTTCATCGAGACGTACGCGTGCGCGTGCCCGCCGAGCGCCTCCTGGAAGAAGTTGGTGCGCAGGGTCGCCTTGATGACGGTCAGGAAGGAGCGCAGGATGCGGTCCTCGTCGAGACTCGCCACCTGGTCGAGCGCCGCGTCGACCTCTTCGAGGAGGGCGTCCACGATCTCGCGCCCGGCGCGCTGCCGGTCCGGCGACATCCGCGCCTCGAACAGGGAGACGAGCAGCCGGGTGGTGTGGACGTTGTTGCGGAGGGTGTCCTCCATGTAGTCCTGGCTGAAGGTGGAACCGGCCTGCCGCAAGTACTTGGCGTACGCCCGCAGCACCATCGCCTGGCGCCAGTCGATCCCGGCGCTCAGCACCAGCGCGTTGAAGCCGTCGTTCTCGGCCTGCCCGGTCCAGGTGGCGGCGAACGCCTCCTGGAACCGCTGACGTCCGTCGTCGCCGAGTTGGTCCCCGCCGTTCTGCGACTTGGGCATCCGCAGCCCGAAGTCGTAGATCCACGCCGTCGTACGGTCCGAGCAGCGCAGTTCGTACGGCCGCTCGTCGACCACCTCGACGCCGAGGCGGCTGAGGACCGGCAGCACGGCCGAGAGGGAGACCGGGGCGCCCTTGCGGTAGATCTTGAAGCGGCGCTCGTCGGGGGCGGCGCCCACCGGCTCGTAGAGGCTCAGCTCGAAGGTCTGCTCCTCGGTGAGCTGTTCGAGGTGGACCAGGTCGGCCACGGCGGCGCGCGGGGAGTGGTCCGCCTTGTAGCCCTCGGGGAAGGCGTTGCCGTAGCGGCGCACCAGTTCGGCCGCGCGCTCCTCGCCGCACTCGGCGTTCAGCGCGTCGCCGAAGCCGTCGGCCCAGGAGCGGGCGGCCTCGACCAGGCGGGCCTCGATGCGGTCCTTGTCGGCGTCGGACAGCTCCGGCAGCTCGGTGCCCTGCGGGACGCGGACCACGAAGTGCAGCCGGGAGAGGATCGACTCGGTGTTCCAGGCGGTGAAGTCGACGCTGATGCCGTCGAGCTCTTCTTTAAGGATGTCGATGATCCGCAGGCGTACACCCGTGGTGTAGCGGTCGCGCGGGAGGTAGACGAGCGCCGAGTAGTAGCGGCCGTACTCGTCCTGGCGCAGGTACAGGCGCAGCCGTCGGCGCTCCTGCAGGTAGAGCACGGACGTGACGATGGAGCGGAGTTCGTCGACCGGGGTCTGGAACAGCTCGTCGCGCGGGTACGTCTCCAGGATCTGGAGCAGGTCGCGCCCGTCATGGCTGTTGGGCGAGAAGCCGGCGCCTTCGAGCACCTCGTCGACCGTGCGCCGGATCACGGGAACCCGGCGGACGGACTCGGTGTAGGCGGCGGAGGAGAACAGGCCCAGGAAGCGGCGCTCGCCGACGACCTCGCCGTTCTCGTCGAACTTCTTCACGCCCACGTAGTCGAGGTACGACGGACGGTGCACCGTGGAACGGCTGTTGGCCTTCGTCAGGACGAGGAGCTTGTGCTCGCGGGCCTTGGCCCGGGCGTCGGCCGGGAGCCGCTCGAAGGACGGGCTCACCGGGTGGCTGTCCTCGCCGCCGTGCTGCGGGTCGGAGCGCAGGATGCCGAGGCCGGTGCCGGGGACGGCGGCCAGCGAGTCGTCCTCGCGGAGCTGGTACTCGCGGTAGCCGAGGAAGGTGAAGTGGTCGGCGGCCAGCCAGCGCAGCAGCTGGCGGGCCTCCTCGACCTCGCTGGAGGGCAGGTCGGAGGCGGTCGGCTCGGTGGGCAGCTCGTCGGCCATCCGCAGGGCCGACTCCCGCATCTTCTCCCAGTCCTCGACGGCCTCGCGGACGTCGGACAGGACGCGCAGCAGGTCGGCGGTGATCTGCTTCAGGTCGGCGCGGTCGGTCTCGCGGTCGATCTGGACGTGGATCCAGGACTCGGTGTGCGCGTCGTGCGGCAGCTCTCCGGCGGGCGGGGTGGTGAGCACCTCGACGAGCTTGCCGGTGAGGTCGCGGCGGACGACGATCTGCGGGTGGATGACGACGTGGATGCCGCGGCCCTGGCGGGTCAGCTCGTTGGTCACCGAGTCGACGAGGAAGGGCACGTCGTCGGTGACGACCTCGACGACGGTGTGGCTGCACGTCCAGCCGTTCTCCTCGACCGTCGGGGTGTGGACCCGTACGTTCGCCGTGCCCTGGGGGCGGGTCTCGGCCAGCCGGTAGTGGGAGAAGGCGGCACCGAAGACGTCGACCGGGTCGCGGTCCGCGAGGTCCTCCGGGGCGGTGTGCAGGTAGTAGCGCTGGAGGAACGCGAGCACGGTCTCCTGGTCCGGAGTGCTCTCGTCCGTCGTCCCGGTGGGTAGGTGCCCCCCGACCGGGCTGTTCTCAGCTACCCGAGCAGCCCTCTCGAGCAACTCGGCCTTGGCTTCGTCCAGCTTGGTCTGCATTGTCCTCTGGCTCCTGTCGCGCGCCGTTGCGTGACGTAGAAGGAAGTACGGTCTCTTCCCCTGCGGCTCGACGCCACGGCCCGGGTTCTCCGGTCTGCTCAGACGCTATGCCGCAAGGTGAGATGAGCGGTGGGTTATCAGCCATTTTCGGCACGCCCGACGGGTGTGACGCTGCTCTCTGTCGCGCCGGTACCTGGGGTGTGCACGGCGTCCTGGGAGCCCTGGGAGCTCCGTCCCGCCCGCGCGGGCCTGTCGGACAGGCCCTGGGAGGACCAGCGACCGCCGCCCGGTCACGGATGTATTCCGTGGTCGCCGGGCGCGGAGCAGGGGCGACGATGCCCCCGCGAAATATCGCGCTGATCACGCCACAAGGCTATCTCTCCTCACCGGGGGCTCGTCATGAGCCGGTTGTGTACAAAACAGAGGGTGGAACTTTGACGTTATGCACAGGGGCGCAGCACATGAAATCGTCGTATTCACGGGCAGTCGGGACGGTGACGACGCCGGAGCCGCGAGGGCCCTTGGCAAGAGCCCCGGCGCGCGGCACGTTGCCCATGAGCCCACGGGCGGGTGAGTCCATGACGCCCGGCGAAGACGCATCCCACGGCCACGGAGGAGCGCACCGACATGACAGCGAAGATCCTCATCGTCACCGGCGACGCAGCGGAGTCGCTGGAGGTCCTCTACCCCTACCAGCGCCTGCGCGAGGAGGGCTACGAGGTCCATATCGCCGCCCCCGAGCGCAAGAAGCTCCAGTTCGTCGTCCATGACTTCGAACCCGGCTTCGACACCTACACCGAGAAGCCCGGCTACACCTGGCCCGCCGATCTCGCCTTCTCCGAGGTCGATCCCGGCCGGTACGCGGCCCTCGTCATCCCCGGCGGGCGGGCCCCCGAGTACCTCCGCAACGATCCCGAACTCCGCAAGATCCTCAAGTCCTTCTTCGACACGGACAAGCCCGTGGCCCAGATCTGCCACGGCCCCCTGCTCACCGCCGCGATCGACGGCCTGCGCGGCCGGCGCGTCACGGCGTACCCGGCGCTCGAACTCGACATGCAGTCCGCCGGCGCGACCTTCCAGGATGCCGAGACGGTGGTCGACGGCACGCTGGTCTCCGCCCGCGCGTGGCCGGATCACTCCAGCTGGATGCGGGAGTTCCTGACGGTGCTGCGGGCGAAGGCGCCGGTGACGTGACCTGGGCGGTCGGCGTGACGGGACGGCAGCCGGCCCGGCGGGACGGCAGCCGGCCTCGCGGCACGACGCGCGGCTTCTCCTGAGGCGCCGCGTCTCTGAGGCGCCGCGTCTCCGAGGTACAGGGCTCTTGAGGCGCGGTGCTTCAGAAGGCGCGGTTTTGAGGCGCCGCGCCCCGTCACACCGACCGGCAGGTCACCGGTCACCGTCACGCCGCCAGCCGCTCCGCCTCCGCGACGGCCTCCGCCAGCGAGTCCACCACCGGTACGCCCACGACCTCGAGGCTGGCCCGGCTGTGCGAACCGCCGGTGTAGAGCACAGCCCGCGCGCCCACGTGCAGGGCGGCCACCGCGTCGTCGGCCGCGTCCCCGATCACCACGGTGCGCGCGGGGTCGACGCCGGTCAGCGCCCCGAGGTGCCGCACCATGTGCTCGGCCTTGCTGCCGCCGGAGGGGCCGGTGCGCCCGTCGACCCGTATGAAGTGCGGTTCTATACCGAACTCCCTTACCAGCGGGACGAGTTCGTCATGGCCGTACATGCTGAGGATCGACTGGCTGCGACCCGCGGTCCGCCACCCGGCGAGCAGGTCCGCCGCGCCCTCGGTGAGCCCGCAGACGACGCGGTGCTCGGTGTAGTACCGATGGAAGGTCACGTCCATGACCTCCCACTCGGCGTCCGTGGGCAGCCGCCCCAGCAGCCGCTCGTAGAACTTGGGCACCGGCACGCAGTACAGCGTCCGGTACTCCTCCATCGTGATCGGCGTCAGCCCCAACTCGGCGAACGCCGCGTTCGTCGCCCCGATGATCGCGTCATTGTCGTGGAACAGCGTGCCGTTCCAGTCCCAGACGATGTGCGCGCTTCCTTGCATCCCCATGCCAAAAAAGTACCCGCCGCCACTGACAATCAAGATAATCGCAGGTCAACGGTCATATACCGGCGCGGAACAGGCCCAGTCGGCCAGGCTCAGTCGGCCAGCCCGACGAGGTTCGGGATCTCCTGCGTCGCGTACCAGAGCAGCTCGTGGTCCTCGGCCCCGTCCACGACGAACTGCGCGTCGTCGTCCCCGCGGTCGGCCGCCGGAAGCGCGTCGGCGGCGGCGCTCACGTCGCCCTCCGCGTCCCCGAGATCCACGTGCACGGCGGCCGCCTTGGCCAGGGCCACGGTTCCGCCGACCTGTACCTCGCCGAGCGCCGCCGGGTCGAGTCCGCGGTCGGGGTCGGCGTGCGCGGTGCCGTCTGGTACGTCGACGGCGACCACGACCCGGCGCCGCGGCGCGTCGGGGTGGACCGCCAGCAGCCGCAGCGAGCCGAGCGCGGCCCGGTTCAGCGCCGCGTACTCCAACTCCTCGATGTCGTCGGAGAGGTACCACTCGCGCAGCGCGGGCGTCACGGCGTAGGCGACGAAGGGTCCCGTCCCCAGCTCACCCGTCTTGTACGCCTCGGCGAGACCGGGGAGGGTCAGGGGGACGTAGACGCGCATGGCTGACCGCTTTCGTAGTTCGGTTCGGTGGTTCGGTTCCGTGGTTCGGAGAGTGTCTCGGGAGACGGGTTCCGCGGACGGTGCCGCGCCTCCGGGAGGGCTCCAGGATACGTGCGCGGGTCCCCTATCGAGTCCCCACCCGGACCGTCAGAGGCGTCCACCCCACGCCTCAAATTCACCCGGGACACCCTTGCGCCGACGGGCTTCGAGGCCCCTCAATCACTCGAATAAGTGAACAATCCGGCCCCTCCGACCCGCGCCGCCCCTTCCTTGCGGCCCCCGCCCATGGCCCCGTACAAGATCCCCAACCACGAAGTTACTTCCCGGTACATCCCGGGCCGACCAAACGGGGACCCCATGCACAAGGTCATGACCAGGACCGCCCAGCACACCCCGACCCGCCCTCCGACCCGCCGCGACCCACGCCGCCCCGGCACGGGTGCGCCTCGCGGACAGGGCGGGGGAACGTCCCGTACGGCGCCTGCGGCGGAGAGCGCGACTCCGGCGACGGGCACGGGCACCCCGTCTGCGGCTCCCGGCCAGGGCGCGACCCGCACGGCGCCGGGAGACGGCCGCCCGGCAACTGCTCCGGGACGCGGGCCTCGTACGACAGCTGCGGCGGGACGAGGCGCAGCCTCCGCCACTCCCACGCCGGCCGCGGGCAGGGGCGCAGCCCCTATGGCCCTCACGCCGACGCCGAGCCACCGCACAGCCCCTACGACGCCCACTCCCGTGGCAGGCCGAGCGGAACCCCACTCCGTCCCCGCCCAAGCCGCCCGTAACCGCGTCCCGCAGCCCCGCCCCACCGATCTCTTCGCCGACCGCCTCCTCGCCGTGCTGAGCGGTCAGAAGCCCGTCCACTGGATGCTCCGGCACACCGCAGGCCGCGCCTACGACGACCTGGCCCGCCTCGCGGAACACGGTCCCCTGCGCGCCACCCGCGGCACCCGCCCGGTGGTTCGCGACATCGGCTACTACGTCGCCCGCGAGGGCGCCGTGGAGGCCTTCGCCCGCATCGGCGCCGGTGACCAGGTACGGGCCATGGCCTTCCGCCTGGAACGCGGCGCGGACCTCCGCTGGCGCTGCACGGCAGTGGAACTGGGCGGCCCCCGCGCCCCGCACCAGGACGACGACTGAGGAGGCAGACGGCGGACCGGGGCCTACAGCGGCTGCGGCGGACCAGGGCGGGCTGACGGCGGACCGGACCTACGGCGGCTGCAGCGGGCCAGCGCTGGCGGGCTGGCGGGCTGGCGGGCTGGCGGGCTGGCGGGCTGGCGGGCTGGCGGGCTGGCGGGCTGGCGGGCTGGCGGGCTGGCGGGCTGGCGGGCTGGCGGGCTGGCGGGCTGGCGGGCTGGCGGGCTGGCGGGCTGGCGGGCTGGCGGGCTGGCGGGCTGGCGGGCTGGCGGGCTGGCGGGCTGGCGGGCTGGCGGGCTGGCGGGGGGGGGGGGGGGGGGGGGGGGGGGGGGGGGGGGGGGGGGGGGGGGGGGGGCTGGCGGGCTGGCGGGCTGGCGGGCTGGCGGGCTGGCGGGCTGGCGGGCTGGCGGGCTGGCGGGCTGGCGGGCTGGCGGGCTGGCGGGCTGGCGGGCTGGCGGGCTGGCGGGCTGGCGGGCTGGCGGGCTGGCGGGCTGGCGGGCTGGCGGGCTGGCGGGCTGGCGGGCTGGCGGGCTGGCGGGCTGGCGGGCTGGCGGGCTGGCGGGCTGGCGGGCTGGCGGGCTGGCGGGCTGGCGGGCTGGCGGGCTGGCGGGCTGGCGGGCTGGCGGGCTGGCGGGCTGGCGGGCTGGCGGGCTGGCGGGCTGGCGGGCTGGCGGGCTGGCGGGCTGGCGGGCTGGCGGGCTGGCGGGCTGGCGGGCTGGCGGGCTGGCGGGCTGGCGGGCTGGCGGGCTGGCGGGCTGGCGGGCTGGCGGGCTGGCGGGCAAGGCAACCACACCCCTGCGCCGGGCGCCCCCGCCCGCGCCGGTCGACGCCCCGTGTCGCACCCACCGCGGCCCCCGCGCCGCCCGCAACCCGCACACACTCGCGCAACGCCCGCACGCCAAAGGGCCGGGCACCTTGACGATGCCCGGCCCTTCAAGATCTCCTCGCGGGAAGCGGCGGCCCCGGCAAGCTCAACCCCTCACTCAAGGGGCCGCCCGCCACGGCTCACCGCTCAACCCGCGGAGCGACCGTCACTTCTTGCGGCGGCTACCCCGGCGACCCTGCTTGCGGCGCTCCGCGCGCGTGAGGCCGTCCGCCTCGGAGCGCACGGGCTCGTCGTCGCTGGTGAAGTCGCCCTCGACGATGCCGCCCTCGCCGTCCACGGTCGGCGCGGAGAAGTGCAGCCGGTCCGGCCGCTGCGGGGCGTCGAGCCCCTTGGCGCGGATCTCGGGACGGGAGCCCGCCTGCGCGGGCACCGTGTCCTCCTTGTCGAGGGAGGGCTTGTCGTCCTCCACGAGGACTTCCTCGACCTGCTGCTCGACCTGGACCTCCAGGTTGAACAGGTAGCCGACGGACTCCTCCTTGATGCCGTCCATCATGGCGGTGAACATGTCGAAGCCCTCGCGCTGATACTCGACCAGCGGGTCCTTCTGGGCCATCGCGCGCAGCCCGATGCCCTCCTGGAGATAGTCCATCTCGTAGAGGTGCTCACGCCACTTGCGGTCCAGGACCGACAGCACGACCCGCCGCTCCAGCTCACGCATGATCTCGGAGCCGAGCTGCTCCTCACGGCCCGAGTACTGCTCGTGGATGTCGTCCTTGATGGACTCGGAGATGAACTCGGCGGTCAGACCGGCCCGGTCCCCGGCCGCCTCCTCCAGCTCCTCGACGGTGACCTTCACCGGGTAGAGCTGCTTGAAGGCACCCCACAGACGGTCGAGGTCCCAGTCCTCCGGGAAGCCCTCGGCGGTCTCCGCGGTGATGTACGCGTCGATCGTGTCGTCCATGAAATGGACGACCTGGTCCTGCAGGTCCTCGCCCTCCAGGACGCGGCGGCGCTCGCCGTAGATGACCTCGCGCTGGCGGTTGAGGACCTCGTCGTACTTGAGGACGTTCTTGCGGGTCTCGAAGTTCTGCTGCTCGACCTGCGACTGGGCGGACGCGATCGCGCGCGTGACCATCTTGTTCTCGATCGGCACGTCGTCCGGGACGTTCGCCATCGACATCACGCGCTCGACCATCTGGGCCTTGAACAGCCGCATCAGGTCGTCGCCGAGGGACAGGTAGAAGCGGGACTCGCCCGGGTCGCCCTGTCGGCCGGAACGACCACGCAGCTGGTTGTCGATACGGCGCGACTCGTGCCGCTCGGTGCCCAGCACGTAGAGACCGCCGAGGTCCTTGACCTCCTCGAACTCGTCCTTGACCGCCTGCTCGGCGTTCTCCAGAGCACCGGGCAGGGCCTGGGCCCACTCCTCGATGTGCTCCTCGGGGTCGAGGCCGCGCTGGCGCAGCTCCGCCTCGGCGAGGTCGTCGGGGTTGCCGCCGAGCTTGATGTCCGTACCGCGGCCGGCCATGTTGGTCGCGACGGTCACGGCGCCCTTGCGGCCGGCCTGGGCGATGATCGGCGCCTCACGGTCGTGCTGCTTGGCGTTCAGCACCTCGTGCTGGATGCCGCGCTTGGCGAGCTGCTGCGAGAGGTACTCGGACTTCTCGACCGACGTCGTACCGACGAGGATCGGCTGGCCCTTCTCGTGCTTCTCGGCGATGTCGTCGACGACCGCCTCGAACTTCGCGACCTCGGTGCGGTAGATCAGGTCGGACTGGTCCTTGCGGACCATCGGCCGGTTGGTCGGGATCGGGACGACGCCGAGCTTGTAGATCTGGTGGAACTCGGCGGCCTCGGTCATCGCCGTACCGGTCATGCCGGAGAGCTTGCCGTAGAGGCGGAAGAAGTTCTGCAGGGTGATCGTGGCGAGGGTCTGGTTCTCGTCCTTGATGTCCACCCCTTCCTTCGCCTCGATCGCCTGGTGCATGCCCTCGTTGTAGCGGCGGCCGGCGAGGATACGGCCGGTGTGCTCGTCGACGATCATGACCTCGCCGTCGATGACGACGTAGTCCTTGTCCTTCTTGAAGAGCTCCTTCGCCTTGATGGCGTTGTTCAGGTAGCCCACCAGAGGGGTGTTGACCGACTCGTAGAGGTTGTCGATGCCCAGCCAGTCCTCGACCTTGGTGACACCGCCCTCGTGGATGGCGACCGTGCGCTTCTTCTCGTCGACGTCGTAGTCGCCCGTCTCCTCCAGGCCCTTGAGCGGGTTGCCCGCCTCGCCCTTCTTCAGGCGGGTGACGAGCTTGGCGAAGTCGCCGTACCACTTGGTGGCCTGGTCGGCCGGGCCGGAGATGATCAGCGGCGTACGGGCCTCGTCGATGAGGATCGAGTCGACCTCGTCGACGATCGCGAAGTTGTGGCCGCGCTGTACCAGTTCGTCCTGCGACCACGCCATGTTGTCGCGCAGGTAGTCGAAGCCGAACTCGTTGTTCGTGCCGTACGTGATGTCGCACGCGTACTGCTCGCGGCGCTGGGCCGGGGTCATGTTGGCCAGGATGCAGCCGACCTCGAGGCCCAGGAACTTGTGGACGCGCCCCATCATCTCGGAGTCGCGCTCGGCCAGGTAGTCGTTCACCGTGATGAGGTGGACGCCGTCCCCGGAGAGGGCGTTCAGATACGCGGGCAGGGTGCCGACCAGGGTCTTGCCCTCGCCGGTCTTCATCTCGGCGACGTAGCCGAGGTGGAGGGCCGCGCCGCCCATCATCTGCACGTCGTAGTGACGCTGGCCGAGGACGCGCTTGGCGGCCTCGCGCACGGTGGCGAACGCCTCGGGGAGCAGGTCGTCCAGGGTCTCACCATCGGCGTAGCGCTGCTTGTACTCCTCGGTGAGGGCCTTCAGCTCGGCGTCGGAGAGGTCGACGAAGTCCTCTTCGATGGAGTTGACCTGGTCCGCGATGCGGTGCAGCTTGCGCAGGATCTTGCCTTCGCCTGCACGCATGATCTTCGAGAGGACGGACACGGGGGTTGGTCTCCTTGCCGGTCGGGCCTGGGACGGTCGGTTTCCAATGACATGACTGAGCAACGGCCATCGTATGCGAGGACCCCGCCACGCCGGGAGCCTGCCGGGGACGCCGACCGTCCACTCCTTCAAATCTGCTTCAAAGGGGACAACGGCCGGGGGTCGCCGATGGTGCCGCGTCCCTCCGAGGAATTGCGCGAAATGTGATCACCCGCTCACGCAGCGCAAAAGTATGGCGTCCTTGTGCGCCCCCGAGCAGAATCGGCCGATGGAACCCGTCACGCTCACGACCGGCCGTCTCCTCCTGCGCGCCGTCGGCCCGCAGGACACCGGCGTCGTGTATTCCGCCGCCCAGGACCCCGAGATCCAGCGCTGGACGACGATCCCCTCGCCCTACCTCCTGGAGCACGCGCGGAGTTTCACCGAACAACTGGCCCCGGAGGGCTGGGAGAACGGTTCGATGTTCACCTTCGGCGTCTTTCTCCCCGGACTCCCCGGACTCCCCGGAGGGGAGTTGGTGGGCATGCTCGCGATCACGATGCGCTCCCTGGGCGTCGGCGAGGTCGGCTTCTGGGCCACGAAGGAGCACCGCGGCAACGGCTACATCACCGAGGCCACCGTCGCCGTCTCCCGCTGGGCCTTCACCCGCCTGTCGGTCGACCGCGTGGAATGGCGCGCGGAGGTCGGCAACAAGGGCTCTCGCGCGGTGGCCGAACACGCCGGTTTCACCATCGAGGGCACGCTCCGCTCCGCGCTCAACAACAAGGGCGTACGACGGGACTGCTGGGTGGGCTCCCTGCTCCCGTCGGACCTGGGCCTGCCGTCGACGGCGCCGTACCTGCCCACCCAGCCGTAGCGCGACCGCAACGGGACGAATCCCCAGCTCAGCCCACGTTGTCAGTGCCACCCTCTATCGTGCGGAGACATGACGAGTGCCCCGCGCCCCACGACCGACCTGTCGGCAGCCGACGCCCGCCGCATCGCCCTGCGCGCACAGGGTTTCCTCGGCGCCCCCGACCGCCGCGGGGGCGTGCGCGGCGTGCTCCGCCATCTCGGCGCGGTCCAGCTGGACACCATCTCGGTCCTCGCCCGCTCCCACGAACTCATCCCGTACGCCCGCCTCGGCGCCGTCCCCCGCAAGACGGTCGAGGACGCGTACTGGACCACCGCCCCCATTGGCGCGCCTCCGGCACGACCCCACGCCTTCGAGTACTGGTCCCACGCCGCCTGCATCCTCCCCGTCGAGGAGTGGCCGCACTTCGCGTTCCGCCGCCGCGCCTACCGCAGCCGCCCGCACTGGAACCACGACCTCCCCGACGGCACCTACGACCAGGTCATCAAACAACTCCAGACCGAAGGCCCGCTCACTTCAACGGAGTTGGGCGGCGCCAAGCGCACCAGCGAGTGGTGGGACTGGTCCGGCGCCAAGGTCGCCGTCGAGCGCGCGCTCATGTACGGCGAGGTGGTGTGCGTGGAGCGCCGCGGCTGGAAGCGGGTGTACGACCTCGCCGAGCGCGCGATCCCGCAGCCGCTGCTGCACGACGAGCTGGATGACACGGAGTGCCTCCGCCGCCTGGTCAACCTGGCGGGCGTCTCCCTCGGCGTCGGCACGCGCGCGGACATCGCCGACTACCACCGCCTCAAGGGCGAGCAGGTCGACGCGGTGATCGCCGACTCGGGCCTGGTCCCGGTCACCGTCGAGGGCTGGGGCAAGCCCGCCTGGGCGGACCCGGCCGCCCTGGAGACACCCGTGCGCGGCCGCCACCGCACCACCCTCCTGTCCCCGTTCGACTCCCTGATCTGGGAACGGGCCCGCACGGAGCGCATCTTCGGCTTCACCCACCGCCTGGAGGCCTACGTCCCCAAGCCGAAGCGGATCTACGGCTACTTCGCGATGCCGGTGCTCGCCGGAGGCCGACTGGTCGGTCGCGTCGACCCCGCGCGCGAGGGCCGCACCCTGGTGGCGAAGCAGGTCACCCTGGACGGCGTGAAGGCCGTCCCGTCCGTCGCCCAGACCCTGGTCGAGGCCGCGAGCTGGGTGGACTGCACGGACGTACGAGTGGAGCGGGTGGACGCCCCCGAGCTGCGCGCACCCCTCGCCAGGGAACTGGCCCGTCTCCTGGCGTGAAAGGTGGGGCGGGAGACGGTGAGGGGGTGAGACGGCGAGGATCAGCGGATCTCGAGGATCTTCTCCCGCATCGCGTACACGACCGCCTCCATCCTGGAGTGCAGCTGCAGCTTCTCCAGGATGTTGCGCACATGGTTCTTCACGGTGTTCTCGGAGATGAACAACTGCTTGGCGATATCGCGGTTGTTCATTCCGGTGGCGACGAGTTTGAGAACCTCCAGCTCACGGTCGGTGAGCCGGGGCGCGGGCACCAGCCGGCGCTCGTCGGTGCGCTGGATCATCGACTTGAACTCGGTGAGCAGTTTCGACGCCATGGAGGGGCTGATCTGCGACTGTCCGTCGGCCACGGCGCGAATGGCGGTGGCCACTTCGTCGGTCGAGATCTCCTTGAGGAGATAACCCGTCGCGCCCGCCTTGATCGCGTCGTAGAGATCGGCCTCTTCGTCGCTGATCGTGAGCATGATGATTTTCGCGCTGGGCGCCACCTCCTTGATGGAGGTGCACGCCTCGATCCCGCCCCGCTTCGGCATCCGTACGTCCATCAGGACGATGTCCGGCAGCAGATCCGCGGCCTTGTCCACGGCCTCGGCACCGTCGCCCGCCTCGCCGACGACCTGGATGTCCTCCTCGGCCGCCAGCACGATCTCCAGGCCGCGGCGGAAGAGGGCGTGGTCGTCCACGACAAGGACTCTGATCGGCTCCTTGCGTGTCGAGCCCGCTTCCGGGCCCATGCCGACGACGCCGCCGTCGGCATCCCCGACATGCATCGGTCCGAAGCTGTCCGCCATCGTTCCTCCCCCTGAAGGCTGTGGCCTGTGGTCCTGTGCCATCGCCAACCCAAGGCAGCGGCCCACCGGTTGGGCCTGTACGGCCATGATTCCATGCCCGGACGACAGTGCGGTCACGGAGCGGGGCGCGAAGTGGTCGCACACCGGTGCCCCTGGGGGCGCACACGCGCTCCAGGGGCACCGGCTCAGCTGTCTGCCGGGTGGGTCAGCCGCCCAGCGTGCCGCCGGCCGCCGGCGGT
This sequence comes from Streptomyces sp. N50, assembly GCF_033335955.1. Lineage (GTDB taxonomy): Bacteria > Actinomycetota > Actinomycetes > Streptomycetales > Streptomycetaceae > Streptomyces. Next base: position 3,432,211 of record NZ_CP137549.1, read on the forward strand.
TGCGCCTGCGTGACCATCGGGTCCGTGCTGAGGTGGATGACGCCGTAGTCGTAGGCGTGCCGTCGGTAGACGACGCTCGGTTCCTTGGTCTCGGAGTCGACGAACAGGTAGAAGTCGTGTCCGACCAGTTCCATCTCGTAGAGCGCCTGGTCGAGGGACATCGGAGACGCGACGTGGGTCTTCTCGCGGACGACGAGGGGGCCTTCGCCCTTGACCTCCAGCGAGCCGATCTTCTTGGTGGGCACACCGTCCGACTGCTCGTCCGGGACGGCGTGGCCATTGCCGTTGAGCGTCGCGGCGCCCGGGACGTGGTCGGGGACCTCGGCGGCGGTGAGCCGACGGGCACCGCGTCGCGTGTTGCGCTTGTCGTGCTGCTTGCGCAGCCGGGCGTCCAGCTTCTCCGCCGCGAGGTCGAGCGCCGCGTACGGATCGTTGGCCGATGCCTCCGCCCGGATCACCGGACCGCGGGAGCGGAGCGTGATCTCCACTCGGTCACAGCGGTCGGCCTGTCGGGGGTTCGGCTCCTTGGACACCTCCACGTCGAGGCTGATCACCTTGCCGTCGAGCTTCTGGATCTTCTCCAGCTTCAGCTTCTCGGCCACGTGCTTGCGGAACCGCTCGGGCACCTCGGTCTTGCGGCCCTTGACGACGATGTCCACGCAGAACTCCGTTCCCGGATCGCTCCGCTTCGCTGCGGAGCGTCTCCCTTTCGCACCAGGCTCCGGTCACCCCGGAACCTCGGACTCGGTGACTTCCACCTCCTCCTCCCCCATGGGCAAGATCTCCACCCCATGGCCGCGGGTGATTGCAGAAAACCCGCAGCACGGCATTCGGATAGGAGAGGTGCGGCCTGCGCCTTTCTCTCACAACCGAACATATCTCGCCCGGACGGATGTCGTCACCCTCTACCGCGGCGTACCTCCGTTCAGGTGAATTGCTCCTGTCATTACCTGCAACGACGCAAGTCAGCGGTCAGTTCCGGTTTATTTCGAAGGAATCTGGCGACGCCGCGATCACTGCGGCGCAGATCAGGTCAGCGGGGCCGTTCACACTCACGATTCCCGGTGCACTGAGTGCCATGTCCCTCCCGTTCTCCATTGGTCCGCCGTTTGATCCATCGGCGTGTTCCTCTCTGCCTTCCCTGGACGCACGCGCATACACAGCGGCAGTCGCGCCAACTTCTCCGCCGCCCGCGATCGCCTCCCGCACGGCACGCGCCGCCTCCCGCAAGGAGGCCCCGGTCGTCATCAGGTCGTCGACGAGCACCACCGGACCGCCCACGAGCAACCGCGCACCGCCCACGACCACCTCCAGCGCACCGGCGAGATTGTCCAGCCGCTGCCGGGAGTTGAGCCCCGACTGATCGGCCACCCACCGCCGCTGCCGCAACACGGCCACCACCCGGGCCGGCGTCCCGCTCCGCCGCAACTCCCCCGCCGCCGCGAGCGCGATCCGCCGAGCCGGATCATGCCCCCGAGCCCGCACGGTGCTCCGCGCAGAGGGCACGGGGACGAGCAGCACCGGCGCCTGACCGTGCCCCTGTCTCCGGGACGGAACACGACTGGCATCCACGTGCCCACCGGCTTGCGGCTGGCGCTGCCCTGCCTGAACCTGCCCGCCCTGAGCCTGACGATGCGCTGCCCGAGCCTGCCCGCCCTGAGCCTGACGCTGCGCTGCAGGAGCCTGCGCGGCCTCCGCAGCTTGAGCCTGTCGCGTCCGCGGTACCTGGCCATGCCTGCCCGGCACCTGACCTGCCTGACCCCACCCACTCGGCGACGCACCGAACCCCGCACCAAGCCGTGCGCCAAACCCCGCAGTCCCTGCCGATGCCGATGCCCCTGCCCCTGCCCCTGCCCCTGCCCCTGCCCCTGCCCCTGCCAGCCCCATCTCTCCCGTGCCAGGCCCGGCCACCCCCGACCGCGCGCCCCGCCCACTACCGAAGCCGTAATCTCCCGCACCCCACCCCGACCGTTCTGCCCCACCCCGCACCCAACCGCCCCTGTCGGCCTCCTCCCTCAGCTCCCCACCTGCCTGCGCCAAGCCCCCGCCCAGCCCCAGCAAGCCCGTATCCCGCCCCACCACACCCCCATAGCCCTCCACTCCGCACTCCCCAAGCCCCACCCGCACAGCCCCCGCCAGAGCCACACCCAACGCCCCCGCAAGGCCCAGCGCACCCCGTTCCTTGTGGGCGAGGAGCGCCGCCCGCACCTCGTCCGCGTAGGGAGCCGCCGCATACGTCGCCGGCAGCCCAGTCGGCTCGGGCATCGGTCGTACCCGGCTCGGTACGGCCCCGTTCAGGGCGGCACGGCACTCCGGACAGAGCACCGTGCGAGGCCTGCCGCAGCCTCCGCACTCGGCCGGCAGCACCAGATCCGTGAGGTCCCGCCACCAGCCCCGCATGCCCACCACTGTGCCAACACCCCGACCGACCGGCCACCCCTGTGGACAACGGCCTGTGGACAACTCCGCGCAACCGTCAACGGCCGTCACCCACACGGGTGCAGGGCCACCCCGGAACACGCGAACGGCCGCCTCCACCGAGCCTCAGCCCGACCGGAGACGGCCGCTTTCAGTCCGCCACCTCAATGCCTCGACGCGGCAATGCCCCGCCGCGCCGATGCCTCAACGCGTCACCCCGGATAGACCGGCGCCGACCCCGTCTTGACGACCTTCTGCCACTGCGCCCCGCTGGACAGCCGTACGATCCCGTCCTCCGAGTAGGCCACCAGCGGCAGCTTGTCGTCCTCGGACGCGGCGATCTCCTTCACTCCGGTCAGAGCTGCGGGCGCCGGGCCCTCCGGGGTGGAGCCGTCGACCTGGACGTACCGCATCTGCACCACGCCCTCGTGCTCACGCCCCACCACCACGAGCCGGCTGTCACCGGCCCACGACATGGCCGTGATCTCCTCCAGGTCCGGGGTGACGGACCGCAGTTCGAGAACCGAGATCACCGGTGTCTCCCCCGCCGCCCCGCTCCGCTGGATCCGCCCGACGAGCAGGGACCGCTTGCCGTTCTTCTCCACGACGAGCGCGATCCGCACCCCATCGGCGGCCACCCGCACCGACTCGATACGGCCGTCCAGCCCGGGCATCTCCACCGCTATCGGCTGCCCCGCGCCCTTCTGCAGCAGGAGCAGCCGGGGCTTCTTCGGGTCCCGGTCGGCCACCCAGAGGTCGCCCTGCGCGTCCCAGCTGGGAGCCGTCAGCCGGTCGTCCTCCGTCTTGCCCTGGCTGGTCAGCACGGGGTCGCCGAGCGAGGCACCGGACACCATCGACCCGACGTAGAGCGACTTCCCGTCGAGACCGACCCCGGCCCCGGTCTCCTCGTCGCGCGACACCGCCACCGACCGCAGCTGCGTCTCGCCCTCGCCCAGCGCGCCCGGCACCGGATCGGCGTGCGCGCCGGCGCTGGACATCCGTACCACGCGGTGCTTGTCGTCGAGGAAGTACAGGTACGCGGGCCGGTTCACGGCACCGTGTGCCGCGAGGGTGTCCGCGTTGCCCTCGTTGTAGACGCACAACTGCGCACCGTCGGCGGCCTGCAGCTCGACCTTGTCCACCGTGGGCGTCATGGTCCGGAGCGTGAAGAGGATCTGCGTGGCCATCTCGTCGCACCGGGCCGGCCCCACCCGCGAGGTCTTCTGGTTCAACGGGACCGTCAGCTTGTTCTGGTCGTCGGGCGTCAACGAGGTGACGCCCTTCCGCAGCGCCGTCCCCGTAGGGAAGCTCGATCTGACCACGGGTCCGAGCCAACTGGTGGGCCCCTTCAGGAGCGAGCGCACCATCTGCGTCATGGGGTCCACCCGCCGCCGTACGAACACGGGGTCGGCGACCGCGATGGGCTGGGAGCTCGTCCCGGCCGACGTGTTCGACGCGAAGTAGTACTTGTTGACCGACATGTAGTTGCGCTGGAAGTCCGACTCGCCCATGACGACGCCCTGCGGCAGATCGTCGATGCGCCACTGGCCGCTCTTCGCGTCCTTCGTCAGGTGTACGGCCTTGCTGTACTGCCCGTCCGCCGGCGCGTACGCCTGCTGGGAGTCCACTGTGGCGACCCGGTCGCCGGTCAGGGTGTACGTGAAGGTGCCGGTGTCCTCCCGGCCGACCGGGGGACGGACGGGCTCGGTGCTCGGCCCGTCGGCGAGCACCGTGGTGGACAGCTCCGGCTGCCAGTCCCGCGCGGCCTTCGCGGACAGGTACATGCGCGCCGTCTTGTAGTTCGGATCGTCGCTGGTCAGCGCCTCCAGGAAGCCCTGCACGATCTCCCCCTGCGACGCGTCCTCCCGGGGCGGCATCGCGAAAACGCGCACCTGGGTGTCCTGCCGGGGCGTCGACTCGACCCCCCGCAGATCCCCGCTGTCGGGCATCGAGGCACACCCCGCCAGCACTACGACGCCCATCGCGACGTACGCCGCCGCGCGTGCCGGCTTCCGCCGGGCGCCCCCCGCGCGGTCAGCGCCCACGAGATGCCTCCCCCTGCTTGTTCGAGTCCTCCGGCACGGCGGCCGGGTCCGTCGTGCTGCCCGCGGCCTCGCTCCGGGCCGGATCCGCCGACGACCGGTCCTCCTGCCGCCGGGTGCCGCCGGTGGGCCGGGGCACCACACGCGCGCCGTTGCCGGGCAGCGCCGTCGGGTCCGCCGTGGCGGTCGTGGCGCCCATCCTCGGGGCGATCGGGGTCCGCGCGGACATCGGCGATCCCTGGTCACCCATCGGCTGCACCGGGACTGTCGCACGCTTGTCACCGCCCCCGCTCGGCAGACCGGCGTCATTAAGTCCACGATTACGGCGTGAGTCCTTGGGCTCCAGGGGTATCGGCGAGCCCCGTAGCGGTTCGTCCGCGGTTCGCGGCAGCGTCAGCCGGAACTGCGAGCCGCCGCCCGGCTCCCCCCACGCCTGCAGCCAGCCGCCGTGCAGCCGCGCGTCCTCCAGGGCGATGGACAGCCCCAGACCCGTACCACCGGTGGTACGCGCGCGTGCCGGGTCGGCCCGCCAGAAGCGGCTGAACACCCGGGTCGCCTCACCGGGCTTGAGCCCGACTCCGTAGTCGCGCACCGCGATGGCGACCGCCCCGCCCGCGGTGGCGAGCTTGACTATGACGTCCTTGCCGTCGCCGTGCTCCACGGCGTTGACGACGAGATTGCGCAGCACCCGCTCCACCCGCCGGGCATCCGCCTCGGCCACCACGGGCTGCTGGTCGCCGACGACGCGTATCTGCGTGCCCTTGCGCTCGGCGAGCGGCGCGGCGCCGCTGAGAACCCGCCGTACGACCACTCTGAGGTCTATCGGCTCGGCCTCCAGGGCCGCCGCGCCCGCGTCGAAGCGGCTGATCTCCAGCAGGTCCGCGAGCAGCGTCTCGAACCGGTCCAGCTGGTCGGCCAGCAGTTCGGCCGACCGCGCGGTCATCGGATCGAAGTCCACGCGCGCGTCGTGGATGACATCGGCCGCCATGCGTACGGTCGTCAGCGGCGTCCGCAGCTCGTGCGACACGTCGGACACGAACCGCCGCTGCATCCGCGACAGGTCCTCCAGCTGCTGGATCTTCAACTGGAGGTTCTGCGCCATCTTGTTGAAGGCCTCGCCGAGCCGCGCGATGTCATCCTCACCGGTGACCTTCATGCGCTCCTGTAGGCGCCCGGCGGACAGCCGCTCCGCGATCCCGGCGGCCATCCGCACCGGCGTGACGACCTGCCGCACGACCAGCCAGGCGATGGCCCCCAGGAGTACGACGACGAAGAGCCCGGCCGTGGCAAGGGTCCCCTTGACCAGGCTGAGCGACTTCTCCTCCTGGGTGAGCGGGAAGAGGTAGTACAGCTGGTAGGGGTCGCCGTTCGGGTCGTTGACCTGCTTGCCCACGACCAGCGCCGGCTGGGACTCCTTGCCGTTGCTGTAGATGATGCGGGTGTAGCTCTGGGCGGCCGTCGTACGGTCGTTGACCCGCGCGCGCAGGTCCTCGGGCACGCTCGCGGACGGGTCGACGTACCCGGAGCCGCGCGGGCTGCGTCCGCTGCCGCTGTCCATGCCCGCGGGAAGTGTCACCACGTCGAAGGCGCCCTGGCCGCCGCTGGACAGCGACGACACGAGGTCACTCATCCAGGAGATGACGTTCTGGGAGGAACCGTCGTCGGTCGTGGATCCGTCGGCGGCGGCACCGCTGCCCGCTTCGTCGGCCCGCTGCTTGGCCACGGCGAAGCCGCCCGTGGCCTGACTCTGCGAGGCCTTCACCTTGGCGTCCAGCAGTCCGTTGCGCACCTGGCCGATGACGACGAAGCCCAGCAGGAGGACGACGCCCAGCGACATCAGCAGGGTCGTGACGACGACCTTGAGCTGGATGTTGCGCCGCCACAGCCGCATGACCGGCAGCAGCGGCCTGCGCACCCAGCGCATGAACAGGCGCAGGACCGGGCTGCCCTGGACCCCGCCCTGCAGCAGCACGCCCTCCCACAGGCGTCCCCAGCGGGAGCCCGCCGCCGTCCGGCCGACAGGCCGCCCCGCGCGGGCCCCGGACCCCCCGGGTGCCGAAGCGGCACTGTCCCTGGACATGTCAGCTCGGTCCCGCCTTGTAACCGACGCCGCGGACGGTCACCACGATCTCCGGCCGCTCCGGGTCCTTCTCGACCTTGGAGCGCAGCCGCTGGACGTGCACGTTCACCAGCCGGGTGTCGGCCGCGTGTCGGTAGCCCCAGACCTGCTCCAGGAGCACCTCACGCGTGAACACCTGCCACGGCTTACGGGCCAGCGCGACCAGCAGGTCGAACTCCAGCGGGGTCAGGGCGATCGACTGCCCGTCCCGCTTCACGGAGTGACCGGCCACGTCGATGACCAGATCGCCTATGGCGAGCTGCTCGGGCGCCGGCTCCTCCGACCTCCGCAGCCGCGCCCGGATCCGGGCGACCAGCTCCTTCGGCTTGAACGGCTTCACGATGTAGTCGTCAGCGCCGGACTCCAGGCCCACCACGACATCGACGGTGTCGCTCTTCGCCGTGAGCATCACGATCGGCACCCCGGACTCCGCCCTGATCAGGCGGCACACCTCGATACCGTCCCGTCCGGGCAGCATCAGGTCCAGGAGCACCAGGTCGGGCTTGCTCTCACGGAAAGCGGCCAGCGCCTTGTCGCCGTCGGCTACGAAAGACGGCTCAAAACCTTCACCACGCAACACAATGCCGAGCATCTCGGCCAGTGCGGTGTCGTCATCGACGACAAGGACTCGTCCCTTCATAAACGACATCATCCCATTAACTAAATCGTTACCTGTCGTGACCTGTCACACAGCTCTGCCAGCGCCTCCGCCGTCACGGGCGAAACAGCGCCTTCTTCGGTGACGATCGCCGTCACCAGCTCGGGAGGCGTCACGTCGAACGCCGGGTTGTACGCCTGCGTCCCCAGCGGTGCCACCGGAATCCCGCCTCCCGCTCCCGACACCGTCACTTGGGGTGACGTGATCTCCGTCACTTCGAAGCCGGGGCGCTGCTCCACCTCGATGGACGCCCCGTCCGGCGTGTCCATATCCACCGTCGTCACCGGCGCCACCACGATGAACGGCACATGGTGGTACCGGGCGAGCACGGCGAGCGGATAGCTCCCCACCTTGTTCGCCACCGAACCGTCGGCGGCGATCCGGTCCGCCCCGATCAGTACCGCGTCCACCTCCCCGGCCGCGAACAAAGAGCCCGCCGCGTTGTCCGTGAGCAAGGTGTACGCCATTCCGTTGCGTGCCGCCTCATACGCCGTCAGGCGAGCACCTTGCAGCAACGGACGCGTTTCGTCCACCCACAGCCGCCTCAGCCGCCCGTCCCGGTGCGCCGCGAGCGCCACCGCGAAGGCCGTGCCCTCCCCTCCCGACACCAGTGCCCCGGTGTTGCAGTGGGTCAGAATCCGGTGCCCGCCGCCGGGCAGCAGCTCGTCCAGCAGGACCAGCCCGTGCGCGGCCATCCGCGCGCTGGCCTCGGCGTCCTCCCGGTGCAACCGCCTGGCCGCCGCCAACGCGGCCTCCGCCGCCCGCTCGGCGCCACCGCCCTCGGCGAGCGCGGCCCGGTGCGCGGCCTGCGCCCTGCGCACGCCGACGGAGAGGTTCACCGCGGTGGGCCGGGCGCCCGCCAGGGCGATCGCGGCCTCGTCCACGTCGAAGCCCCGCGCGGCGGCGAGCGCGACGCCGTACGCCCCCGCGATGCCGAGCAGCGGTGCCCCGCGCACCGCCAACGAACGGATCGCGTCCACCAGCGCGGACGCGTCCGTGCACACCAGCTCGACCTCCTCGGCAGGCAGTCTCGTCTGGTCGAGCAGGACCAGCACAGGTCCCTCGGGGGGTTCGTCCCAACGGATCGCGGGTATCTCGGTCGGCCGGCCGTCCTCGCCGGATTGCGCGTACTGATCAGCCATGCGGTCAGTCTGCCCCGTATCCGGCGGACAATTGAAGGTGTGCAGCCCATACCGCGGCCGGTCACCGCTCGACCACCCCATGGCACGATGGCTGCCAACCTGCCGCCGCGCCCGCGGACGGGCACCGTGAAGGAGCGACGATGAACGACACTCCGGGCTGGGCCTCGCCCGGATCCGCCCCGCCCGACGGGCCCGAGCCCGGCGCGTCCGGTCCCGCCGAGCCGGCCGACGGCCCCGGTCCCGCACAGCCCGCGGACCAGCAGGGCACGGACCCGTCGGGCCCCGGCCCGCAGTGGTCCAAGGAGCAGCCGCCACCCGCCCAGTGGTCCGCGCCCACCGGCGCCCCCGGCCAGGGCCAGGCACCCCCGCCTCCACCGCCGGGCCCGGGCTGGGGCGGCGGCCACCCCGGCGGCCCGGCCGGCCCCGGAGGCCCTGGGGGATACGGCGGCTACGGAGGGTACGGCGCTCCCGGCGGCAACGGCGGTCCCGGCGGCTGGGGAACAGGCTGGGGTGGCCCCCCGCCCGCGGCCAAGCCCGGTGTCATCCCGCTCCGCCCGCTCGGCGTGGGCGAGATCCTCGACGGCGCCGTCTCCACCATGCGCACCTACTGGCGCACGGTCCTGGGCGTCTCGCTCAGCGTCGCCGTCGTCATGCAGACCATCGTCGTCCTCGTCCAGGGCTTCGCCTTCAACGACCTCGCCAGCACCAACGCCCTCGACGACCCGAACGCCAGCGCCTCCGAAGTGACCCGCGCCATGAGCGAGGCCTTCCTCAGCACCGGCGTCGTCTACCTGGTCGTCCTCGTCGGCACCGTCGTCGCCACCGCCCTGCTCACCTCGGTCACCAGCCGCGCCGTGCTCGGCAAGCCGGTCACCGCCGGAGAGGCCTGGCGCGACGCCCGGCCCCAGGTGCTCAAGCTGTTCGGCCTGATCTGCCTGCTGCTCCTCATGGCCGTCGTCCTGATCGGCGTCCCCACCGTGCCGGGCATCATCGTGGCCGTCACCGGGTCGCAGGACGGGGGCATCGCGCTCGCCGTCCTCGGTGGCCTCGCCGGCTGCGTCGTCACCCTGTGGCTGGCGATCCGCTTCTCCCTGGCCTCGCCCGCGCTCATGCTCGAGAAGCAGGGCATCATCAAGTCGATGAGCCGCTCGGCGAAGCTGGTGCACGGCTCCTGGTGGCGAATCTTCGGCATCCAGCTGCTCGCCCAGATCATCGCGAGCATCCTGTCGTCCATCCTCGTCATCCCGTTCGCCTTCATCGCCGGCCTGTTCAGCGGCGACGGCATCGGCGGCCTCGTCGACGGCACCGGCGGCCTCGGCTGGACGTTCCTCATCATCAGCGGCCTCGGCTCGGTGATCGGCCGCATGATCGCGTTCCCGATCACGGCGGGCGTCACCGTGCTCCTGTACATCGACCAGCGCATCCGCCGCGAGGCCCTCGACCTCGACCTGGCCCGCGCCGCCGGCGTCCAGGACTACGGCACCGCCGCCCCCGGCCCCACTCCGGGGAGCTGATGCGGTGAGCCTGGCGGGGGGAGTTCTCACAGCGGTACCCACGGCGCTGCCGCGTGCCGTCGAATCGGCTACGGGGGCACTGCTGCGCGCCCACGGCACAGTCGTACGGTCATCAGCCCTCTCGGGCGACGAGCCGCCGGTGACGATCCCGCGCGACCCCGCGCGGGAGGCGGCCCGGCGTGAACTGTCCAAGCGGATGTACCACGAGAACGACCCCAGCCTGGTGCAACGGGCCCTGGACGCCGTCTCGCACTGGATCGACAAACTGTTCAGCGGGGCGTCGCAGGCGGCCCCCGGCGGCACGCTCGGCCTGGTCGTCGTCACCCTGGCCGTCCTCGCGGTCGGGGCCGCCCTGTGGTGGCGCCTCGGCACCCCGCGCCGCGAACCCGTCTCCGCCGCCGCCCTGTTCGAGGACGGCCCCCGCAGCGCCGCCGAACACCGCGCGGCCGCCGAGGCACACGCCGCCCAGGGACACTGGAACCCCGCCGTGCAGGAACGCATGCGTGCCATCGTCCGCGCCCTGGAGGAACGGGCCCTGCTCGACGCCCGCCCCGGCCGCACAGCCGACGAAGCCGTCGCGGAAGCCGGCCGCGCCCTGCCCTCGCACACCGTCGAACTCCGTGCCGCCGCCGCGCACTTCGACGACGTGACGTACGGCGGACGCGGCGCGAGCGAGCAGTCGTACCGCCGCATGGCCGAACTCGACCGCGACCTGGAGCGCACCAGGCCCGTCCTCACGAGCAGCGCCCACAGCACGGCCCACCAGACCAGCCAGGGGGTCGCCGAATGACCGCGGAGGCCACGCTTCCCGCCACCTCGGCCTCGCCGACCGCCCGCCAGGTGTGGACTCGCGCGCGGGGCATCCTCCTCGCGCTCGTGATCCTCCTGGCGGCCGCCGTCGCGATCGCCGCGATCCGCTCCGACGAACGCCACGGCGACCTCGACCCGCGCTCCGCCGACCCCTACGGCAGCCGCGCGGTCGCCGAACTCCTCGGCGACCGGGGCGTGTCCACGCGCGTGGTCACCACCCTCGCCCAGGCCCGCGCCGCGGCCGGCCCGGACACCACCCTCCTGGTCGCCGTCCCCGACCTGCTGACCGAGCGCCAGCAGTCCGGCCTGCACACGGCGTTCGCCGACTCCGGCAGCCGTACCGTCCTCGTCGCCCCCGGTCCCGCGTCCCTGCCCCAGCTGGCCCCCGAGGTCACCGCGGACGCCGGAACCAGTTTCGACACACTGCTGTCCCCCGACTGCTCCCTGCCCGCCGCCCAGCGCGCGGGCGACGCGGAGACCGGCGACTACCGGTACACGACCACCACTGCCGACGCCGACGAGTGCTACGCCAACGACGGCCGACCGACCCTGCTCCGGCTGCCGGACGCCTCCGGGAGCGGCGACACCGTCGTCATCGGCTCGCCCGACATCCTCCTCAACAAGCGTCTCGACAAGCAGGGCAACGCCTCGCTCGCCCTCCAACTCCTCGGCTCCCGCCCCCATCTGGTCTGGTACCTCCCCTCGCTGTCCGACACCTCGGCCACCGACTCCGGCAGCCAGAGCTTCTTCGACCTGCTCCCCTCGGGCTGGCTCTGGGGCACCCTGCAGTTGTTCATCGCCGCAGCCGTGGCCGCCCTGTGGCGGGCACGCCGACTGGGCCCCCTGGTGCCCGAGAAACTCCCCGTGGCGATCCGCGCCTCCGAGACCGTCGAAGGCCGCGCCCGCCTCTACCGCAAGGCCAACGCCCGCGACCGCGCGGCCAACGCCCTGCGCTCCACCACCCGCACCCGCCTCGCCCCCCTCGTCGGCGTCCCCGTCTCCCAGGCGCACGCGCCCGAAGCCCTGCTCCCCGCGCTCTCCGCCCACCTCCACGGCGACGGACAGACCCTGCACGCCCTCCTCTTCGGCCCGCCGCCCAGCGACGACGCGGCCCTCATCGCACTTGCCGACCAACTCGACGCCCTCGAAAGAGAGGTACGCCGTTCATGATGGACCCGACCACTGACAACGCCGGGACCACGGGGAATCCGGACGCCGCCCGGGCCTCCCTCGAATCCCTGCGAGCCGAGATCGCCAAAGCCGTGGTCGGCCAGGACCCCGCCGTGACCGGCCTCGTCGTCGCCCTCCTCTGCCGCGGACACGTTCTCCTAGAAGGAGTCCCTGGAGTAGCCAAAACGTTGCTCGTCCGCGCCCTCGCATCCGCGCTCGAACTCGATACCAAGCGCATCCAGTTCACCCCGGACCTGATGCCGAGCGACGTCACCGGCTCCCTGGTCTACGACACGCGCTCCGCCGAGTTCCGCTTCCAGCCCGGCCCGGTCTTCACCAACCTGCTCCTCGCGGACGAGATCAACCGCACCCCTCCGAAGACCCAGTCGTCCCTCCTTGAAGCCATGGAGGAACGCCAGGTCACGGTCGACGGCACCCCGCGCCCGCTCCCCGACCCGTTCCTGGTCGCCGCGACGCAGAACCCCGTCGAGTACGAGGGCACGTACCCCCTCCCCGAGGCCCAACTCGACCGCTTCCTCCTCAAACTGACGATCCCTCTCCCCTCCCGCCAGGACGAGATCGACGTCCTCACCCGCCACGCCGAGGGCTTCAACCCGCGCGACCTGCACGCCGCCGGCCTGCGCCCCGTAGCGAACGCGGCCGATCTCGAAGCAGCCCGCGCGGCGGTCGCCAAAACAACAATCTCCCCCGAAATCACCGCCTACGTAGTCGACATCTGCCGCGCCACCCGCGAATCGCCGTCCCTCACCCTCGGCGTGTCCCCGCGCGGCGCCACCGCCCTCCTGGCCACCTCGCGCGCGTGGGCGTGGCTCACTGGCCGCGACTACGTCATCCCGGACGACGTGAAGGCCCTGGCGCTCCCCACCCTCCGCCACCGCGTGCAACTGCGCCCCGAGGCCGAGATGGAGGGCGTGACGGCGGACTCGGTCATCAACGCGATCCTCGCCCACGTCCCGGTCCCCCGCTGATGGCTCTCACCGGACGCGCCGCCCTCCTCGCAGCCCTGGGCTCCCTCCCCGTAGGCATCTGGGAACCCAGCTGGACGGGCATCCTCGCCGTCAACGCCCCCCTGGCGGTGGCCTGCGCCTGCGACTTCGCCCTGGCCGCCCCGGTACGCCACCTGAGCCTCACCCGCTCGGGCGACACCTCCGTACGCCTGGGCGAATCCGCCGACGTGACCCTGACGGTCACCAACCCGTCCCGCCGCCCACTCCGCGCCCGCATCCGCGACGCCTGGCCCCCCAGCAGCTGGCTCCCAGGCACCGAATTCGCCGCGTCCCGCCACCGCCTGACGGTCCCACCCGGCGAACGCCGCCGCCTCACCACCCGCCTACGCCCCACCCGCCGCGGCGACCGCCACGCAGACCGAGTGACAATCCGTTCCTACGGCCCCCTCGGCCTCCTTACCCGCCAAGGCACCCACACGGTCCCCTGGGCGGTCCGCGTCCTGCCTCCATTCACCAGCCGCAAGCACCTCCCCTCGAAACTGGCCCGCCTGCGCGAGCTCGACGGCCGCACCAGCGTCCTGACCCGCGGCGAAGGCACGGAATTCGACAGCCTGCGCGAGTACGTCCCCGGTGACGACACCCGCTCCATCGACTGGCGCGCCACCGCCCGGCAAACGACGGTCGCGGTACGCACCTGGCGCCCGGAACGCGACCGCCACATCCTCCTGGTCCTCGACACCGGCCGCACCTCAGCGGGCCGCGTCGGCGACGCACCCCGCCTCGACGCCTCCATGGACGCCGCCCTGCTCCTCGCAGCCCTGGCATCCCGCGCCGGCGACCGCGTGGACCTCCTCGCCTACGACCGCCGGGTCCGCGCCCTCGTCCAGGGCCGCACGGCCCGTGACGTGCTCCCGTCACTGGTCAACGCGATGGCAACACTCGAACCCGAACTCGTCGAAACAGACGCCCGAGCCCTGGCAGCCACCGCGATCCGCACGGCACCCCGCCGCTCCCTGATCGTCCTTCTGACAAGCCTCGACACGGCCCCGGTCGAGGAGGGCCTGCTCCCCGTCCTCACCCAACTCACCCAGCGCCATACGGTTCTGGTGGCATCCGTGGCAGATCCCCACATCGCCCGCATGGCCACGGCCCGTGGCAACACGGAGGCGGTCTACGAGGCGGCGGCCGCGGCACGTGCCCAGACCGAACGGGACCGCACCGCGGCAAAACTCCGCCGAGCCGGCGTCACCATCGTCGACGCAACACCGGACGATCTCGCGCCGGCACTCGCGGACGCATATCTGGCCCTCAAGAGCGCGGGCCGTCTGTAAGACAGCGGGCCCTGCTTGAAAAAGTAGAGCCCTTTACAGAATTCAGGAGCCCTTAAACGCAGAAAACCCCCGTACCGAATTAACGGTACGGGGGTTTTCGCAATATTTGTTCGGCGGCGTCCTACTCTCCCACAGGGTCCCCCCTGCAGTACCATCGGCGCTGTAAGGCTTAGCTTCCGGGTTCGGAATGTAACCGGGCGTTTCCCTCACGCTATGACCACCGAAACACTATGAAACAGACAACCGCACCACACCCGGTGGCCCCGGGCATGGGGTTGTTCGTGGTTTCAGAACCAACACAGTGGACGCGAGCAACTGAGGACAAGCCCTCGGCCTATTAGTACCGGTCACCTCCACCCATTACTGGGCTTCCAGATCCGGCCTATCAACCCAGTCGTCTACTGGGAGCCTTAACCCCTCAAAGGGGGTGGGAACACTCATCTCGAAGCAGGCTTCCCGCTTAGATGCTTTCAGCGGTTATCCCTCCCGAACGTAGCCAACCAGCCATGCCCTTGGCAGAACAACTGGCACACCAGAGGTTCGTCCGTCCCGGTCCTCTCGTACTAGGGACAGCCCTTCTCAATGTTCCTGCGCGCGCAGCGGATAGGGACCGAACTGTCTCACGACGTTCTAAACCCAGCTCGCGTACCGCTTTAATGGGCGAACAGCCCAACCCTTGGGACCGACTCCAGCCCCAGGATGCGACGAGCCGACATCGAGGTGCCAAACCATCCCGTCGATATGGACTCTTGGGGAAGATCAGCCTGTTATCCCCGGGGTACCTTTTATCCGTTGAGCGACGGCGCTTCCACAAGCCACCGCCGGATCACTAGTCCCGACTTTCGTCCCTGCTCGACCCGTCGGTCTCACAGTCAAGCTCCCTTGTGCACTTACACTCAACACCTGATTGCCAACCAGGCTGAGGGAACCTTTGGGCGCCTCCGTTACTCTTTAGGAGGCAACCGCCCCAGTTAAACTACCCATCAGACACTGTCCCTGATCCGGATCACGGACCCAGGTTAGACATCCAGCACGACCAGACTGGTATTTCAACGACGACTCCACCCACACTGGCGTGTGAGCTTCAAAGTCTCCCAGCTATCCTACACAAGCCGAACCGAACACCAATATCAAACTGTAGTAAAGGTCCCGGGGTCTTTCCGTCCTGCTGCGCGAAACGAGCATCTTTACTCGTAGTGCAATTTCACCGGGCCTATGGTTGAGACAGTCGAGAAGTCGTTACGCCATTCGTGCAGGTCGGAACTTACCCGACAAGGAATTTCGCTACCTTAGGATGGTTATAGTTACCACCGCCGTTTACTGGCGCTTAAGTTCTCAGCTTCGCCACCCCGAAGAGTGACTAACCGGTCCCCTTAACGTTCCAGCACCGGGCAGGCGTCAGTCCGTATACATCGCCTTACGGCTTCGCACGGACCTGTGTTTTTAGTAAACAGTCGCTTCTCGCTGGTCTCTGCGGCCACCCCCAGCTCAAGGAGTAAATCCTCTCACCGGTGATGGCCCCCCTTCTCCCGAAGTTACGGGGGCATTTTGCCGAGTTCCTTAACCATAGTTCACCCGAACGCCTCGGTATTCTCTACCTGACCACCTGAGTCGGTTTAGGGTACGGGCCGCCATGAAACTCGCTAGAGGCTTTTCTCGACAGCATAGGATCATCCACTTCACCACAATCGGCTCGGCATCAGGTCTCAGACTATGTGTGATCCGGATTTGCCTAGACCACGTCCTACACCCTTACCCCGGGACAACCACCGCCCGGGATGGACTACCTTCCTGCGTCACCCCATCACTCACCTACTAACCGCTTGGGCCGGCGGCTCCACCACTTTCCATTCCCCGAAGGGTCCGGAACGGCTTCACGGCCTTAGCATCACGATGCTCGATGTTTGACGCTTCACAGCGGGTACCGGAATATCAACCGGTTATCCATCGACTACGCCTGTCGGCCTCGCCTTAGGTCCCGACTTACCCTGGGCAGATCAGCTTGACCCAGGAACCCTTAGTCAATCGGCGCACACGTTTCTCACGTGTGTATCGCTACTCATGCCTGCATTCTCACTCGTGAACCGTCCACCACTAGCTTCCGCTGCGGCTTCACCCGGCACACGACGCTCCCCTACCCATCCCAGCACCCGTTGGGGCTTAATTGCTGGAATGACACGACTTCGGCGGTACGCTTGAGCCCCGCTACATTGTCGGCGCGGAATCACTAGACCAGTGAGCTATTACGCACTCTTTCAAGGGTGGCTGCTTCTAAGCCAACCTCCTGGTTGTCTCTGCGACTCCACATCCTTTCCCACTTAGCGTACGCTTAGGGGCCTTAGTCGATGCTCTGGGCTGTTTCCCTCTCGACCATGGAGCTTATCCCCCACAGTCTCACTGCCGTGCTCTCACTTACCGGCATTCGGAGTTTGGCTAAGGTCAGTAACCCGGTAGGGCCCATCGCCTATCCAGTGCTCTACCTCCGGCAAGAAACACACGACGCTGCACCTAAATGCATTTCGGGGAGAACCAGCTATCACGGAGTTTGATTGGCCTTTCACCCCTAACCACAGGTCATCCCCCAGGTTTTCAACCCTGGTGGGTTCGGTCCTCCACGAAGTCTTACCTCCGCTTCAACCTGCCCATGGCTAGATCACTCCGCTTCGGGTCTTGAGCGCGCTACTATATCGCCCTGTTCGGACTCGCTTTCGCTACGGCTTCCCCACACGGGTTAACCTCGCAACACACCGCAAACTCGCAGGCTCATTCTTCAAAAGGCACGCAGTCACGACGCACCAAGTAAACTTGATGCGCGACGCTCCCACGGCTTGTAGGCACACGGTTTCAGGTACTATTTCACTCCGCTCCCGCGGTACTTTTCACCATTCCCTCACGGTACTATCCGCTATCGGTCACCAGGGAATATTTAGGCTTAGCGGGTGGTCCCGCCAGATTCACACGGGATTTCTCGGGCCCCGTGCTACTTGGGTGTCTCTCAAACGAGCCGTTGACGTTTCGACTACGGGGGTCTTACCCTCTACGCCGGACCTTTCGCATGTCCTTCGCCTACATCAACGGTTTCTGACTCGTCCTGTCGCCGGCAGACGACAGAAGAGAGATCCCACAACCCCGTATACGCAACCCCTGCCGGGTCTCACACGCATACGGTTTGGCCTCATCCGGTTTCGCTCGCCACTACTCCCGGAATCACGGTTGTTTTCTCTTCCTGCGGGTACTGAGATGTTTCACTTCCCCGCGTTCCCTCCACTTGCCCTATGTGTTCAGGCAAGGGTGACAGCCCATGACGACTGCCGGGTTTCCCCATTCGGAAACCCCCGGATCAAAGCCTGGTTGACGACTCCCCGGGGACTATCGTGGCCTCCCACGTCCTTCATCGGTTCCTGGTGCCAAGGCATCCACCGTGCGCCCTTAAAAACTTGGCCACAGATGCTCGCGTCCACTGTGCAGTTCTCAAACAACGACCAACCACCCGTCACACACCACTCACGCGATGTTTTACCGGGGTCGGCACTGAAGGAAGTTCATTCCCTCAGACACCCAACAGCGTGCCCGGCCCTGTCGCCACTCCTGATCAGCTTTCCACGCCCCGAAGAGCAG